>JAYVDI010000115.1:0-31241 GCA_043749505.1 Schlesneria sp. | reverse complement strand
CGGCCGATCCGAAGAGGCCCTCGCGCTGCGGAAGGCGATGGCCGAGAAGGCTCCATGGCACGTTCACTGGCAACAGGATGTCGCGCAGCGAATGAGGAACGCGGGGCAGTACGACGCGGCCGAGAAATGGCTGCGAACCGAGATCGCGCGCGACATCGAACGGCCGGATTACGAAGACGAAACGCTGCGCGGCTCGCTCACGGATCTCTTCCGCACGCGCGGCCAGTGGGATCGGTTGCTGGCGTTCACCACGGACTGGATCGCGAAGAATCCCGAGTCGTCGTCGTGGAACTCGGCCTACGCGCAGCATGTCTCGGCGCTGGTCTACAACGACAAAATGGATGCGGCCAACGTGCTCGTCGAGCAATGGCTGAAGGAGGCCCGCGTCGAAGGGAAGCTCTCCGCCCCGCAGCGTGCCCGGCTGGAGACGGCGATCAACTTCGCTCAGGGGAGCGCGTACAACATCTCGTTCCAGCGGGCCGATGAACGGTGGTTCGGCATCCTCGCCGAGACCGCCCGGTTCTTCGTGCGGCATCCGCATCACGGCGACCTCGCGCAGCGCATCTTCAATCACCATTACTTCCAGCAGAGCGAGGACTGCGACCGGCTGCGCGGTGAGTTTCTGAATCAGCTCCGCAGCGGCCTCGCCGTTCTGACGCCGGGACAGCTCAACTTCCTCGTACACAGTGCGCTCGGCGGACGGCTGGAACTGGTCGAGCCGATCAACGACCGCAAGCAGCTTCAGGCGCACGAAGTGCCACTCGACATCTGGAAGAAGATCGCCGCCGAACTGCGGGCGCGATGGAGCAAGACCGAGGATCGCCACGACCGCGACTCGCTCGGCACGACGCTCAGCGGGATCTACGGCAGCCGCTTCTACGACACGGAAGCCCTTCCGTTCCTGCGCGAGCGGATCGCAACCGCCCCGGCCGATTTGAAGCCTGGTTATCGCGACCTGCTCTTCAACGACCTGCTGGTTCGCCCGTGGACCGACGAGTTGGAACAGGAAGCCTTCCAAACGCTGCGATTGCTGTCGCGAGCGAATGATCCCGACGCGACGCTCTCCATCCAGTTGCCCGCGCTGCACCGGCTGATCGATGCGATGCTGGCCAATCGCTCGGCACGTGACGAGAAACTGTTGCGCGATGCGGGCGAGGTCAACAAGCTGACTCGCACCGAACTCGCCACGAAGCGGGCCGAGTCGCGCAAGGCGAGCCGGGTGGCGTTTGCGACGCGCCTGACGGCTGAAGTTGACAAGGAAAAAGATGACGATGAAGCCGCACTCGCCAGAGTGGTGGAGGTCATTGAGAAGACCCGCGTTCGGGCGAACGCGGCTACAGAACTCGCCGCGTGGATGCGGATGGAACAGATGTGGCTCGACGTGCAGCTTGACCAGAACCTCGACAAGGTTGAGGAGCGGTGCTGGGCGATCCTTGGCGAAGTGCCACCGAAACCGGAGGTTGTCGAGGAGGATGACGACGACGAGGTCGAGGAGCCGGGCGTTGCCGGTGCGGATCGCTTGAAAGAGGCCATTGACGGACTCCTCAAGCAGCGGGCCTTCACGACCGTGATGAATCTGGCCGCGCGACGCAAGGCGACTCCGGCCACGATCGACCGCGTCCTCAAGTACATTGACGCGGGGATTGCCCAAAGTAGCCCTGTCGCTCCGCGACAGGAGGCGCGAACGGGAACAGACGCCGCCACGCGTAAAGACGACAACACGACAAAGGACGCCACTCCCGCGACCGCGCTTCCTGTCGCGGAGCGACAGGGCTACCGTGCGGCGTGGCGGGCGACCAAGTTCCAGATGCTCGTCGCACTCGATCGGCCCGATGATTTGGAGCGCGATCTGCGCACGTGGATTCGCGAGGACCAATCGACCTCGCCGTGGCGGCAGTCGCTCGCGCGGCTGCTTGCCGAACGAGGAAAGCTCGACGAGGCGATCCAACTGTTCGAGTCGGCCGAGAAGGACAAACTCCTCTCCGCCGGCGACTACCGGATGCTGTCCGACTGGTATCTGGTCTCGAACCGCCGCAGCGATCACGAGCGGACGAAGCTTGAAGTCTTCAAGCAGATGCCGGAGGGAAACCTCGGCAACTCGCTCTACGGTGTCCGCAACCGTTGGCACCAGCATGGCGTCACTCTGCCGAGCGAACTCGACGAGAACACGCTGCTCACGTTCCGTGCCCTGTTCGCGAAGTCGGCCAGTCCCGAGAACTATCTCTCGCAGTTGAGAGAGATTTACGCGGCGTCGCGCGACTTCCGGCTGCTCCAGATGCTGCCCGATGCGGTGCTCGGCCGCTCGCCGCAGCAGATCTATGCGTTTTTGCAGTCGCTCAACAGCCAGGTACTCGTCGAACTGCGGAACGAAGCAACGGCAGACGAGATCCTCAAAGTAGTCGGGACACTCCGTGGCCCGAATGGCGGCGGAGAAGGCGACGGCACTCGGAGAGTGCCTGCTACATTGGCGAGGACGCCGACCGACCTGCGGGCGCTCGATCTGTTGGAGGCGCTCGTCGAACGAAAATCGTCCGAGGTGCTGAACCAACCCGGCCCGCACGTCACGGCGTGTGTCGCCGCGCTGCGTCGCGCTTTCGCACGCGACTGGCAGCCGGGCGAGCCTCGTCTGATGTCGAGCTTCCTCTACAGCCTCGGCGGCATCACGAACGGCGAGGTCGCGGCCGAGCAGCTTCGTGAGTTGAGGGCCTTGCAATCTCAAGCCCCCGCCGCGTCGCGGGACCATCTGTTCATCACCAACGACCTGTGCAATCTGCTCGGCTGGAGCTACGGCAAGCGCGACGAGGCGATCGCGATGATGGAGATCGAAGTCCGCGACTACGCCCAGGCCAACGGAGGCCAGTGGCCACACGAGGACAACGGAATTCTCGGCAGCTTCGTCAGCCTGTACGAAGGTGGCAACAAGCACGCGGCGGGTGAGGCCGTGCTGCTGAAATGGATCGCCGTCACGAATCACGATGAGCAACGGAAGTTCCTCCGCGACCGATTGATGTCGCTCTACAACCACGCTCTCGAACACAAGGGCGAGGTGACGCTGGGTCGCGATGCGGTGCTGTTCGACAAGATCATCGATCTCGGCCTGAAGGAGATCGACGCTGCACCGGATGAGCACGTGCGTTACAACGTCGTCACTCGGATGTGTTCCACGTTCGACATCGCCCAGCGGAACAAGATCGGAGACTACTCCGGACGGCTGGCGAAGTTCGTGTTCGAGTCTCTGCCGAAGATTCTCAAGCAGCAACAATCGCAGTACCGCAACACGGTGTCGGCCCCGATGCATGTCACCGGCACGTCCCTCAGCCCGAAGCTCGCATTGCAGTACGTTGTCGAGCGGCTCGAACAATATCCGCAGCGGTTCGAGGTCCAGTGGGACAACGGCTGGCAGACGCTCGGCTATGAGTTGGCCCGGCGTCGTGAAGTCGCGGCGACGGAGTTGGGCGATCTCGCGCCGCGAGTCCTCACGTTGGCGATCAAGGAACTGAAGCGAGACCTCCGCATGGGTGAGGCTCGCAATCAGTACATCTACTACAAGCACTATTCGCACTTCTGGGCTGAGAAGGCTCCCGACTTTGCCAAGGCCGCGAACGAAGTCTATGCCGAGAAGAAGACCTCGGGTCGGCGAGTCCGCTACATCGCGAACTACTTCCGCAGCGGATTGGAACTTCATGCGCGAGCCATCGAAATCCTGATGATCGCCTACAACGATGGTTTGCTAGACGAGTCGGCTCAGGCAGAACTGGTCACGTTCCTCCAGAACGAGAGCCGCTACGCCGAGTCGATCCCACTACTCGAAGGACTGATGAAGGCCCAGCCGGATTCAATTCAATACCGCACGCAGTTGATGGCCGCGTATTACCACTCGCAACGGCCCGAGCAACTGGCGACGCTGCTCAAGCAGACCGACGCTCACTTCCACGCGGACGGTCGCTGGACCGAGGGGAACATCTATGAGATCGGCAAGGCGTGCCTCGGCTGCCAGTTGAACGAGCAGGCGGCCGGATACCTCAACGAGGCGATCTCGCTCCACCTGCGAGACTACGGCGCACATGGACTGAATGACGCCAGTTTGTCGTATCAATACCAACACCTCGCCGACGCACAGTCGAGTCTCGGGCGAACGAAGGAGGCGGTTGATGCCGCCAGTGCCGCAATCGTTTGCTGGGGACCGCGCACCGATCAGCGAGGCCATGCGATACGGAAGCTGAATCAGGTGCTGAGCAGCGCGAAGGATCTCGACGACTACGTGAAGCATCTCGACACCGAAACGGCCAAGACCGGGCAGGACAGTCCGATCCTGCGCAAGACGATCGGACAGGTCTACCAGGCGAAGGGCAACCTGCCGCTCGCCATTGCGCAGTACGAGCTGGCTCTGGCGTTGCAGCCGCTCGACAAGGAAGTCCATCAGGCGCTGATCGTCTGCTACGACGGCAGCCAGCAGGCGGACAAGGCGACTCGCCAGTTGATGGCCCTCATCGACTTCGACCGCCACGACCTGAAGCTCTTCACGCAACTGGCCGAACGAATGAAAGCTAACGAGGCGGAGGCCGAACGGGCCGCGACCTCGATCATCGAAGCCGCTCCCAACGAGACCGAGAACCATGCCGCGCTGGCCGAACTCCGCCAGCAACAGAACCGCTGGGACGAGGCCATTCCTCATTGGGAACAGGTCGCCGAGCTGCGGCGTCTGGAACCGACCGGTCTGCTCAAACTGGCCGCCGCGCAGGTCCAACAGAAGCGGTGGGAAGATGCTCGTACAACGATCAACAAGCTCAACAAAACCGAATGGCCAGCGCGGTTCAACAACGTTCGACATGAGGCGACACTGTTGGAGACACAGTTGCCGAAGTGACGGATCGAGAAGTCGGGACCAAGTGGTTTGAAGTTCTGGTTTCGGCGGGTACGTTGTCTCGGATGTCGAGACCGTCTTGCAGTGTAAACCGAACTTTGAACCTGCTGACCGCACGAGCTGGGAACCGATGGTCGAGAAATCAGGAACCCCCCATGAAAGAATCCCGCCGACCACAGACAATTGCACTCGGGTTGCTCGGCGCGGCCATCGGTGGAGGCATGGGATACTTCACCTTCTTCTGGGCCGCGCGACAGGGCTTCTACGCCCTCATTCTCCCGCCCGCGCTGCTGGGTCTGACGGCGGGTTACTTCGCCCGGTGCCGTTCGACGCCGCTCGCGATCCTGTGTGCCGTCGCGGGACTTGCTCTCGGTCTGTACACCGAATGGCGATTCGCTCCGTTCAGAACTGATCCGAGTTTTCCGTATTTCCTGACTCATCTGCATCAGCTCAAACCGTTCACGCTGTTGTCGCTCGCGCTGGGTGTGTTGGGGTGTTACCGGTTCGCCTTGGGCGCTGATCGCAGGCCGCCCGATGCCAAATGAAATGGTGTCGGCCTTGTAGTTGAATCGTTGCCTGGGACCGCGACTGACGCAATGGCGATCGAGTTCAGGGGACTTGCGTTCCCCGCTCTGGTGACGGCTTTGAATGAGATGAGAGCAGTCCTACTTCAACCGTTTGCTGCGGTAATCCCTCTCTATATGACATCTTCGAGAGGATGCCACTCGCACGTTCAGACCGATCTCGACCGGCCGCACGGTCGCTACTAGACTCCGCCCGCGCAATCCGACATGACCGACCGGCCCGAGCGACGGAAAGCGGTGCAGCAGTCCGAGCGATCGCGATGATCGCGGCTTCGCAAGGGAATGCAGGTTCGATGAACGACACGTTTCGAATTTTGGTGCTGGCCGTGATCCAAGGGATCACCGAGTTCTTGCCGATCAGTTCGGACGGACATCTGGTGGTTGGCAACGAGTTGCTCAAACGCTGTCAGAGCGGACCGATCGCGAAAGAGTCGCTCACGCTGATCCTCGCGCTTCATCTGGGAACGCTTGGTTCGATTGTGGTCGTCTATTTCGAGCGGCTGCGCAGGGTCATCTCGGAAATGGACTGGCGACTTTGCCTGACGATCGTCATTGCTTCCATTCCCGCCGCGATCATCGGTATCGGGTTCAAGCAGGCGTTTGAAGCGATGTTCGAGTCGCCCTTGCTGGCGGGATACGGCTTCCTGCTGACGGGGGGAGTGTTGCTGATTGGGCAGATGTATCAGGGAGGGCAGATCGTTGAGCGGCGGTTGCCGTGGCCGATCTCACTGATCATCGGTTGCTTTCAGGCGGTGGCGATTCTGCCGGGAGTCTCTCGCTCGGGCTGTACGATCTCGGGCGGCTTGATCTGTGGCATGGAACGTGAGTCCGCTGCGACCTTCTCGTTTCTGATCGCAATCCCCGTCATTGGCGGTGCGGTGCTGCTCGACGCTGTGAAGCTGCTCCGTCCCGGTTCTACCGACGCGCTCAACATCCCGTGGGGGGCGTATGGTCTCGGTGCCGTGGTCTCATTCTTCGTCGGCATCGCCGCGCTGAAGCTGCTGATTCGGATGCTCTCGAAACAGAAGCTGCACTGGTTCGCCTACTACTGCTTCGTAGCGGGAGTGGCGACGATCAGTTGGCAGGCGAGCGAAGGGAAGTGGTAGGGGACCATTCCTCACGCTGGCACAGATGGAACTTTGGCGAGCGGTCGGCCGATCAGGCGGAAGCTCTTGATCGAGGCCGGAAACCCGTAGTACCTGTTTCAAGAACAACTCCGTGTTTCGCAGTTGACCGGAAAAGCCCCCTCACCCTAACCCTCTCCCCGCAAAGCCGGGACGAGGGGACAAGGCAATCCGCGACATTATTCTCGGACAGGTTCTTAGCCTCACGACACACGGCTCGCCAAGAATATCTCAACATGGACCGTGTCAGGTCTGGTCATCGATCACGGGTTGCAGTCGCGGGGTGTGAACGACTGCGGCGCGGATTGCTGCCATCGCGATGACGAGCGGCCCGAGGAAGCCGGGAGTCAGTGTGAACCACCAGACCAGTCCAAGCAGCAACCACGAGATGGTGACGCGGGTACTCAGCCATTCGCCCCATTCGAGGCGAATGAGATGCCTCAGTGTCGGAATCGTGATCAGGCTGAGCAGCAGCCCGAGCAGCAAAGCCAACCAGCGGCGATCAATCAGCCAGAAGCCGACACGGGGCGATTCGACCGTCGCCACGATCCGTAGTGCGTCGGGGTGATCGACGAACTGTTCTTCGAGGTGACGGAGCGGCCGGTCGGCGAACGGCTGTTTGTCGATCGCGGTCGATCGTTCCAGACCGTTGATTGTTTCGACGATGCCGCGCCAGCGTTCGAGTCGCGCCGTGAGTGCCGCCGACGCTTGAACTGTGCGTGACGGCAGTCGCGTCGCCACCCGAGACTGAAGCTCATCAATCAATTCGCGGTTGGCCGCCACAGCGCGCGGGTCGTTGATGAGTGACGCTTGGCGGTCGAGCAGAATCTCCAAACGGTCGAATGCGGCATCCATCCAATCGGTCTGAGGCAACTTCGTTTGGCCGACCACCAGCCCGTTGCGATGGGGTAAGACCGTGACGAGCGAGTGAGCCACTTTCACGTGAGTCGGCCACGGCAGCAGGACTTGTTCGCTGTGCGCGTTGCGTTGCGGCTGAGCAAAGGACTGCTCCCAGATCACCACGAGAATCGACTCGCGCCCGCCACCGACGAGGGGCACGCGCAGCGTTCCCGTGGTGACAGAGGGCAGTGCAAGCGGTCGGTCATCCAGAAGCAATGCGATCGGTTGCAGACCGACAGGCAGATCGAAGTCAATCACTTCGCGCGTTTGCGACAGGAACGCGCGGGTCAGGCCGCGTCGACCTCCGTCGGGAGTGAGCCACAAGGTGTGATCGAGCAGTCGCACAAGTGGTTCATCGACATGAGCCGTCGCCGCTTGGCGATGCAATCGCACGGGGGCTGCTTCGAGGCGGTACATCGCCGAGGTGGTGTCGGGCGACCGCTCAGAAAGGAATTCATCCGCCCAACCGGGCGACTCGTCCGGCTTGAGTTCCGTACCGACCAGCGGCGTCCAAACATCGGCCGGAGTCGCAACGAGACACATCTCGTGTGAGGTCGCTTGCAGCGGCGCGGGCCACGGCAGCTCCCAGTCGCCGCGCGGCGGCTCTTCCACCACGATGTCGAACGACAGCATCACTTCCGTCGGCTCGGGAGGTAGTGTCAGGTCCAAGCGGCGCGAGCCATCGACCGGCTCGTGCCAAATCGCTTCGGCCTGTTCGATCCGCACCCGAGCGGGATCGACTGCATTGGCCGGGAAACGGACACCGAGTCGCCGCGGCGATTCACCGAGCGGTGTGAGCCACAATTGCCCCGTCAGTTTCCAACCGCGTGCGTCGGTCTGGGCGAGAACGGCCACGGTTCGCGCCGCGCATTGAGCATGCCGCGAGGACACGCTGATGATCGCCTTCGGATCGGGATCGGCGATCTGATAGCGTGCCAACAGCACTGGTGAAAGGTCATCTGCCTGGTCGATCGCCGCCTCAAACGGGGGAACATTACGCGGCAAGGTCAGATCCACATCGACATCCGCCTCGCGATACAGCTCCCACTGGGATTCGACCAGTTCCGCTTCCTCGCAACGCACGACCGGCAGTGGCACAGCGCGGCCGTGACGCAGCGTCATTCCCGCCTTGAGGGTCAACTGTTGCACGCCGGTCGTTTTGTCGCCGAGGAACACGACGACACGAGTTGGCGAAGCCCCCTGTTTCGTTTCCGACCAGCGAATCAATCGCTCGGCACCGTTCTCGCGAATCGAGATCGACTCAATCTGCAGGCGACGATCGACAAACAAGACATGCTGATAGACGGGAGCCTGCGTCGCTTCGAGTAGCGCATCGAGCGTCCAGTTGAGACGCCGTTTGTCGATGTGGCCGGACTGCATCCAGCGCAAGGCCCGGCGACGCGGGAGTTGCGGCGAGATCGCGAACTGCGGCGATTCCCCCTCGCGCGGTTGAAACACGACGTGTGGTCGGCCCATCGGCGGTGAGTCACCCCACGCCGCGAGAAACTCAGCGGCTGAGAGTCCCGCCGCCGATTCGAGGTCGAGGTTCTGTGCCTCGACTCGGAATTCCGAACCTGCGCCGATCCACCACCAGTTCTGCTGCGGCACGACGCGCACGACACCACCGCGTGTCAGCCCGAAGCGGGGCAGTGGGACCGTACCATTGGATTCGAGCGTCGGGGCCTGCAGCGTTCCTTCCATCTGAAACGCTCGCCGCTGCGGTCGGTCAAAAGTCACACGCAGTTTCGGCAGGCCGTCGGTGCCACTGATGACTTCGGTACGGAGCAGGCCGACGGCGCGAACATCGCCTTCGCGCAACAGGCACCCTTTGGGCAGATCGAGTTCGAGGGAATCGAGTGGACCATCGAGCGGCGTGCAGCGGAGTCGGAACCGCAGCTCGGCGACGGACGGCCGAATGTCGAGGACCTGCATCGCCGAGACCTCAACGCGGCCCGGCTTCGATTCCACCGCCGCGACTGACCAGCGGGCTTCGAGCTGCGATGTCGAGCCGCAATCGAGTGTGATCGTGCGACGATCGGCCGAGCGTGTGGAGGCTCCGCGACCGCCGAGGAGATCCCAAAACTCGACCACTTCCGCCAACTCCATCGACCACAGGGAATCGACGACGCGCGGGATCGACGACGTAAATCCGACACCGGCCGCAGTCTTGTGCGCGACACGCTTCAAATCCAATTCGAGATCGAACGCCGACGCCGTTGCCGCGCGTGGCAGTGTGATCACAAAGCCGTGGCCGTCGGGAGCCATCGTCGTGGAGTGCGGTTGTCCGTTGACGCGGCAAGCGTCCGCTCCCGCCAGCACAGCGTCAGAAATTGGAATGAGGATCTGCTGTTCGGTGGTGTCATTCAGAATGTGAATGCGGAATTTCGCCAGTAAGCTCACGCTCCCCGAGTTACTCACCACCGCGCGATATCGGGCTGAAGCGATCAGCCAGTTGGGAGCCGCCGCCGCCAGTTGTGCCGTCTCTTTCAAGCGGGTCAAAAGTTCGGGTGCGACATAGACCAGCGTCTGCGTCTGCGACGGAAGACCGGTGGCATCGACGGGCACAAACACGGAATTCGCAGCTCGTGCCGCCGCCGCCGCAAACTTCGGCTCGGCATCGACACTCCACAATAATGAGTCCGCGCTGGAGGCCGTTGCACCCGCAGTCGATTCGCTTGGGAAGGCCCCCGCGCCGCCGGTCGGGTTGGGTTTGCGAGTCGTCTCGCGCGGCCTGGCTGTGGGTTGTGGAGAGGATTCCTGTGCGAGAGTGCGCGCGACCCAACTGCTTCCCAGCGCGAGGCCAATCCCCAGCACGGTCGTGCTATTGAAGTTTCCGAGGGCAAAGTTGTGCGTGCTGCCACCGGGAACCAAAGTCGCAGGGCGTCGCTGAACGAGCAGGGATCGCCGTGGGATGAGCAACGCCACAATCGTGCCCGCGATGCCGCCGCCTGCGAATTCCGCGTAGGGCGACCCACTACACAGCGCGAGGCCGACGAGCCACGTGAGCCAGTAGGCGGCCAGTCGGTCGCGATACTTCCAGCCGATGATCCGCACGACGATGCCGATCGATAGCGAAATCGCGAGCGCGATCCACGACAGGAGTCGCGTCCGTGTGGCGTGCCACGTTTCCAACCACAGTTCCTCGGGCACTTCCAATGCTGAGGCACTGTGAACCTGCCATTCGATTGGCGCGATCAACTCACCGTTCAACTCGCCCACCGATGAGACGGGGGCGGAATGCGGTTGCAGCAGCTCACGCCACGCTGCGATCGCGAACGGGTTGAAGAGCGTTTCGCCGCGCGATTGACCGAGCGGCCCGAACAGCCGCTCGGTCCACGTCGGCAGCGGCAGTGGCCGCGCGAGACGAACTCCCAGTGGCTCCGAGAACAATCGGACTGACGGAGGCAGTGCAAACTCCCACTCGAACCCGAGGACCGTCGCGGCCACGAGGGGGATGATCACACGGCGGCTGTCGCGCACCGCGCGGCCTCGCGCCGGGACGCGGTACAACAGTTCCACGACATCGCGCCGCGCGGCACTGAGGCCGGGGATGAGCAACGACTCACCCACGGAATTCGGAATGATCGCCTCTCCGGCCATCGTCGCCTCCTGCAACACGGCGGGTGACGGCAGGCGAATCCGCAGCGTCTCTTGAGTTGCCCCATTCTCAAGTCGAATGCGGGCACGGTAGAGATCGAAGCCGTCCGTGTTCGATGAGATCAACGACCGGACTTGCAGCGAAACCATTGCGGGATACTCGCGTGAGGAGAGGGAATCTCGCGGCGCAATGGACAGTTCGTCGTCGAAGGCATCGTACTGCCAGAGATTGTTCGCGAAGGACGATGCGGCATCCGAGACGATCACCGCACGAGTTGAGTCATCGGTCGCAGTCGTTTGAGGGTCGAGGCCCCGAGCGTCGATCGACAGTTCGAGTGACTCAGGTCTGCGCAAACGAAGCCGTCCGCGCCGCTCGACCGACTGCGGCACGAATAACAACGCGGGACGCGCGGTGACCGGCCAGCGATTGCTCCGCAATCCTTCAATCTCAATCGGCCCGGCGGGCAATGGCGGCAGTCGCAACTCCCACAGTTCGCCCGTTGCGGGACAGTTCCATTCGGCATGTTGTGCAACGGGGAGCCGCACCGCCGTCAGTTCTCCAGGTCGGGGCAACAACACCGACCAGCGGACCTCCGATCCCGGCTGCGTCAGATAAACGAGCAGCCGATCGAGGGGTGAACCCTCTGCACGACAACGAATTTGAAATCGCTCGCGGTACTCGGCGGGAGCCGCTTCCACGGTCACTTCGGTCGTGGCGGAGACCGGCCGCAGGCGCGTGACCAATTGCATCGAACTGGTCGTTTCGAGAGCGTCACCTCGAAACCAAAACTCACCGTCTTTGCGTGCCCGCGTCCGTCGCCGCAGTCCGGCCGTGACCGACTCCTCCGGTGCCGAGACTCGTTCAAACCGAGCCTCTTCCGACAGGAGCGGGTTCAATCCGGCAGGGACCACCATACCGAGAATCGTTTCGACCTGGTCGCAGTTGGGCAGATACGGCACGGGCAGCGCGAACGATTGGCCGATCGCCACCGATCGTCGTCGTGCGAGAACCTTCACTGTGTGAGGTCGCCCCGGTTCGATCGCTTCTAAAAACTCGACCGTCAGCAGTGTTTGGCCCCCCGGCTGAGATTGCACGTCCCACCCGGCCAAACGCGATGTGCCTTGCTTCGATACGAACTGCACGTCGGTGATTTCCCACTCGGGTGGGAACTGGCATCCCGTTTGAAAGCCACCGCCGCTCGACGAAGCCCAGACGATTTCCGTGGTCAGCGTCCACGAGTCCTCGCCCGATTCCAACAGTCCGACCACCTGAGCCGCCAGCGATGCGCGCGGCCGACGCACGTCGAGGATCAGTTGTGCTTCACGCAGCAATTGGCGGAACGAAAAGACTTCCCCTTCGACCGCCAACGTGACGGCACCTTGTTGACGGAAGCCGTTCGCGCGGATCGAACGGAGTTGAATCGGAGCGACGATCGTCAGCATCTGCCGCCCCGACGAAAAAACTCCGCTCTGAACGTCGATCTGCGGTGAGACCGTCGGCTGTCCCGGCTTCTGGACAGCAAGACCATCAATGCGAATCGGTCGAAGACGCCCCTGCAACGGGCCGGGAAGCTGCACCGTCAACGTCCCCGCCGTATCGGTCTGATTGGGACGACTCCAAGTGAGAGCGACATCCGCGTCATAGGTCACCGCGTAAACTTCAACACTCGCCGGGACAGTGAACGTCACTTCGGTGATCGGTGCATCGAAGACCTCCAGTTGGAAGAGCGATTGAAACCGCAGGTCTTCCTCGCGCACGACCGCCCCCAATTCGTACTCGTACAAAATCGTCGGCGTGCGAACGAACACGTCGTTGCGGGGAGCGATTGCCAACCGACAACGCCGTTCGCTGCCAAGTTGAATTCGCCAGACCTGCCACTGCGCGTCCGACCCGGCTTCGATTGGCCGCGCTTCCGGAGTCGCGCGGACGATGCGGTCGCGCGGCACCTTCAGTTCGATCATGGACACTGCTGCCGCCGGAACAACCAGATCGAAGTCGATCTCAGCGGGCAGGCGTCGCCCCGCAGCACTCCAAATCGCAGACAACTCGCCGGCCGGCGCATCGGCCAGCAACCAAGGCTGACCAACCGCATCAGAACCCCACACGGCTGGTCGGCCCATGGAAGCCGGACTCTCTTTCGGAGCGAGACCGTCGGTTGGAACGCCTGCGGCCTCGGGAACGCGCGGCTCGTTCCAAGTGAGGTCTTGCAACGCGAGGCTGATTTCCCCGAGCGGGTGCAGCACCGAATCGGAGCTGGCACGCTGGACATTGAGCCGCGCTCGTCCTTCGCGCAGCGACTCCCCCACCAGCGTGGCCGTGTACTGCGCGGTCGTGATCTGTACCCGACGTGGCCCGCGTTCAGCCAATTCAGCGGAACTCAACAGGCGATTGAATTCCTCACGCGGCACGGCCACGGCTTGCCAAGCGTCGCGCGGCCAGTCCTTTAATCGTTCGGCAGGAACATCGACGCGGTGGATGCGCGGCAGCGCGGATTCCGGCGGAGCCGCTGCGGCAATCCAGCCACTGGCTCCGAGAATCAACAGTGCCAACAACGCGAGTCGGCTCTTCGTCATGACACGCCACTCCCCGATTCCGTCCGGATGCCATCGCGGCTGTCGTGAGGTGGGAATCGCATCAGTGTCGGGGCTGAACCTGATGCTTCGATCAGCGAGTCCTGCGAGCTGGCGTGAGCGGCGGAGAGTTGCTCGGGCGACGGCAGTGTCAAGATTGTGCTGACATCGCGACGACGGAACCAGCTTTCGATCAAGACCGCGACCGTCGGAAAGATTAACCCGACGACCATCGGTTGCAGCAACAGTTCCAGAGGTGCCGCATGCCATAATCCGATCGTCGCGAGCAAAAGTCCCGCGATCAGAACCGTCAGCACATGACGCAACGCTGGGATCCTCAACATCGCAAAGCCCGCCAGCAAAGACAGCCCCGCACCGAACAACACGATCAACGGCCGACTCATCGCACGGAATGACAACGTGCGCGGGGCACCGAACTGACTGAAGGCATACAGATTCCCGGCCAACTCGGGTGAATCGATCTCGGCTGCCGTCATCGACGGCGGGCCGGAGTCGGCACCGATGCGCTGCCGCAATTGACTGGGACTGGGGTCCGAGAGCCGATACCAAAACAAGCCCTGCCTGCGCCAGCGGAACATCGGCGTGGCGGACGACGGGTACGTGCAGACGTGCCGATCGGCGGGCAACACCACCTGCCAGACGACTTCGGCCATCCAAGAACTTTGCGGTAACTGTGGTGAAACCAGTTCGACCGCATCGATCCCACCGGCGGGTGCGAGACATCGCAGCTCGTAGTCGATCGTCAACAGATGATCTGCGGCTCGGCTGGACGAATTACTCGGGTTAGATCCAACAAAGCTACTCGACTCGGGCAGCCGCAGCGTGAACTTGCGAGACCCCGCAGGCTGCTCGACGACATCGCTGCCCGGCGTGAGCAGCGTGCGATCCCACGAGACCTGTGTCAGTTCCGCCTGCTGCGGGAGCGTCATGTTCAGTGAGAGTGATCGCGTCGCGATGCGGAACTGCGCCCGGAACTGCCCCATTCCCGACTGCCCGACCACCGCTGTGACAAGCCCCTTTGAAACACGCGCCGTCCCGTTCGCGCTCCCACGGGAGCGAGTCATCTTCAACACAAACTCGGGAAGCGAACCGTCGATCGCCCACAGCCACGCTTCGGGCCGCAACGGCAACGGTTTCCAAATGGCCGTCCCGGCAGTGGCCTCGAACCATTCGGACCGCGCCAGCGAAAAGCGTGTCTGCGAAAACGGCTCATCGCCACTTTGCACGACGGGAATCACCACCGTTCCTTCGACCTCAGCGGCCACATTGTCGGCCACGCGCACGAAGAATCGGGCCTGAACTTCAAATCGGCCGATCTTCGGTTCGGGCAACGTCAGGCGGACGAGTCGCGTCAGTGGGTCTGCGTCGTCGCTCCACTCGGCATTCAGTTCCACATCGCGCTCGGCGAAGAATCGGACTCGTTCCGCCGATAGCTCGCGCGGGACTTTCAGTTTGAGTTGCGTCAGTCGCTCGTAGGCGACATCGCAGGTGATCCGTTGCACGACTGGAATGCGATCATTTTGCCAGACCGCGTCGCTCGACGACTCCATGCGCAGGCGTCGCTGTTGCGGGACAATTCGCAGCGACACATCTTGCTCATTGCTGTCGACCCGATAGCCGGACCATTTCAAACCGCGAAGCGAGTCGGGCAGCGCGGCCTGCTCCAACGTCATCGCGGTGGTCGGTCGCAATAGCGTCTGACCGAGTGCGGTCAGCTCGGTCTCGACGTTTTCGGCATTGGCCACGATCAGCGTGACGGCGGGTGAACTGGAGGCCATCGCACGGGGCAATGTCAGCGCCGTATCGTCCGGCCCTTTGAGTGGTCGCCTCGCACGCAGTCGAATTTGAAACGCCGCACTCTGCCGTTTCACCAACCGCAGTCGGATGTCGTCACTGTCCTTGTCGAACGACAGCGCTTCGACCAAACCGGGCGGGTCGATTCCGTCGATCAGCCATCCGCGCGCCTTCCAATCCGGCCACTGAATCGTGACCTCGGACAGGCTGTCACGATAGACCTGATATTGCAGGACGGCATCGAGGTTCAACTGATGGACAGCGGCGGAAACATAGAGCTTCGGTTCGACCAGAAAGTACGCTTCATTTTGTTCGACACCGACAACCAGATGGAACGGTTGCGATAAAAATCGATACGCACGCGTGACAGGAGCCGTCCCTGCGGCGCTACGTAACGAGCCAGCATCGATCCGCAGAACATTCGCGTCCTTACTCTGCGGCTTGGACGACAGACGCAGGCCATCATGCGGCGCGAGACCGATCTCACCGCTCTGCTTCCTCGCACCTTGAACGTCGAACCCATCCAGTGTGAGTCCCCGCTTTTCCGCCGCAGGCAGTCGCACCGTCCAATGCAGGCGAACCGGGCCAGCCGTCGGTTTTTCCAGGGAGACGATAACGCGATTCGGTGCGTTCAAATCGGGGCGCTGTGTGGGTGAGTCGTCCCCGTCGAGCGTCAAGACTTCAGCACCGGCGGGTAGCAAAACCGCAAACGAAGTGAATGTCCCTTGGAGTGCTTGCACCCGCTGTTGAACGTCGAGTAACACCGCGTCGGTATCGATGTGGGCGAGAATCGTCGTGTTGGATTCGAGTGACGATTCGACCGGAGATGCGACCGGAGCCGGTTGCCAACTGAGTTCGACGCGGGGACTGAGTCCATCGACGCGGCTGCCCAAACCGAATGCCTCGAACTGCGTCTTGCCGCCTTCAACGGCGGTGATCTCAAGGGGAGTTTGATCTCCCGCTTTGGCCGTCGCCGAGCGGTGCGGCACCGTCAGCTTGAGCTTCGCGACGGGCGAAGTCGGCAGCGACAACAGCAACCGCCGCGTCGGCAATTGTCGGCGGATCGGCACGCTCAACGTCAAGTCCAACTGATGCGGTCCGACGCCGCGAAACCACCAGACGTAGCCGCGATCACGATCCTTCTCGCCAGGGATTTGTTGACCGTCGCCCGTGTACTCCCACTTGGTAAGAACCGCCTCGTTCAGTTGCAACGGGACGCGCACGTATTCATTCGCTTGCCGCAACCGGACGATGATTCTCGCCGTGAGCAACGCCCGTTCGTCATCTGCTTCGCCCGACAATTCAATCGACGAGACAACTGCTGCAGGAGCCGCTTCTCGTTTGGCGGACGGCGGGTTCGCAATGAACTCGACATAGCTCTCCCACGTCGCGTTGGCCAGCACCGGAACCAGTTCCCCGAGCTTGTTCGGCAAGTAACGCACTGCGGTTGGAATAGAATCCAGCGGCGAACGTTTGTCCGTGTCGGACTTCGCCGAATCGAGAGGCACTGCGGGACCAACGGCCTTCGATTCAATCGGCTTCAATTCGGTTGGCAATTCCGTGCGAGGCTGACTTGGCGACGCAGTCTCGGCGGGAGGAGGCGGCTCTTGAGCCGAGGCAACTCCCGTGGCAAAGAGCCATAGCGCACAGCCAGTCGCCAGCGCGAATCGCTCCCCCCGGATCATCGCAAGTTTCCCTTTGGCTCGTCACTCGGAACGAGGACAGCTACCTAAAAGTTGTGCGGCGGAGTTCCTCGCCGGCCACCTTGGTGACGTTCCACTCCGCGTTGCCGCAGAGCATCCCGAAACACTGTGAAGGGTAACGCTCACTCCAATTGAGCGTTCACTCGATCACGGCCGAGTGTACTCAGCGACAGAACCACACGGTAGCCGAGGAACGTCGCATTGCCCGCGCGATTAACCGCAATACCATTCAATGCGCCATAACGATGGTGTCTGCAAAGCATTTGGCGTGGCGTGGTGACTATACCTCGCACGGCCATGAGTGAGATGTTCGAGGCGAGCCGTGCGCCGTCAGGCCACGGGTTTCCTGCGACGGTCCAGAACCCGCAGCCTGACGGCATGCGGCTCGCCAATCTCTCAGCTTGGGCCGCGAGAGGTACAATTGTGTTTGGCTCGTTTGTTTGGCTATTTGGACATCTTGCGTTTAATGGCTCGGGGGTTGATACGGGTGCGGCGGGATAGAACTTGCCCAGTATCAGCGCAAACACCCCACCTGCCCCAAGCAGACGGGGAGTTTGCGGCCGCTATCGATGTGAACCGGTCAGTTGGCCTTTGCTTGGGCATTGTCAGTCGGGAACTTAGGCGGTTCAAACTTGAAGAGTTCTTGGGCGTTGGTGCCATTCCAGACTCGGAAGACGCCGTCCTCGCCACCGGCCACGACGATGGCTTCATCTCGCGTACACGCGGTGGCGTAGACGAAGTCGGTTGGGCCAGCGAAATTGCGGGTATTGCCGCCGTCGTTTGAACGGTGCATTTTGACCGTCTTGTCGCCACTGCAACTGATCAAGTTGTCGCTGGCTCCGATGTACTGGATTGAGGTGACTTGCTTGGTGTAATTCTGGATCGTGCGATGCTGTTCGCCGGTCTCGACGTTCCAGACTTTGATGGCGTTGTCGGCCCCGGCACTCGCGATGCGGCTACCGTCTCCCTTCCAGCTCACGCCGAGAACGTGATGCGTATGTCCCTCGAACGAGCGGATCAGCTTGCCGGTCTCGACATCAAACTGTTTCACAAACTTGTCGGCCGCTCCCGAGACGAGTTGCTTCCCGTCGCGCGAGAAGTCGATTCCGAAGACCGTGTCGCTGTGAGCGTCCACGAACTGGCGGGCGATTGCCTTTGTCTCGACGTTCCACAGAATCAGTTCACCACTGCGTGACGGTTCGCCGCCGCCGGTTGCGAGCAGCTTGCCATCGGGACTGAAGGCCAGCGACACGACGCGGTTGACGAACACCGACTTCGCCAGATCGAGCATGTTCTCGGGCGCGGGGCCGAGCGTGGCGATCAGCTTCCATTCGGGGTTCGAGTCCCACGCCATGACGGCCTTGTCGTCGCTCGCTCCGATCAACAACCGATTCGGGCCTGAGACCAGGATCCCAACGGGAGCCTTGTGTCCGACGATCTCTTCCAGCGGCTTGCCCGTCGTACCGCTCCACAGCCGAATCGTGCCATCATCACCCGCAGTCGCGATCAGTTTGCCGCCATCCACGAACGCGACCGATTTCACTGGCTTGTCGGTCGCTGGCAGTTCGGCCTTCGCCTGGGTGAAAACTGTCTCGACCTGCTTACCTGCGTTGGTTTCGTTATCGAAAATAGCCTTCGCCGCATTCTGTTGTTCGAGCGCAGAAGCCTGGCCCTTCTCGGATTGAACGACCGTTTTGGCGGAGGCATCAAACGCCTCTTGAGCCTTCTTCACCGCTTCGACCTCTTTTGCCAGAGCCGCATCGGCGTCGGCCTTCTTCTTTTTGAGAGCCTCGTCATCCGGCTTGGCGTCGAGTTCCGTCTTTGCCGCGTTGGCAGCGGTCTGCGCCGCGTCCTGCTTTGGCTTGGCTTCGTTTAGCGCCTTCTCCATCGCCGCCTTTTGTTCGACCGCCTTCTTGGTGGCCTCTTCCCGCTCCTTGAAGTTTTTCTCAGCCGCCTTGAAACCCGCGTCAGCCAATGCGACGCGGGACTTCGCCACGGTGTCATCGTCCGTCAGCTTCAGAACATTGCGTTGAGAAGCGATGTTTCCTTTCATTTCAACGACAGGATTCGTGTCGATCTTCCACAGACGGGCATTCGGGCCACCGGCCGTGACAACGAACAGCCCATCCGGTTTGACTGCCAACCCCGTGATCGGAGCACCATGATTTTGAGCACCGACTTGTGCTCCGTTGGCAATCTCCCAAATCCGCCAAGTGGCGTCAGCACTCGCTGACACGAGTCTGGTTCCGCCGGGAAGCAGCAGCGCGAGCGAGGTGGCTGGCGCACTGTGGCCCTTCATCTCGATAACGGGCTTCACCGGCTCGGCGGCTTTATCACCTTCAGCGGGCTTCGGCGCTTCAAATGGCACAGCCCAGCCGCGAATGAAAAAGTCCCTCGCGTGGCCGGAGAAGATGCGCGTTCCATCGAGGTTCAGCGCGAGGCTCGTCACTTCCTGAGGCGTCTCCAACGAACCGGCGGATGCACCATCGGCCACGTTCCACAACTTGATTGTCTTGTCCTTCGAGCCGCTGAACAGCTTGGTCGAGTCGGCCGAGAAGGCCAACCCCGCGACCGGTCCCGCATGACCAGCCAGCATCTTCTTGGCATTGGGATCGGCGAGGCTTTGCAGCGCGATCGAGTTGTCCGCGCGACCGATCGCCAGCCACTTGCCGTCGGCCGAGACCGCCATCGCCGTGACGGCCTGATCCTGCACGAAGTTGCTCATGGAAACATTCACCGCTCGCTGCCACAGCTTCACTTCCCGATATCCCGCCGAAGCCAACAAATTCTCCTGCGGATTGAACGCCAGCGCGTGAACGAAGTCACGGTGAGCGGCTCCACGCGGATAGAACGGTTTGTCGCCCAGCTTAATAGTGGCCAGAGCCGGATCTTGCAGCCGAGTGACGTATTCGCCGGTGGCGACATCATAAAGATCGATCTGGTTGGCTCGACCGCATGCGGCCCAACGGCCCCACGTTGATAGAGACGCGCTGTAGATCGAATTCATGCTGGATGGAACCGACTGCCAAGGCACGACAGTCATTCCGCTTCCCATTCCCTGAACGGCACCCTCTTCAATCCACTTGCGGAGCAGCCCCAGTTCCTGAGGCGTGAACGCGGCGGCAGAGACCTTGTTCGGCAACGGCGGCATCACCGGGTCCACCCCGCGCGACGCCACGTTGTAGATCAGACTTTTGTCAGGATCTTTCGCAACGAGAGCCGGCCCACGCTTGCCCCCCTTCAAAATGGCGGGCACGTCTTCCAGAACGAGCTTGCTCTCAGCGATGGCCACGTTATGGCAGGCCACGCATTTCTCATCGAGGATTGGCTGAATATCCTTCTCGAACTCAACCGGTCGCCCGAGATTGGCGACCACCGGTTCGATCTTTCCAGCCTTCTTGGCAACGTCCTGAGCTTGGATCGTGATACCACATCCGAGCAAGACCAACAGAGAAAGAGAGCTGACAATTCGCATGTTGCACCTTTGAAGTGCGGCGAATCATCGCCGCTTAGTTTTCTGATTTCATTGTCTTTGGAAAATGAAAACGGCAATCCTTCACCGCGCGCTCTAGCGTTATTTCACAACCTTCAACGTCACCGGTTGATCAACAGCCGCTTCACCCTCCCATTGAGCAACGACGCGGACGACCATGTTGGCAAGTTGTGCCTCCGGAGCGTCAGCAGCGGCCTCAATGAAGATTGATCCGGCCGATTGCTCGGCGGGGACGGAAACCGGTTCGGCTTTGATGCCCGTCACGTTCGGAGGCAGCGGCAGCGTGAGTGTCACCGGTCCGGTGAAGCCGTTCTGACGTTTGATCTCGCACTTCACTTCGACCTTGGCTCCCTGCTTGATGTTGCCGCCATCGGCGGGAGCGGCAGTGACGGTGTAGGGAGCCGCCTTCACGGTGATGACGATCGGAGTGGTCGTGGGGTTGAACGCAATGTTAGCCGCTTTGGCATAGGCATCGGCGGCTTTGAAGCGAGTGTCGGTGGCGGTCTTCTCGGCGATGGCAACTTTGTTTTTGTCATCGGCCAGTTTGAGTTCGGCTTCCGATTTGAGCTTGGCTTCGTCCGATTGCTTCGAGAGCGTCTCGCCTTCCACGCGCGCCTTTTCGGCGGCGGCTTGACCATCCGTTGCTGTCTTCACGACGGCTTGGACTTCCGTCAGTTTTTTCTCGGCGGCAGCTTTGACATCCGCATTGTCGCCCGCACTTTTCAGAGCCTCTGCCGCAGCCTTCTCGGCCGTCTGAGCATCGACCAGCGCCTTGTCAGCGGCGGCCTTGGCGTCAGTCAGTTTTTTGAAGTTTGCTGCGTCGTCGGTCGCCTTCTTCACGGCAGCATCTTTCGCTGCGGTCGCGGTCTTCATCACTTCAACAGCAGCAGTTGCGGCGGTCTCAGCGGCGGTCAGTTCGACCTTCGCACGATCAGCCTTCGCCGGGTTCTTGCGATACGAGACTTGAGCCTGACCGGTCAGGTACGTGACGTAGGTTCCGACCGGAGCGTTCGGTGGAATAAAGATGCGATAGACCTCGTCGGACTTCTCTTTGGGGATCGGCTTGTTTTCCACTTGGGCGTTTTGCGGTTGGCCGACGACGGTCACGGCGATCGGCTGATCAAACCCGTTCCGCCGCGCGGCCTTCACCGTAACGAGAATCTGTCGGTTGTGATTGGCCTCAACGCGATGCACATCCGTGACGAGCTGGAACGGTGACGGTTCTTCGATCACCGAGAGTTCGATCGCTTGAGCGACTCGCGAATCAGCCTGCTGGTTCGCGGCGGCGGCATTCCAAATCACAGTGCCGTAGCGTGCGGGATGAGTGACCTCTTTGGCCGCTGCATTCTTCGCGGCATCAGCTTGTGCGACAGCGGCCTTCGTTTCGTTGACCTTTTGGTCGGCGGCAGCCTTCGCATCGGCGGCGGTTTTGTGCGCGGCCGTGAGCGCCATAACCTTGGCCTCGGCATCGGCGACCTTCTTCTTAAGACCCTCGTCATCCGTCTTGGCGGCAAGTTCCACCTTGGCAACGTTCAGTGCCTCGTTCCCCTTCGCCAAGTCATCGGCTGGTTTTGCGACCGCCTTTTCAGCAGCAATGAGTGCATCGCCAGCGGCTTTGGCCGCTGCTTGAGCGGTCGTCAATGTTTCCGTCGCCACGGGATCATCGATCCGGGCTTTGGTCACGAGCTTGATGGTGCCCGCCCACGCGGGAGCGTCTTCCGTTGAGGTGAAGACCAGCACGCCACTCGAAGGCGTCGCGCCAATACTAATGTCGCGACAGGTGACTCCAGCCGGAAGCCCTTCGGCACTCACCGTGATCGGTCCCGCAAAGCCATCGCGCCGGAAGGCGACGACGTTGATGGGAAAGTTGTCTCCGCGACGAAGCGTGATTCCCGAAGGAGCTGCCTGACGCTGGCCCGGTGGCGTGAGGGCCGAGGCAATCGCGGCCACTCGAAAATCGGGCGTCTCCTTGCGGATGATGAGCCGGTACTGAAGGCTCGCATCGCCGCGCGTGGTGCCATAGCGGTCACGCAGTGTGACGCGGAAGACTCCATCAGTCGGAGCCACAAACTTCACGGCCGTGTCGTCATTGACCGTGTCGAAGAGGTTGGCCAACGGATTGGCAGGATCGTCGTCAAGGGCACTCATTCGCGTGAGAGTCTCCTCACCTTTTTCATTTAATTTCACTTGGTCCAACACGACGACTGGGTCGGCGACGGAGCCAGCTCGATGCGCGATGACTTCGATCCAATAAGAGTCTTTGGCTTTGGCCTCGAACGTGTAAGCATCGACATCGCCGCGCGACTGGAACTGACCGGCAACCTCACCGGGCACCGCTAGTTTCTGAGATTGAGCGGCCACGTTGTTCGGTTCGACTTCCAGTAACGGAGCGGTTCCGCTGAGATAGACCATGACGGCGTTGGACGGGCCGACCGGTGAGTTGATCGAGAATGGCACGGCATCCATTCCGGCCGAGAACGGTTCGAGAACGGTCTTCGGATCGAGCATGTCGGCCTGGCCGGGCAGCGCGATGGAGACAACCAACTTCTCCAGTGGCCGACCGCGCGAGACGACCTCAGATGGCTGGCCTCCCGGCAGGTTGCGGCCATAGATCGTGTACTGCCCGTTCGAGCCGGGTGTTCCTGCGGGTGGGACGATGAAGTCGATGTGCGGCCCCGTCGTCAGCGTGAGCCGGTACGGATAGTCCTCACCGCCGCCATAAACAAAGTCGTGCAGCTTGACGAAGTATTCGCCATCGGCTGGAAGCGTCACGTCGAGCAGCGCGTCCTTGCTGACGAGCGTGTTCCGCGCCGCAGACATCCGCTTGCCATTCGCGTCGTACAGTTCCACGTTCGAGTCCAGCTTCGAGTCCAGCCGCCGGGCCGCGCAGTCGCCGAGTACTCGTTGGCCAGACTTGCCCGTGAACTTGAACCAGTCGATATCCGTCGCGCCGTTCACACGTCCATTCACGGTCTGATTGAGTTCGATCACGCCTGCTGTTTCGCGCGTGTTGTTCGGTTCGGTCTCGTTCAACTCCTTCTTCGCGCCCACGACAAACGTGCGCGGGTTGCTGATTCCGAAGAAGCCCACCGCGCGAACCTCATAGTTGCCGGGTGGCACATCGCCCGCGATCGTGATCGCAAACTGATTGATCACCGGCGTCGGCTTGCCCCCCACGTCCTGCATCTTCTGCGCGGCGACGATCCCCGGATGATTGAACAGCAGCCGGTTGATCTCTTCGAGTTCCAATCCATTCGTGATCGTCAGGTCCACCGCCGCGCCAGCTTGTCCGCCTGGCGGAAACACGGCGAACAGGCGTGTGTTCGGAAGCTGGGCATAGCCAATCGTGGCCGCACAACTCAGGAACAAAGTCGCCAGTGTGACGAGTGGGAATCGACTGCGGGAAGTGGACGTGTCATTCATCGGAGCGTCTCTCGATGTTTCAAGTTAGGTGGCTGCAACGGTCAACAGGTTCGCTGCTGTTGCAACCAATAGTCACGGAAGGCCATCAGTCGGGGAAGCGATTCACGGTCCTTGGCTCGACCAGCGGCTTGCTTGCTGGCGATGATGTCGTCGGGATGACACACCGGAAATCCAGAGACTTCGACATGCCGCTTCCAAGCGTCTTCAAAACACTCAATTCCGTCGGGCGCGAAGATCAGGTCGAGATCAAACGGGCCGTTTTTCAATTGAACGAAATCTCTTCCTCGCTCGATATCGGAAACGTCTTGCGACGAAAGTTGAAAACCAAGCTCGGTGAGTGCGGTGACCAAGGCTCTGCCGTTCTCAATCGACTTCTTCGGGAAGACATCCGCATCCTGAGTGGTGTCGGGGAAGCCCAGCAGAATCGCTGCGGACTTACCGATGAACAGGTACACGGCACCGTGCCGAGACAACGAGTCCCGTACTTCCTCTGCCTGACGATATTCAAACACTGCCATAGCCGAGCCAGCTTGGAAGGTTGTCGTTACACCAGTTTCGGTACTCGGCAGTCGTCTCGAATGACCGAGAAGGCGCATCATCCAAAACCGGCTTATAGGTCTTGATGAAAGCATACTTCCAACGTTGTTCGAGCGGTCGTCGCGCGGCAGCCTCGAACTCCGCGAGCCACTCGGCCGGAATTGGCGGATGTTCATTCAAGGCCGATTCGCCATTCATGGTAATTCTTTCACGACTTCACCACCGTCAGTGGTTGAACAGGAACTCTTTCGAGTTGATGAGCGCCCAGATGATGTCCTCATAGGCCAGCTTCGGGTTGGCCGCGTTTTTCTCGACGTGGGCGAGGGCGATCTTCATTTCTTCGGCGTCCGGTTCACGGCTGTAAACCCAGCGATAAAGTTCCTTGATCTTGGCATCGGTTGGTCGGTCCTTCTCATTGGCGAACTTACCCGAACGACCGTTGCCGTCCGCGATCTTGTTCTGAACTTCGCTGCTGTTCAGGAGGTGCAGGCTCTGAGCCAAGTTGGCCTCTTGTGATCGTTCGCACTCGCAGGCGGTGTCCCCTTGAGGCTGGCCGAACACCTTGAGGAAGTAGACGTTCTGAGCCGCTCCGGGATCGGGCAACTGCATTGAACGGGTTCCTGCGGGCATGCCACCGAAGTTCTGACCAGTCGCCGTGACTTGATGGAAAGCGTCGTAGAGAACTTCCGCCGTGAGTCGTTTCGGATAGTAGCGCGAGAAGTTTTGCTTGTCCTTCAAGTTGTACTCGTTCGGTAGCGAAGTGAGCTGGTATGTCGATGAGTTGCAGATCGTGCGGACGAGGTGCTTGAGGTCGAACTTGTGCGCGATGAAGTCCTGCGCGAGTTTGTTCAGCAGTTCGGGGTTCGCGGGCGGATTGGTCTCGCGCATGTCGTCTTCGGGTTCGACGATGCCTCGACTGAAGAAATGCTTCCAATAGCGGTTGACCACCGCCTTGGCGAAGAACGGATTCTGTGGGTCCGACATCCAGTCGGCCAACAGCACGCGAGCGTCGTCGTCGGCCGTGACCGTGTACGGCTTGCTCCCCAGTCCGGTCGGAGGCAGCATCTTGCCCGAGCGTTCATTGCGGGCGAGGGCCGGTCCTTGATTGTCAATGTTGAATATCCGTTTGTCGCGCATCGCATTGTTGCCACCGATGATGTTCTTCCGACCGACGCGGCTGAAAAACGCGGCCATGCCGTAGTAGTCGTCCTGGCTCCACTTCTCAAACGGATGGTGGTGGCAGCGGGCACACTGGATGCGCAGCCCGAGGAACAGTTGCGACACGTCTTCAACCTGCTCGTTCGCCTGATCGACTTCGCGATACCACGCGACCGGCGGGTTGTCGTCCGCGTTGCCCGAGGCGGTCAAAATCTCACGCACGAACTGATCGTAAGGCTTGTTCTCGTAGAGGCTCGACCAGATCCACTTGTGGAAACCGTAGGTCGGAGCAGTCTGATCGTTGGCTCGCTTCTTGTTACGAAGGACCAGATTCCACTTGTTCGCGAAGTAGTCAGCATACGCCGGCGAATCGATCAACTTATTGATGACATTCGCCCGCTTGTTCGCATCGGCGCTGGCAAGAAATTCACCGGCTTCGGCTTCAGTTGGCAGTGTGCCTGTCAGGTCGATGTAGACGCGGCGGAGGAACGTGCCGTCGTCGCAAAGCGGTGAGGCCGGAATACCTAATACGTCGAGTTTGCCCACAACGGCTTCGTCGATGAAACTCTTGATGGCTGGCTTGGCAGCGATCTCAGCCCCAAGTGGAATCGTCGAACGGAAGACCGCAACCTGGCCTTGGTAGCGTGCCATGATCGCGACTTCACCAGCCAGGTCCAGTGTCTTAACGAGGCCCGTCGCGCTGGCTTCGGCCATTTCGGGGTCGTTCGCTTCAAAGAGCGCCATGCGGGTCACGTCTTCGGTCGAACCATCGCTGTACGTGGCCTGCACCGTGATCTGCTGATCCGCGCCACGATCCATCAAGCGACCTTCGGGCAGACACTTAATGCCGACCACAACAGGATCCTTGTCGGAGCCGTAGGGCATCCCCTGTTCAATCCAACGTGAGATGAGGCGGTACTCGTAACCATCGGCCTCCATCCGTTTGCCGCCGCCGTGGGGAGACTTTCCGATGGGCTTGGTCAGCAACAAACTTTGGCCCGGTGAAGTCGGAAAGATGCGTCGGCCACGGCCTTCCTTCACGAGGAACTCGTGATCGTCTTCGGGAAAGAATCCGAGTAGCCCCAACTTGAAGCCGTTCTGTCCACTGGCCTTCCCGTGACAGCCGCCGCTGTTGCAATTGAGCTTCGTGAAAATCGGGACGATCTGGTTCGGAAAATTGATGGCGATATCGTTCGCCACACCGGTCACTTCGACGGCGACTTCGCACACGATGTTGTTCGAGCCGACCGCCTTGACCACGGTCTTGCCATCTTTGAGCGGCACCATGTAACCGGTCGCATCAATCTGAACGACACCCACTGGCTCGGACGTGTACTGCACGGATCGCGAGTGATCGCGAAGCTGTCCGCTGGAGTAGACCCCCGTCGCGAAAAGTTGCTGCCGCCCGTCACGGCTTCGCAGCAAGACGCCCTTCCCGTCGGAATTCGGCTCCAACCGAAGCTGCGTCAGTTGACCGGGATCACCGAGTCCTTTTGGAGGAGCAGCGAAAACATCGCTCGCTCCACCGGCCAGCATGGCCAACGCGAACAGTCTTGCCGACAGTTGAAAACTACGGAACGCTCGATCGTGCATGGTCAGTTCCTCATGCCGTGGGGACAGCGAACAGGTTTGAGTTTCACGGGGGCAGCGACCATTTGACGTGACTTCCCTTGTCGTCGTCGTCTGATTGCTGAGTTCAATTCGAGGCAGGTGGTCCAACCGGGAGTTGGGCGGGTTTGGGTGAGCAGTATTAGGCGGGGTGATCACGTTCATTCAGACGCGAATTCAGAGGCCAACATATCGACAACTGCCGCTTTGTCAAGCTGTTGCGGTGAAGTCGTTCGTGGCGACGCGGACAGTTTTCGAGACTTGCACAATCCAAAACGGTCATGCTTGTTGGGAGGGTTGAGCCGATCAGGGGTAGGCAAACTCGTCAGTCCGGCTCATCGACATCAGCGAGAAGCAAATCGCCCCACGAGCCTAACACCCTCTGGGCTTACGCATCTGCCGCAAGCCACCTAGCGAAATGAGGGAAGGCCGCAGGGACAGCATCGTCGTTTATCGTCATCGCAAGTGAACGTTGAATCACCTGATCCCGAGTTTCGCGCCGAGCGACTCGCATCGCGCGGCCACAACAGGCAGAGCGCCGCGAACCCGACCAGTGGTGTCAGGCTGGCCAGGGCCATGCCGAGATCGAACGACTTAGTCTGGTCGATCCACCGTCCGAACAGCGGGTGAAGTGGAGACGAAGTCAGCCACGCGAACGTCCCCAACAGGCCGGAGACTTTGCCCTGATGAGTCTTCGTCAACTCCTGACTTAATGAGTAGTAACAGGGGAACAACCCGAGTGCTCCCGCGCCGACGAGCAGCAGTACCGCGAGCAACGCCGGACCTTGCGGCAGCCACGGGATCAGGCCACCGCACGAGACCAGTCCCGCACACATTCCGAACACCACGCAGCGTGAGCCGTGAACTGACCAACCGCGATAAGCCAACGTCGCGGTTAACGCTCCCGCCGACAGACAGCCCACGTCGGTCATCACGTTGAACCAGAAGTTGAAGTTGAGCATCGCCGACTCGGTGTAGCCTCGTCCCTGTTGCAGGAACTTGGGGAGCCAGACTCGGAACAGATGCCAGCAGGCGTTGATCGAAATCACGACGATCAGCAGTACGAGAAACTTGCGGCTGAAGACAGCATCGAACAGCGAGGCATCGTGTTCTTTTGGGACAGCCAAAGCGCCCCTCATCTCCGGCCCCTCTCTCCGCAAAGCCGGGGCGAGGGGAGAGTTCGCGGACGGAACGGCTGCGGTGGAAGGCTCGTCAACGCTCAAGTCTTGCTCCCGAACCGAGGCCAGCCATAAGAACACCCAGACCACGCCGATCCCCCCCAGGACTTGAAACACAGGCCGCCAACTGCCGGGTTGATCTGTCAGCATCATCTTCATAATGAGTGGCGTGATGATCGCGCCGATAGCTGTACCGCTCTGAAGCACGCTGTTACCGAGCGTCCGTTTGTCAGGCGGCAGCAACCGCTGAGTCGTCTTCAACGCGCAAGGCCAATGTCCGGCCTCAAACAGTCCCAAGAATAGCCGGCAGAGCAACAGTCCCGCATAGGTTTCGACGTAGCCAGTCAGAAAGCCCATCATCGACCACAGCAACAAGACGACGGGATAGAGCCATCGCACGCTGGTCTTGTCGGCGATGATTCCGAACACGGTCGCCCCGCAGGCAAACGCCAACCCAAATGCCAGCTCCAAGTTGCCGTACTGCTCATCGGACAGCTTGAACTCGTCGGTGATTCGCTTCGACGTGTTCGAGAGCGTCTGCCGATCCATGTAGTTGATCGTGCTGGCGAGGAGCAGCAAACCGCAAATCCACCAGACCCAAACCGGACCGCGTTTTGAAGCAGACGACATCGTGGTAGGCCCTGGTGAGGTGAGACAATTTCCTCGTTTAACCGCGTGGGCAACGCCCCGCGAGTCGATGGAGAAACAGAAACAAACGTGACTCAACGCGCGGGCGTTGCCCACGTCATCAAGCGGTGCAGCCTCGACCGCGAGAGGTGTAAACAATCATCACGCCATCTCCCAACTCTTGCCGTCCCACGCGATGACCTGATCGAGGAATTGGCACACGCCATTGGAGAACGCTTGGAACAGGTGTTCGCCCTTCTCGGCAGTGGCGGCTTGTGGCGACCCGATATAGCCGGGGACGGTGCGGTCTTTGGTGGTCCACCCGCGATAGGCTGGCTCAAACGCGAAGCCGAACGGGACCGTCTCCAGTTTGGAGATGTCCTTCACCAGATGCGGCGCGAGCTTCAAAATCATTGAGGTCTCCCACTCGCAGGCATGCCCCATCTGAGACTGCACGAAATCGGAGCGGCCTTCGTTGGGCTTGGCGCTGTCCCAGTAAGTGGCGAACAACAGCAGCAAGTCGTGGCGGGAACGGTGGCGCTGACGAACCTCGAACACCGCCTGCTTGCCCGGTGTCGAGTTACCGCCGTGACCGTTCAAGAAGACGATCCGACGGAACCCGTGCGCGATCAGGTTCTCGGTCAGATCGTTGAGCAGGTCGAGATAGACACGCGGGCTGGCCGACAACGTGCCGGGGAAATCCATGTGATGATGCGAGTTCCCCAGCCACATCAACGGAACGAACAGCACCTGATTTTTCATCGCGGCACTGACTCGCCGCACGACCTCGCCCAGCAGCAGGCTGTCGGTGAAGAGCGGCATATGCCGCCCATGTTGCTCCAACGCCGCAACGGGAACGACAACGGGGAGGTCTCGCGACAAATTCTCAACATCGGCCCAAGTCAAATCGGCAAGGTTCATCGGTGCCCCTTCGTGACTGCGATGGAAGACGGACACTCTTGCCCATCCGGCTTTGGCGTTGAAGACTGGACGGGCAGGAGTGCCCTTCCTACGGTTACGTTATTACCTGCCGCTGGTCTCAGCCACAACTCTCTGCCTCAAGCACATCACGATGAACAACCATTTCTCACCATCCACAATCCTCGCCATCGACGCCGGGAACAGCCGCATGAAGTTCGGGCGGTTTGAGCCGGGGCAGTCGTCGATTTCAAAACAGGTCTGGCCCGAGTGCCAGCAGTTTGAAGCCATGCCGGTCGATGACGCGGTCCCGTGGGGCATGCTGACTGCGTGGACCGAACAGACCGGGCACCGCGCAGCGATCTCGGGAACGAACCCGCACGCGGTCGAACGGTTGCTGGAAGGATGGGAGAATCAGGGCTGGCCCGCGCCGTTTCTCGTGCGAGATTGCTCGATGGTCCCGGTCGCTGTGGATGTCGATTTCCCCGAGAAGGTGGGACTCGACCGGTTGCTCAGTGCTGTCGCGGCTAACGCGCTACGACCGGCCGATCGCGCCGCGATCGTCATCGACTCGGGAACCGCCACGACCGTGAACTACATCTCAGCCGCAGGAACATTCTGCGGTGGAGCCATCTTGCCGGGGCTAGAGATGTCTGCGAAGGCACTGCACCACTACACCGCGCTGCTGCCGCTGTTGCCCGTCCACGAGCTTGGTGGCGACGAGCCAATCGCTCCCGGTCGCAACACGCGCGAGGCGATCCGCAACGGACTGCTGTGGGGGCAAGTCGGCGCGATCCGTGAACTGGTTCGCCAGATCTGCCTTCATCAAGATCATGCGGTCCCGACGCTCGATGCAACACATGCCCCGTGGCTCGTCCTGACGGGCGGCGGTGGTCCAGTCCTCAGCCCCCATTTCCCCGGCGTCATGAGGTTACCATCGCTCGGAATGCACGGCCTCGTGTTAACCGCTTGGGATCGCGCCGCGAATCCTTCGTTGACACAGGAATAGGGCACCCTCAGACCTCGCGGCGTTCGCAACGAATTGAGGCGGAGCGGCGTTAGGGACGAGGCCGAAATCACTTCCTGATCAGCCGCTGGGCGCTAGCCCCGGTTTGTGTCCTCTGAACCGGGGCTAGCGCCC
>JAYVDI010000114.1:0-81162 GCA_043749505.1 Schlesneria sp. | reverse complement strand
TACAAGCAGCAGTGGGAAGGCGAGTCGTGGCATGGGGAACCTCGTGAGCGGGACTGATTGTGTTTTTGGCTTTGGCTTTGTCCCCTCGCCCCCGTCTTCGGGGGCGAGGGGACAAGGCAAGACTCATTCTTCGAGGCGATACAGGTATTCGCCCGCCTTGCGGACGAGGAGGACGCCCTCGTCCTCGCGATTGGCGAATGATTCGATGTCGATGGTGGCGGGGTCTCGGTAGCCGAGGTTGATCTTCTTGCAGACTGCTTCTGGGATGCCACTGGCGAGCGTCACCTGCACGCGCGGCGTTTCGATTCCGTTCTCGAACGTCCCACCACCGCGAACGTGCGTTGAGTGGGCGAGGATACCCCACGGGTAGTCCTTGAACTTGTCCCATTGCTTCGTGAAGTAGTCGCGTACGTGATAGCCGACCTCTTCGATGTACTTGCCGTGCGTGACGGAAATCTCGTGCAGATGCGGAGCGTAGATGATCAGTTCACCGCCATCGGCGACAACCGGCTCCATCTTGTACATGCACTTCCCCGCGACCCACAGTTCGTCGTACATCGGCGGGGCACACGACAGAATCTGTTTGAACGGTTTTGGGCATCGTTTGATGTGGACGCGGTTCGACATGTCAGCCGCGCCGTTCCAAGCGGATTCGGGCGTACCGTGAAACAGGCCGTGGAGATTGCCATCCGACGCTACGACGAACGTGATCGCTCGCCGCTCGTTGGGAATCAGCTTCGCGGCGCGATCGACCACGCGACGGACGGCCGTGTCCTTCACTCCGATGATTCCGACGTTGGAGATTAGCGCTCCGAGCCAGTGGAAAAAGTTGAGAATCTCCGGTCCGCCGATGCCGGGGAAGAAATACTTGTTCCCGCCTGAGAAGCCGACGACTTCGTGTGGGAAGACGGGACCGAGGACCAGCAGCAAATCGTAGTCTTGAATGCGCGAATTGATTTGCACGGGAACATCGAGTGACAACCGGCCATCGGTGATCTCGGCCGTGTCTTGTTTGGTCAGCGTTCCAATCGTGAGCAGTCTGTCCGGCCGATCCCACTCGTGATTGAAGAGGCCAAGCTGATAGAAGAGCCGCCCCCGCTCAGTCTCATCAATCCCGAGCAACTTCGCGATCTGAGCGTCCGACATCGGCGGGTGCGTTCCCAGCGCGACGAGGACATCCAAATGAGCGACCACGGACCTCAGTCGCGTGTGGAGCGCATCGAACAGCAGCGGCAGCGGTGCCGTTCGCGTGGCATCGGGAATGATGAGCAACACCCGCTTGCCAACGAAGTCCTGCGTGGGCAGGTTCGCAAACCACTCGCGCACCTGCGCGTCAGTCAGAATCGGAAGAGCCTCGGACATGGAGCCTGCCAATGGAGAATCAAGACGGCCAAGAAATTTCGGCGGGATTGTAGACACGCCCGCGCGCAGCAAGCCAGCCACTCGCGGCGCGTCCGACACGGCACCGCCCGAAGTCCGGCTTAGCTTTGTTAGCCGGACTTCCCGTCGGAGCGATCCTCCTCGGAGAGAAGTCCGGCTTTAAGAAAAGCCGGACTTCGAGTCGGCATCACGTTCTATGTTTTTGGCGTGCCCCAGTGATCGCGGTAGTCACGCCCGAGCAACTTGCTCGCTTCAACATCACCGGTGAGTTGCTCTTTGACGGGATCAAAGTGGATGACTCGATCGACGCGCGTCGCGATGTTGCCGAGATGACATAATGCGGTCGAGAGATGATTGATCTCGATGTCGGCATTTGGTCTCGCGCCGGTTTGGATGCACTCCAAAAAGTTGGCGTGATGCGCGGCGAGATCGGGGCCGTTGCCGGTGGATTCTTCAATCAGCTTGTTGCGCGGGCCGTAAAGTTTGTAGCTCCCGATCTTACCGAAGATCATCATCCCGTCAGTGCCATAATACGCGTCGCCGTTCTCGTAGCCTTCCTGCACGTACGGAGACCAGATGCGTTGCTCGAAGATCAGTTGCTTGGGCATCCCCGACTTCGTGGCGGCAGCGTATTCAAAGGCGATGTACTGCGTGTCGGGCCATTGCTGGTCGTCGTCGAAGTAGCACTTGCTGCCGAGAGCCGCGATGCGCGTCGGATGCGTTTCGACGCCGAGACCCCAGCGGGCAACATCGATGTCGTGAACGCCGTCGTTACCGATATCACCGCAACCGAAGTGGTGCCACCAACGCCAGATACCGGGCAGAAAGTTCGACTGATACGGCACGAACGTCGCCGGGCCGACCCATGTGTCGTAGTCGAGATGCTTCGGTGGATCGGAAGGTTTTTGCCTGCCGATCGTGCCGCGACGCTGACTGTTCCACGCCTTCGCCACGAGGATCTCGCCGATTGCGCCCGACTTGAGTTTGTCCATCGCCTTGATGACGTGGGCCGTGCTGCGGCTTTGAGTTCCCACCTGCATCACAACGTTGTTGCGTCGTGCGGCCTCGATCATCAGTCGGCCTTCCCGCAAATTGTGCGAGCAGGGTTTTTCGACGTAGACGTGCTTGCCCGCGTTGGCCGCCAAGATCGCGGCGGGAGCGTGCCAGTGATCGGGAGTCGCGATCCAGACGGCTTTGATCTCTTTGTCGTCGAGCACTTGCCGCATGTCTTTGACGATCTTCGGCGCGAGACCCGATCCCTTCGTCACCGCTTCCGCCGCGCGAGCCGCGCGCTGCTCATCGACATCGCAAACGTAGGCAACTCGTACCGACTTGTTACTGGCGAGTTGAATCGTGTGATTCATCCCCATGCCACCAGGACCAATGACTGCCACCGGCAAGCGATCACCGTCGCTCTTGGGCTTGTCGTCAGCCGCCACTCCCGAGACGAACAGCCACGCGGAGGAAGCGGTCGCGGCGGCGGTTGAAGTTGTTTGCAAGAAGTCGCGGCGGTTGGTCGGCATGAGGATGCTCCGGAGGAACGGGCAGAATCTCAGCGGCTGGACTTTGTCTTGAATCTCCACCCCGTTGGCCGGGATGGCTTGCGGGTCACAGCAGTACTTCCACATTCAGGTGAAGCCGAGTCGTGCAAAGACCAGATCCCGAAGTTGACGTTTCCGACAAAAGTCGAAATCGGACGAACTGAGGCTGTAGTCCGGACGATGCCTGCAATCCCAGCGTATTCAGTGGCTCTCCCGCGCGGGGTCTCGTTCGGACCAAGGAGTCTGGACTGCGGCATCTGTCGGAAACGTCTACGTTGGATTCATCCCCGGTTCTTGGGAGGTCGCTTGTTCGGCTTCGGGCTGCGCTTGACGGAGGCTTTGGGACCGCGTGACGCATGGCCGCGTGTGACCGGTTTCGTGGCACGGCTGGCGGACGTGGCATTGCGAATCGGGCGGGCGCGGGCGGGCGCTCGTCGCGTCGGCGCACTCGTGGCGAAGTGAGTCAGCACTTTGAGTTCGATGGGAGTCAGCGGGCGATAGGCTCCGATGGGCAAGTCACCGAGTCGCATGGGGCCGAAGCCAATTCGTTTCAATCGCATCACTTTGTGCCCGACGCGGGCGAACAGGCGTCGCACTTCGCGGTTCTGGCCTTCGGTCAGCACCACTTCCAAGATGGTTGATTTGCCGTTGGTCTTGATGCGCCGAATGTCGCGCACGCGAAACTTGCCTTCGGTGAAATACATCCCGTCGCGCAGTTGGCGCAACACTTCATCGGAGGGAGTCCCGGCAACCAAACAACGATAGAGTCGCTCGACTTGGAACTTCGGGTGAGCCAGCCGGTGAGCCAACGCTCCATCGTTGGTGACGAGAATCAGTCCTTCGGAACCTTCATCAAGGCGACCGACGGTGAAGAGCCGGCCGAGCGATTCGGGCAGGAGATCGATCACGCGGACTCGCCCCATCGGATCAGCGTTCGTGCAGTGAACACCCGGCGGCTTGTGGACGAGATAGTGCCGCTTGCGTTCGATCTTCACCCGCTCACCATCGACGCACACATTTTGGGTCTCGGGATCAACCTTGATCCCCAAGACGCGAACCGTCTTGCCATCGACCGTCACGCGGCCTTCCACGATGTACTCTTCGCAGTGACGGCGCGAAGCCAGTCCGGCGGAGGCCAAGACTTTTTGAAGTCGCTCGGTGGTGGGACCGATCTCATCCAAGTCCTCCTCTGCGGCAGCCTTCTTGGACTTTCCGCGCGTCGAGGACTTTGTGGCCACCCCTTTTGCAGCCGTCTTCGCGCGACTGGGCTTGGGCGGAGAAACGGTTTCAGCATCGGCCTCATCGAGATCGAGCAGTCCCTCGTCGTCGAGAACTTCATCATCGGAGTCCGCATCCGATTCGTCAGTCACATCCTGCGAGGCACTGCGGCGCGAGGCCCGCCGCGCGCGAGCCGCAGCGGAGGAGGGAGATGTCGTCGAAGTCGGTTCGTCGTCGAGTTCGGAGAGCGGATCGGCAGGCAGGTCAGATGTCATGGAGGTCAGCATTTCTGGCGGGAGTAAAAGAATCGCCGAGAGTGTACCGATGAAGGCGTTCTCAAAGAAGGAACGCGGTAAAACGCCCAAGGCCATCGCCTTGTTGAGGCTAGGAAACCTGTAGGGTGGGACCAGCGGCGCTTCGCCGCGCTAGCCCGCCCTGATTTCTAGACGTTTCCCGATGGTGGGCCGGCGCTCGAACTGAGCTGGTCTCACCCTGTATTTTGTGCGACTTCAGACTGGACAGAGCCGTAACCCCGCCACCCAGCCGCATCGTGTGCAACTCGTTGTACGGAGACCCTTCAAGACAGCAATTCGCGTATCGGAGTACTCTTCGCACATTCTAAAACGGATTTTCCTTTGCCATCCGTCAAGGCCGTGCTGACGCCAAAGTGGAGAAAGGCTTCAATGATTTGACGTTGAGCGGCTCCCGATCCGCCTCGCCCCGTATTTTGCACCGCGAGGTGAAACGGACTCGACCCGGAGGCATTCCTCAATTTCGGATCACATCCCGCGTTGAGCAGGCATTGGACAGGCTCGGCGCAACGTGTTCGCACCGCGCGATGCAGGGGCGTGGCACCGTTCTTGTCCTGCGAATTGATGTTTGCACCGGCATCCATCAGGCAGGCGATCATTTCCACCTGGCGTTTGGCATCCCACGCGGGACCGGTGATGTAGCCGTCAGCCGCGTAGTGCAATGGCGCGCCACGACGATGATTCGAGGCCGCATTCGGATCAGCGCCGGCGGCAATGAGGGCACCTGCGATCTCGACCCGATAACCCGCAGCCGCGAGATGCAATGCGGTGTCGCCCGCATAGATCCAATGATAGATCGACGAATCGTAAAACCTCGGCGTGTCAACGAGTCGCGTTGCCTGCCCGGGTTCCTGCTTGAGGAATTGACCCACCGATCGGCGATCATCTTCCACGATGGCGGAGAGCAATGAATCCACGGGTTTCGCACCTGTCGAGAACTTCTTCATGTCACCGAACGACTAAAGCTCAGCAATCCGGCCCGCGAGACGCGGTCAATCAAAGTGTTTGAGATGGTAGCCCTGTCGCTCCGCGACAGGAGGCGCGATGGACCAAGCACGTTGATCTCTCGAATCACTTCAAACTAGCGCACACGCCTTCCCGCGATCTCGCTTCCTGTCGCGGAGCGACAGGGCTACCACCAATCAACGACGGCATCCATTCGCTGCAGCGCATAGTTAGACCTCCGTCGATGTGCTTTGTCCGATCCATAATCGGTTTCCGTCCGGATCGCTGATTCGAAACTCTGTGAGGCCGTAGAAGGTGACGCTCAGTTCCGGCACAGCCAGGCCGTTCTTCTGAACTTGCCTGTGATACTCGACGACATCCTCAGGGTACAGATAGAGGATCGAGTCGCGAGGCTGGGTCGGGTTTGCATTGATCGATTGATCCACCATCAGTCGGCACTCGTCGAAGCGAAGCATGGCCCAGCCCCAATGGTCGTTTCTCGTCTCGACCTCAAAACCCAGCATCCCGCAGTAAAAGTCCACGCTGGCTGGCATGCTCTTGACCGGCAGCATGGGTATCAATCTGGTCATCTTCATGGAACTGCCGTTCGTGTTTTCGACGCTGAGCAGCGAATTGAGCAGCGTGCCGGGTAACCGTAGCTGAAGCCACTTTGGGCGAAACCACGGGGATGTGGGTCACCGCACCAGATCAGGGTATCACGAAGACACTTCTGCCTCATCGACTCCGCTGACGCCACGTAGCCGTAATCTCGCTCGGTACTGGATCGGAGTGAGTTCAAACATGGTGAGAAATTCGAAGCCGGAATAACGATGTAACTCCGGTTTGCTGAGCGCCGCAGTGACTAGCCAAACAACCGACCCAGATCGCTTGGCTGCGACCTGACGTTCACCTTCGGTCACGATACACATCTGCGAGAACCCCGCGATCCCTTTCACTTCAGCGAGTTCTACTTCGCGTTTGCGAGTGCAATGTAGATCGTAGCCCACTCGGTCTCGCTCGACCGATTTCACCTGCCAACCTTCCGATTCGTATCGCGCGATAACAGCATTGATCGAGGCGGTCTCAACCTCTTTGTTTTGGTCCGCATCTCCGAACCCTGAGCCTCCCGGTGGTTCTTCATGAGTCGCACTATCGGAGTTTCCGTCCGCTTCGTTCGGCTTTGGATGGATGCCCTGGAGAGTCGCGAAGAATTCTCTGATGCGTTCAAGTCCCTCGGTTCGCCTCTTTTTTGTTTCTATCTCTGAAGCAATCCTAATGAGCTCATTTTCCAATTTTGAATTGGGCGCATTCGGTTCGCGCAGCCAGTCGATTGCGAGATCGTCGAAGTGCCAAGCTTCTTTTTCACCAAAACGCCTGGTGTATGCGTCTTGTATGGTTGACCAATTCCTACCCGATTCCTTCGCCAATTCGTCACAGGCAGTTCTTCTCCATTCTGGTAAATCAGGGAGCGGTGGAGCAGCCCTCATCGCATTTCGTCGTTGAAGGAACTTTTGGAGCACTTCGATGATGTCAGTGAACTGGTCCGATCGTTGCTTCATCATTCCTACTCTCACCAAAAATGAGTGTGACCAAAGTGTCTGCTGGTCGGGGCGGGGTGGCTGGGGTCGGCGCTTCGACGCCCCCAGAATGGATCAGTGACGATCCCTTTTGCTGGGGGCCACGAAGCGTGGCCCCCAGCCACACTCCCCCTGACGGCACGTGGCTCGCCAAAAATATTTCACTCAGAACCGTGTGCGGTATCAATCATCCGACTGACATTCGTCAGTCAGCCACTGGTGTCGATCACCCACTGCCATTATCCGAAATGGTCTTTGCGACCATCCACCGCTCAAGCTATTCTCCCGAAATGCTGGGCAATCTTGGACGCGAACTTTGGTCATGCGGGTTTGCAGCGAACCTGTTCTGTCGGCTCAAAGGAAGACTCATGCGAACGATCTCGGTCGATCAGGCCCGACTGGAACTACCCGCTGTGCTGACGGAAGTGGAGGCGGGGGGCGAGGTGATCATTTCTCGCGGTGAGACGCCCATCGCTCGGCTGGTTCCGTTTGTCGGTGAACCCAAACCGCGACGGCCGAAAGTCGGTGTCCTGCGCGGCGGCCCGTTTTCGGTTCCCGATCAGTCGGTTGCACCACTGACTGTTGAGGAATTGAAGGAGTGGGGGCTGTGAGACTGCTGCTCGACACCTGCACCTTCTTGTGGTTGGCCACGGAGCCGTCAAAACTCTCGCCCGCCGCGACGCTCGCTCTCGACGACGAGGCGAATGAGTTGTTTCTCAGTGATGCCAGCGTCTGGGAAATCGCACTCAAGCACAAAGCTGGAAAGCTGCCGCTTCCGGACGCTGCCCGGCAATGGGTTTCCGCCGAACTGCTATTCCACGGAATTCAGTCCGTTCCGATTTCTCAGGAAGCCGTGTATCTCGCGTGCGAACTTCCCGGCGACCATCGCGATCCGTTTGATCGCCTCATCGCGGCACAGGCGGTAGCGGGAGGCTTCAAGCTCGTCTCACCGGATGAAGCATTTCTGACACTGGGGATCGCGACGCTTTGGTGAATGAATGATGCCTCTGCATGAAGTCCGGCTTTCGGAAAAGCCGGACTTCGTTTGCTCACATCACTTCAGCCGCTCCTTCAAGCGGTTGAGTTCCTGCAGCGCAGCGAGGGGCGTCAGGTTGTTGACGTCGAGGTGGCGGAGTTCGTCCATGACGGGATGCTCTTCCGGGGCGAAGAGGGTCCGTTGCTGTTCGCGCTTCTGTTTCGTGGGGCGTTCGGGGACTTTGGTTTTGCCCGTGTCATCGAGGTGGTCCGATTCGAGTGTTTGCAGGATGACCTTAGCGCGGTCGAGAACCGTGCGCGGGACTCCGGCCAACTGCGCGACGTGGATGCCGTAGCTCTTGTCGGCCGAGCCGGGGACGATTTTGTGCAGGAAGATCACGTCGTCGGCCTCCTCCTTCACCGCCACGTTCCAGTTGACGCACTGCTTGAGCGTCTCGGCGAGTTGCGTCAGTTCATGGTAGTGCGTGGCAAACAGCGTGCGGCAGCCGATGACATCGTGCAGGTATTCGGTGATCGACCACGCGAGTGAGATGCCGTCGTAGGTGCTCGTCCCGCGCCCGATCTCGTCGAGAATGACGAGGCTCTGCTTGGTGGCGGCGTTCAGGATGCGGGCGGTCTCGGTCATCTCGACCATGAACGTACTCTGGCCCTTGCCGAGTTCATCGCTCGCGCCGACACGGGCGAAGATGCGGTCGGCGATCCCGATGCGAGCGGACTTCGCAGGAACGAACGATCCCATCTGAGCCATGATCGTCAGCAGCGCGGCCTGCCGGATGTAGGTGCTCTTGCCGGCCATGTTCGGGCCGGTGATGAGTTGGATGAGGCCGGGGGGAGGTTGAGGGTTGAGGGTTGAGGGTTGAGGGTCAGAGAAAGCGGCTGCTGGCACTCCTGTCCCCTCGCCCCCCGCTTTGGGGGGGAGTGGGTTAGGGTTTGGGGGGCTTTCGAGTGAGTGGACGCCCGCATCAACAGAGTCAGCGATGGAAGAGGCGGTTTGAGAATTGGGGGCGTTCTCGACACTCGGCCCCCTCACCCTAACCCTCTCCCCCGAAGACGGGGGAGAGGGGACAAGAACAGCGGAATCGTGAGCGAGCTTGCCGCTGACTTCTACATTCATTCTGACCTCTGACTTCTGACCTCTGACCTCTGCCTTCTCGCTTCTTCCTATCCTCACATCGTTCGGGACAAATTCGCCGCTGGGCTTGAGGCGATCCAACACCGGGTGCCGTCCCTCGCGGATGTCGAGGAGCGGGTCGAGCGTGATTTCGGGGCGGCAGTAGCCGGCGCGGATGGCGAGCGTGGCGAGACCGGTGAGGACATCGATCTCGGCGAGGACTTCGGCGTTCTCACGTAGGCGGGCGGACTGCGCGGCGACTCGCTCTCGCAGGGTGGTGAACAACTCCTGTTCGAGTTGCACGGCCTGGCCTTCGGCTCGCAGGACTTTTTCCTCGTACTCTTTGAGTTGTGGCGTGATGAAGCGTTCCTGGTTCTTCAGCGTCTGTTTGCGGATGTAGTCGATGGGCACCTTCTCGGCCTGCGCGGCGGTGCATTCGAGGTAATAGCCGAAGACGCGATTGAAGCCGACCTTGAGGTTCGGGATGCCGGTCCGCTCGATCTCCTCAGCCTGATACTTGGCGATCCAGTCCTTGCCGCCGCGCGCGAGGTCTCGCCATTCGTCGAGTTGAATGTGGTAGCCCCCGCGCATCACCCCACCGTCGGTCGTCAGCAACGGCGGCTCATCGACGAGAGCCGCTTCGATGTCGGAACGGATCTCAGGACAGAGATCGAGTCGCCCTTCGAGGTCTGCCAGCAACGCGGCCTTGCGCCCGGAGAGTTTCGCTTTGAGTTTCGGCAACAGCGCGAGCGTCCTCGCCAGACACGACAGATCGCGCGGCGAGCAGCGGCCGGTGGCGACTCGCGCGGTGAGACGTTGCAGGTCGTAGCCCTCGCGCAGTTGATCACGCAGGTCGCGGCAGATCATCGAGTCGTCGTGCAGTTCCTGAACGGCATCGAGCCGCCGTTCGATTTTTGACGGTTCGGTGAGCGGGTTCGACAACCACTCGGCCAGCAGCCGCGCCCCCATCGGCGTGACGGTCTCGTCAATGACGGAGAGCAAACTTCCGTCGCGCGTCCCGTTGCGCAGCGTCTGCGTCAGTTCGAGGCTGCGCCGCGTGGCCTCGTCAATCAAAAGACTCGTCCCGCGGCGATACGGTTCGAGCCGCGTGATGTGACCGAGGCTGCTCTTCTGCGTCTCACGGACATAGTCGAGCAACGCTCCCGCTGCGATCACTCCAGGCGTTTGCTCGTCGATGTCGAAGCCCGCGAGCGTCTTCGTTTGAAACTGTTCGAGCAACAATCGCAGGCACTGCTCAGCAGAAAATGACCACGCGGGCCGCTCACTGAGGAACAGCCCCGACGTGCGAGTCAGCTCCTGCACGATGCCACTCTGCTTGGCCTGCTCCGGCACCAGGCATTCGGCCGGATGAATGCGGGCGATCTCGTCGAGCACCGCTTCATGCGCGAGGTCGGTCGTGAAGAAGCGGCCGGTTGAGACCTCCAGCCATGCCAGACCGCACGCCTCCTTCGTTGGGAAGACACACGCGAGAAAGTTGCTCTCGCGCGGATCCAACAAAGAGTCCTCGGTCAACGTGCCGGGGGTCACGACGCGCGTGACATCCCGCTTGACGAGGCCCTTCGCCAGCTTGGGGTCTTCCATCTGTTCGCAGATCGCCGCGCGAAAGCCCGCGCGGACCAGTTTCTGCAAATAAGCGTCGAGTTGGTGATACGGAAACCCCGCCATCGGGATCGGGTTGGTTGAACCCTTGTCGCGGCTGGTCAACGTCAGCCCGACCGCCTTCGACGCCGTGACCGCATCCTCATAGAAGAGTTCGTAAAAGTCTCCCATCCGAAACAGCAAAATCGCCTGCGGATGCTGGGCCTTCACTTCGAGATACCGCTGCATTGCGGGAGTCGGAACACGTTCGGGAGTGGTCATGAATGAGGTGTCGGCGATGAAGGCGGTGAATCTGAGCAGGAACGTCGGGGTGGCCACTTTAACCGGGATGGCTCACGATTTCTCACCACGGAGACAACGAACCTGCTGCCAAGTGCAGTCGTTCATTGGTGGTAGCCTTGTCGCTCCGCGACAGGAAGCGCGATCCATCGGGAATGTCGATCTGTCGAATTGCCTCGACCGAACGACGAACGCCGTCTTGCCGTCCCGCTTCCTGTCGCGGAACGACATAGCTACCTTTTCAGAAACCCTTGCCTCACGGCGTTTTTTGGGGCCACCAATTAACGATTGCCCCCCTGCTGCCCATTCAACCTCGGCGCGGCGGGCTTCCCTCTTTCTACCGCTCTCATTCTGGCTACCACTTCTTTTTGCTCAGCCAAAGCCGTGAGACAGAAAGAAAGCGGCAGAAAGATGAGATCGAAGTACCCTAGGAGGAGCTGCGAACGAGAGATGAGATCAGGCGAACGGATGGAAATGATTGAGCAGGCGACACCCTCCCACAGCATGAGGGCACGAATCGAATCACTTCGTCCCTCGCGCACACTGAAGATGAGTGCCGCCGGTTGTCATATCGCAGGCCAAGCGGGAACTTTTTGGAGAGGCCCGCGTCGTACCCCGCCGCCATCGGTATCATGCGACCGGCAATCAATGCGCTTCGCGCTGCGTTCTCAGTAAAAATCGAATTGATCCCCGCAGCCACGACTCACGGTTGAATTCGCTCAGGAGCCTTTCATGCGACGCTTTATTCTGGTGGGAGTGATCGTGATGACCGGAGTGTCGATCGCGACGCGGGCATCCATCTCACTCGGGGCCGAGATCGGGTTCATCGAGGAATTTTCGCTGGCCCCCGACCGGGCGGCGTCGCTGAAGCAACTGATCCCAGGCACGGACGACTATTACTACTACCACTGCCTCCATTTTTTGAACACGGAGCAGTTCGAGAAGGCTCGCGAACTGACGGGGCCGTGGCATCAGCGGCATGGGCAGACGGGGCGGCTGACTGAGATTCAGACTCGCCATGCGCTGCTGACCTACGACAAGAACTCCAAGGCGTCACTCGATTATCTGCGCGGAAAACTTAGTCTGAACTTCGGGCACGAGCGAGAGCAGCTTGGCGTCGAACCGAACCTACCGACGGCGCTCGATCAGAAAGTTATCTCGCTCGAAGAGTTCATCAACCGGGCGAACGCCGTCACGCAGGACAACACCGACGGGTTTGAAGACACGGCACTCGACTGGCTGGTCGGGTACGAACTCAATCCGAATCATCGTCGGCATCTGTTGTCGCGGCTCCAGCGGCCCGACTATGCCAAGCTCGTGCGGCACGTTGTCAACGATATCGAGCATCCCAACTCGGGCGGCTTCGGGGCGCTGCCGATTCACCATCAGTTGCTGCTCTCGCAGCTTGAAGAGTTGCTGAAGCTGAGGCCCGACCTGTTGAATCAGCAACACTTCGTCAACGCCTACCTGCGTCGCCTCCAGCCGGGGGCCGAAGACGACTGGCGTTACGACCGCGCGTTGCTGGCCGCGTACCTCGACCGGTTGCTGGCGTTTGCCGAGCGGCTGGTTCCCTCGCACAACTCGCTCATGGGGCACGTGCTGTATCACCGGCTGGTCCTCGACCGCGTGCAGGGGAAGATGGACAAGGAGCGGTTTCTCGCGTACCTCAAGCTGCCCCGGCACGTCGGCTATCTGTCGAAGCGGATGGTCGAGTCGGACGAACTCAAACGCTTCCCCGTCGATTTGAATTCAAACTACGGCGGCGCGACGCTGCTGGCCCCGATCGGCAATGACGAGCCGCTGGTTCGCGCGTACCTGTCGCACTTCCTGCTCGACGCCGCCAACACGAAGGACTTCGAGCCGTACATCAACGACATCTACCTGCGGCATCTGTTTGCCGAGGTCAAGATCGTCAACGGCTTGGGTGAGCCGGAGCAGTGGGCGGCGCTGCTGCCTCCCGAATTGTTCCAACAACTCAAGGAGCGGATCGACATCGACTTCGTCTCGACGAACAAGACGCAGTTCGCCGCTGATGAGCCGGTCGCGTTGAACCTGCACGTCAAAAACGTCGGCACGCTGATCGTGAAGGTCTTCGAGATCAACACGAAGAACTACTACCGCGACGCGCTGCGCGAAGTGGATACCGACATCAACCTCGACGGGCTGGTGGCCAACGTCGAACAAACGCACGCGTACAACGATGCCCCACTGCGCCGAATGGCCCGCAAGTTTGAGTTCCCTCAACTGAGCAAGCCGGGTGTCTACATCGTCGATTTCATCGGGAACGGCCGCAGTTCACGGGCGCTGATTCGCAAAGGCAAGTTGAAGCATCTCGTCCGTACAGGAACGTTGGGACAGATCTTCACGGTGTTAGACGACGCCAACAAGCCGGTCCTCGACGCGACGATCTGGCTGGCCGGGCATGAATACACCGCTGCTTCTCCTGCTCCCTCCCCTCGGCTGGGAGGGCCGGGGAGGGGGGGCGATCAACCAGCGACGCCCGATTCTGCGACGACGCCAAACTCGCCGTCGACACCCCTCCCTAACCCTCCCCATCAAGGGGAGGGAACAAGGGGGGGCAAGACCGGCGAGATTCTCGTCCCGTTCAGCACGAATCCGGGTCGCCAGCCGATTGTCATCTCACGCGGCGAGCTGTCGTCGCTCGACTTCTTCAATCATGAGGCCGAGAACTATTCGTTGGCCGTCGGTTTCTATGTCGATCGCGAATCGCTGCTCAAACGCAAAACGGCATCGGTCGTGGTTCGGCCGGGTTTGTCGCTCAATGGCACTCCCGTGTCGCTCAGCCTGCTGGAAGAGGTCAAACTCACAATCAACTCGGTCGATCTCGATGGCACCGCGACGAGCCAGGAGATTCCCAACTTCAAGCTGTTCGAGGACCGCGAGTCGATCCACGACTTCCAAGTTCCCGCGCGGCTCGCCTCGATTTCGTTCTCGCTCACGGCGAAGGCGAAGAAGTTGAGTGCCGGTGGACAGAAGATCGACCTGGCGGGCGGCGATTCGTTCGCGCTGAACGGCATCGACCGAACCGAGAAGGTAGAGATGCTGCACCTGATGCGAACGGCGGTGGGCTACGTGGTCGAACTGCGTGGCCGGACGGGTGAGTCCAAAATCTCACGACCCGTGCAGCTCGCGTTCAAGCACCGAGACTTCCGCCACCTGCACCATGTCACTCTGAAAACGGACCCGGCAGGGCGAATCAACCTCGGCACACTGAAGGACATTCAGACCGTCTCGGCCGTCAGTCCCGAGAACACTCAGCACACATGGCACCTGCGCGGCGATGAGCACACGTACTCGCAGACGCTGCACGGTCGGGTCGGTGAACCGATCACGCTGCCGTTCCTTCCGCGAACGACTGGCGCGCCGCCTGCTGTGACAAGAACCGACGTCTCGCTGCTCGAACTGCGCGGAGACCTCTTCACGGCGGATCGCTTCGAGCATCTCAGCGTCAAGGGCGGGATGCTTGTCATCGACAAGCTGCCAGCGGGCGACTACGACCTGCTCCTCAAATCGACCAGCTCGCGGCTGCGGCTGCGAGTGACCGAGGGCGACAAACTCGGACGCTTTGTCGCTGGGAAGCGGCGGCAGTTGGAGATGCCCGCCCTCACCCCGTTGCAAATCGCAGACATCAACGTCGGTGACGAGAAGGTGACGATCAAGCTGACGAACTCGACGAAGTTTGCCCGCGTGCATGTCTTCGGCACGCGGTATCTGCCCGAGTACCCGGCCTATGCGCACCTGAGCCGCGTCCGTGCGGCCGAGCCTTACCTGTTCCAGCAGTCTCCCGCCGAGTCGGTCTTCCTGACCGGCCGCAACATCGGCGACGAGTACCGCTACATCATCGACCGCAAGTACGCGACCAAGTTCCCCGGCAACATGCTCGATCGCCCGTCGCTGCTCCTGAACCCGTGGGCCGTCCGCACGACCGAGACCGGTGAACAAGTCGCCGCCGGTGGAGATTCCTTCGCTGCCGCAGGCGCTCCGCCGGCCAGCATGGCCAAACGCGATGCGGCTGAGGCCCAAAGTGCCTCCGCCGCTGATGCCCATCTCGCCAACCTCGACTTCCTCGCGCATGCGAGTGCGGTTCTTGTGAACCTCGCGCCGGACAAGGACGGCGTGGTGACGCTCGACCGGAAGGCTCTCGGCGATCATCAGCATCTGCACGTCGTGGCCGTCGATCCGGTGAGCACCACGCATCGCAGTGTCTCGGTACCCGAGGCGATGACCGAGTTCCTCGATCTGCGGCTATTGGCGGGTCTCGATCCGAAGGGGCACTTCACGCAGCAGAAGCAGATCACGATCGCCCCCGTCGGACAGGGTTTTGTCTTGAACGACATCACCACGTCGAAGTTTGAAGCGTACGATCAACTGGCCCGCGTGTACGGCCTGTTCCTGACGCTCAACCGCGATCCAAAACTGGTTGAGTTCGCGTTCCTGCTCAACTGGCCGAAGCTCAAGCCCGAGGAGAAGCGAACGCTCTACTCGAAGCACGCCAGCCACGAACTGAGCTTCTTCCTGTTCAAGAAAGACCCCGAGTTCTTCGCGAGCGTCATCAAGCCGTACCTCGCCAACAAGAAGGACAAGACGTTCGTTGACCACTGGCTGCTGCAGGACGATCTCGCCGAGTACGCCCTGCCGTGGAAGCACGCGCAGCTCAACATCGTCGAGAAGATCCTGCTGTCTCAGCGATTGAAGGACGAACGCCCGCTGACCTCGCGTCACGTGAGCGATCTCTACACGCTGCTCCCTCCCAACATCGACGACTTCATCCACCGCTTCGACACGGCGGTGAAACGCGGTTCGCTCGACCTGGACGATGCGTTCGGATTCAAAGAGGCGGCCGGAAAGGCCATGCCCGCTGAGCGACTCATGGAGCAGCAGTTACAGTTGAGGGGACTAGCCGCTGATGCTCCCGCGCCGGTCGCCGCCTTCGCCAGACCGATGGGCGGCGCCGGTGGAGCCAAGGGCCAAAGTGCGGAAGAGAACCGGAGGCTCGCCGAAACGGAAACGCTTTCCCGCAAGAAGATGGCCGGCGCGGAGAAGGCCAAGCAGTTGGCCGATGCCAAGGATGGCAAGCCCTCCGACCGACAACGCCGCGGCGCGTCGCGGGATGAATCCGATGCGGAGAGCAAGAAGAGTGAGTCCGATAAGAACGCCAACGGTCGCGCCGATGTTTTCTTCGATGACCCTGCTGAAGTCGCGGCACTCGGCATTCGCCAGCTCTACCGCAAGCTCGACAAGACGATGGAGTGGGCCGAGAACAACTACCATCACCTGACCATCGACCAGCAGCACGGGGGACTCGTCACGGTCAACGCGTTCTGGAGGGACTACGCCAACCATGACGCCGCCACGCCGTTCCTCTCGCGCCATCTGGCCGAGGCGACCGACAACTTCTCCGAAATGATGTTCGCCCTCGCGGTCCTCGACCTGCCGTTTGAAGCGGGCAAGCACGAGACGAAGTTCGACGGCGCGAAGATGACGCTCTCGCCCGCCACGCCGGTTGTCGTCTTCCATGAAGAGATCAAGGCCGCTCCGGCCGCCGACGGCGCGACGAAGGTGCTGGTCAGCCAGAACTTCTTCCGCCACGGAGACCGCACTCGGCAGGAGAACGGTGAGCAGATCGACAAGTACGTCACCGACGAGTTCCTCGTCTACACGGTCTACGGCTGCCAGGTCGTCATCACGAACCCGACCTCGGCCCGGCAGAAGCTGAATGTTTTGGTTCAAATCCCGCAGGGAGCCATCCCCGTTCTCAACAGCCAGGCGACGAAGACCGTCCACATCAATCTTGAGCCGTACCACACGCAGACGGTCGAGTACCACTTCTACTTCCCGGCGGCGGGACAGTTTGCTCACTTCCCGGTTCACGTCGCGAAGAACGAGTCGCTGATCGCTTCGGCGGCGGCGGTCACTCTGAACGTGGTCGACAAGCCGACGAAGATCGACACCGAATCGTGGGACTACGTCTCGCAACAGGGTACGGCTGACGTTGTCCTCGCGTTCCTCGACAAGCACAACGTCAGCGGCCTGAACCTCGACCGCATCGCGTGGCGGATGAAGGACGCGAAAATGTTCGACGCCGTGCTGAAGCGGCTCGCCGCTCGGCATGTCTACCAGCACACACTCTGGTCGTATGGAGTCATGCACAACGTGGCGGCGGCCGCGCGGGAGTTTTTGCTCCACACGGATGTCATCGTCAACGAGTGCGGCGGACGGCTGAACAGCCCGCTGCTGAAGGTCGATCTCGTCGAGCGGCGGCAGGTCGAGCATCTCGAATACAAACCGCTGGTCAATGCGCGGGCGCACTCGCTCGGCAAGCGGCGGCAGATCGTCAACGACCGCTTCTTCGAGCAATACCATCGCACGCTGAAACAGCTCGGCTATTCGAGGCAGCTCAGCGACGACGACCTGCTCGTCGTGACTTACTACCTGCTGTTGCAGGATCGGATCGACGAGGCCCTCGCCACGTTCGCGCGGGTCAACGTCGAGAAGGTTTCGACCAAGATGCAGTACGACTACTGCGCGGCCTACCTCGACTTCTTCACCGACGAACACGCCAAGGCGCGGGCGATCGCAGCCAAGTATGCCGAGCACCCGGTCGATCGCTGGCGCAACACGTTCGCCGCCATCACCGCGCAACTCGACGAAGCCGAGGGGAAGGACGCGAAGGCCGTCGATGCCGATGACCGCAACCAGCAGCAGGCGCAACTCGCCGCCACTGAGCCGAACTTCGACTTCACCGTCGAGGCCAAGCAAATCAACCTCAATCACCAGAACCTGTCGGCGGTGAAGGTGAACTTCTACGAGATGGATGTCGAATTGCTGTTCAGCCGCAACCCGTTCGTCCAGCAGTTCAAGGGCCAGTTCAGTTCGATCAAGCCGAACCAGTCAGTGGAGGTAAAGCTGGGGGAACAGGAGGCAGGAGTCAGAGGTCAGGGGTCAGGGAAGAAAGAGATCCCGCTTCCCGAGGCTCTGCGGAACAAGAATGTTCTCGTGGAAGTGGTCGCCGCCGGGCAGACGAAGACGCAGGCGTACTACTCGCACTCGCTAGCCGTCCAGGTCATCGAGAACTACGGCCAGGTGAAGGTGACTCATCAGACCACCGCCAAACCGGTGGCCAAAGCCTACGTGAAGGTCTACGCGCAGATGGCCGACGGCCAGGTGAAGTTCTACAAGGACGGCTACACCGACCTGCGCGGCCGCTTCGACTACGCCTCGCTCAACACCAACGATCTGGATGTTGCGACCAAATTCTCGGTCCTGATCATGAGCGACGAACACGGAGCCTTGGTGCGGGAGGCAACTCCACCGAAGAGGTGATAGGCTTTGAATTGGGATTCCGTCGGGACTTCCCCTACGAAACCTAGCCGAGCGATGGAGATGCGACCATGACGGCACCAATTCCAAAAAAACAACGATCAAGGCGTGCCGTCATTGTCAGTCGGTTGACTGCGGTGCTGATGATCGCGCTGTGGTTTGTGTTCACGATCTGGGTTTCGGCTCCCGTGAAAAAGGCGGCTCGCGTCGCGCAGGTGCGTGTGGAGATCTACTCTCTGGAATCGGCTCTCGCGAAGTTCAAGGCGATGTACGGAATCGACCCTCCGAGCAGCGTCACGTTTTATTCCACCAGGCAAGGTTGGGACGCCGACCGCAGGAGCCGTAATGCCATTCGTCAGTTGTGGCCGGAGTTTGACTTTGAGACCTGTGGTGGAATGAGCAACGTCCCCGCCGACGGCTTTCATCTGAACGGGGCCGAGTGTCTGGTCTTCTTCCTCGGCGGTGTCATCGACCCTGTGGCCGGCGTGCCGTCTGGGTTTTCGAAGAACCACGCAAATCCGTTCGTAGCCAAGCGGGGAGATCACCCGCCGCTCTTCGAATTCGATCAGCGGCGTTTGGTCGATCTCGATCAGGACGGCTTCCGTGAATTCCTCGACCCGTCTCCGGTGCAGACGAAGCCGTATCTCTACATCAGCAGCAACGACGGGCAAGGTTACGACCCCGCCGACTTCGATGGAGCCATGCGGGACATTTATCGGACAGGCTCCTCCCCGGACGCGAAGCCGTGGAAACTGAAGGGATTTCAGATCATCTCGCCCGGCACCGACCACGAATATGGAATCGGCGGTGTCTACGATCCCGAGTCGTCCGATCTCAAAAACGACGCGAACCGAACGGCTGAATTCGACAACGTGACCAACTTCGCGCCCGGCGTCTTGGTCCACCAACCCTCTTCAACCATCATCGAAATCGAATTCGGCCTCGCGCCCCTGTTGGGGCTGCTGCTGCTCGCCGCGTTGGTCGGGTGGTGCTGTTGGTTCACGATCTGCCGAAGACTTTGAGGTCGCTCTGTGACATTCTTTTGGAGAGAACTGCACGCATGCCATCGGAACCGCAGACGATTGTGAACTTCGGTCGGAACGTTTCCTTTCAGCCGCAGGTGATTGTCTCGCCGCGTTCCGAGGATGAATTGCTTCAGGCGATGAAGCAGTACGCTGGGCGGCGCATTCGGGCGATGGGTCGGCTGCATTCGTGGAGCGAAGCGGCGCGAAGCGATGATGTGCTGCTCGACCTGCGGCATCTGAACTCCGTCAAAACGGAACAGCGTGACGGGCGCGTGTGGGCCGTGATCGGAGCGGGCTGCCAGATGAAGCGGGTTCTGTCCGAGTTGGAGCGGCAGGCGGGAGCGACCACGCCGTCGATCGGCCTCATTACCGAGCAGGCCATCGCGGGGGCGATCTCGACCGGCACGCACGGTTCCGGAAAGAACAGCCTCTCGCACTACATCGACGAGGTCCGGGTCGCGACCTACGACGCGGCAACCGGCGAACCGGCGAACCGGTGATCCGCACGATTTCGGACGGCCCCGAGTTGCGGGCCGCCCGATGCTCGCTGGGCTGCCTCGGCGTGATCGTCTCCGTAGGCCTGTGGGCGAGGCCGCAGTATCGCGTCGAGGAACACTTTCGCCGGCACACGACGCTCGACCGCGTGCTGGCTGCGGAAACAGAGCATCCGCTCCAGCAGTTCTTCCTCATCCCGTGGTTGTGGCAATTCTACGGACAGCATCGCCGCGAGGTCGCCGCTCGGCGAAGCTGGCTGGCCCCGCTCTACCGGCTCTACTTTTTCCTGACGTTTGATCTCGGGATGCACCTCGTCCTGCTGCTTTTGCTCACGAGTTGGCTGCCGACAAGACGCGGCGTGAAGTTCTTCTTTCACCGACTCATGCCGTGGACGGTCATTCGCGGCTGGAAGGTGATCGACAAGTCTTACGACATGCTCGTGATGGAAAACGAGTTGTTCTGTCACATCGAGATTGAAGTCTTCGTCAAACGCTCGCGGTTGCCCGACGCGATCCCGTTCGTGATCGAACTGCTGCGCCACTTCGACGGCGAACCGGATGCGTTGTCACCCGCCACTCAAGAGCGACTGCAATCGCAGGGGTTGCTGGAACCGCTGGTCGAGTGCGCCGGGAGCTACACGCACCACTACCCGATCTGCGTGAGACGCGTGCTGCCCGACGACACGCTGATGTCGATGGCCAGCAGCGACGACGAGGACTACTACGCGATCAGCATCGTCAGTTGCGCGAGGCCCTCGGAGCGTGAGGGCTACTTCCAATTCTCGGAACACTTCGCTCGCACGATGGCGGCACTGTTCAAAGGACGACCGCACTGGGGCAAGTACTGCCCGCTCGACCCGCAATCCGTGGCGATGCTCTACCCGCACCTATCCGAGTTCCGCAGCGCCTGCTCCGGCATCGATCCGACCGGCCGCTTCCGGAATGAGTGGGCCTCGCGCCTGTTGTTCTCGGAAAGCGATTCTGTTTGAGTGATCAAGCTGCTCGTGGCACTCCCGAGCGGCATACCCAACTGCTCCGCTGCCAGTGTTGCGGAGAAATGCTCAACCCCACGTGTGGTCGAGGCAAATGACCGGGCCTATAACTCGCGGCGATGGCTGGTGGTGCGACTCGTCGAGGCAATGACTTGGTGAATCGCGCGCTTCGTTGGTCATCGTGAACGAGCTTCTTCTGCATCTGTCACTCACGAGCCGCGCGTCATGTCGATCACGCCCACCCTTCCGACGTTGATCTCCCGCCATCCGACGCTGCCGGGTGCGTACTCACTCAAGACGGAACTGTGGTTGCCACGCGGAATTGGCGAGGTCTTCGAGCTGTTTGCGGATGCGTATCGGCTGGAGGATCTCACACCATCGTGGCTCCACTTTCGCGTGCTGACTCCGAAACCGGTGCCGATGTTTGCGGGAGCGAAGATCGACTACCGGCTGCGGCTGCATGGCATCCCGCTCCGATGGCAAAGTGAGATCAGTGAGTGGGAGCCGCCGTTTCGGTTTATCGACCGGCAGTTGCGCGGACCTTATCGGTTGTGGCATCACTTGCACACGTTTGAAGAACGTGACGGCGGGACACTCGTGAAGGATGCCGTCGATTACGCGGTCCTCGGCGGCGCGGTGATTCACTGGCTGGCTGTGAAGCGAGACCTCGAACGCATCTTCGCGTATCGGCACCAGAAACTGATGGAGATGCTTTGTTTGTAACTGTTCAGGATCGGGGGTGGTAATCACTGTCGTGGCCGACGCTGCCAGCGTCGGTTCGGCTGCTGGCGGTATCTGCCACGATGCGACAGTGATTCCTGCGCCGGTCCTTAGGGCTGCGCATCTACGACATCCGAGAATTTTGGGAGTGATCGTGTCGTTCAAAAGGGTTGCCGCATGACGGAGGCTCTGTTTTGAACCACCTTTCTGCCACACATTTTTCTGCCATGTTCTTTGAGGAAGCGGCGGAAAAATGTGTGGCAGAAAGATCGGAGTTCGTGCTGTTCTGCGGTCTGGAGCCTGATCGTGATCCGCGAACTCTCCGAAATAGATTCTGCACAGCCCCTTAGCAGCCGACAGGCGTTCCGAGGTTGATACCTCACGCGGCACCGGATAAGAGATTGACGAGTCTCCGGCCGTCAGACTGCGGGTTCTTGATCGCGTCGCGGAAACCCGTGGCCTGACGGCACACGGCTCGCTTCGGACATCTCACTCATGGTCGTGCGAGGTCTAGGACGCATTTCAAAACCAGCCCGACGGGCAAGCGAGGGCTTCACCGTCATCGAATGTCCAACCCTCAGGGCCATGACGCCTTCAGGCTCCGCGTGACGAGCCGCGTAGCAGCACAGGGCGGCTTTCAATTGGAATGCGGCTGACGTGGCACACGCAGCGAATCCTTCAAACTGATGAAGTCTGACAATAGGAAGATCACCGTGAAGAACGCCAGCAGCAGTTCCATCATCGTGACCAACTTGGCGGGGATTGTCTGCGGCGTCGAGTCTCCGTAGCCGAAGAACGAGAAGTTGAGAAAGCTGAAATAGAGGCATTCAAACATCAACTCGGATCGCGTGAACGCGGGATTGAACGAGCTGACGCTTTCGGGGTTGGCCGTCAACAGACACCAGTAATCGAGTCCAAACGACAGCACGATCTGGCCCATATTCACAAGCATCAAGGCCATGAACTTGTGGTACGGGATGTCCTTCGCGGTCGCCTGCAAAATCTGTTGCAGGTTCTCGACGAAAAAGAAGCTGGTCTTCAGCGAGGCGATCACGACCACCAACCAACACGCCGCAGGAGTACCTAGCCACCTTTGCCCGATCACCGCTTGAAGCCCCGCCGCGATCAACGCGATCGCCGCCACTTCGCTCCCCTGCCGGAACACGCCATAGCACAAATCTCTGCGATTCACGTCCATGTTGGACCTTTCAAACGAAGCCTTGCTCCTCGCCATAGACCTCGCGCGGTCGTTGATAAGACATCTGAACGGGGCGGCATCAGCCCCCGGTTCTGTTCAAACGGGCTGACGCCGCCCCGCTCAGAAATGTCTCACGGTATCGCTTCACACCAACTCGCGGATGACGGTCCCTTCGTCGAGGAGGTGTTGAGGCCGTCCTTGGGGATCAACCAGCGCGGTGCGATGCGGGTCGATGCCGAGGTGGTGGTAGATCGTGGCGAAGACATCTTTGTAGGAGACCGGTCGTGAAACGGCGACGCTAGCGGTGCGGTCGGTCGCGCCGATGATCTGGCCACCGCGCAGTCCGCCTCCCGCAAGAATCGCCGGGCCGACTTGAGGCCAGTGGTCGCGGCCACCGTTTTTCGGATTGATGCGTGGCGTGCGACCGAATTCGCCCCACGCGACGATCAGCGTGTCGTCGAGTTGGCCTCGTTCTTCGAGGTCCGTAATGAGCGTCGCCAGTCCATGATCGACGATCGGCAGAACGTGACGCATGCGCCGAAAATTGTCGCTGTGCGTGTCGAAGTCGCTGATTGAGAGGCTGACACAGCGCACGCCCGCGTCGAGCAGACGCCTCGCGAGCAAGAACTTCCTAGTCGCACCGGGGTCTTCAGATGTGGCGTTCGGTTGCCCGCCAGACACCTTCAGCGTGTAACGCGCGAGCGTGCGCGGGTCTTCTTTCGTGAAGTCGAGTGCGTCGGACAACTCGCCCGATGTGAGGATGCCGACCGCTTGCTGAGTGAACCGGTCCATCGCGCCCATCATCCCCGCCGAATCGACCTCGCGGCGAAACGTATCGAACTCAGCGAGCAGCCGCGTTCGGTCAGTCAGGCGGTCGAGGCTGATCGTCCCGTCGAGCTTCAAGCTGACCGAGTGATTCGCGCCGAGTCGCGCCAACTCGCTCTTCATGCCCGGTTCGAGTTCCCGCGCAAACAGGTGCGAGATGTCGGGACGAAACGCCTGATAGGCTGGGCCGAGAAACCCGGGCCTCGCACTGTTGCGAACCAGTGCCCGGCCCTGCATCAGGTCTACAAAAACGGGTGACGCATCGGCTGTCGAGCCTTGCAGCTTGGCGACCACCGAACCCAACGCCGGTCGTCCACCGAGCGATTGCAGGTTCTTGGCCTCAAACCCCGACTGACATTGAAAGGCGTCGTGAGCACCCGCCGAACCGACCAGCGACCGGACGAAGGCGACTCGGTGCGCGAGGCTCGCCAGCTTGGGCAAGTGTTCACAAATGGAGATGCCCGGTACGGAAGTCTCGATCGGTGAGAACTCGCCGCGAATCTCGACCGGTGCCTCGGGCTTGAGGTCAATCATGTCGAGCTGCGGCGGCCCGCCATCAAGATGCACGAAGATGACTCGCTTGCGAGACACACTTCGTCCCACAGCGCTCTCTGCCCGCAACAGTCCCGCCAGTGAAGTGACCGCGCCGCTCATGAGGCTCGCCTGCAAGAAGCGTCGCCGTCCGAGATCGAAGTGATCGTGAATCGTACCCGTCATGTCGTCACCTCATTCCAACAGGATCGACCAATGAGTGAGGAATCTAACGTGAACCGGCACCGGCGTCATCGGCGAGTGACGTGACGACTGGTGCGAGAGGCACACCAACTCGCAGTGTGAGCAAGGACGAAGTCTCTCTTCTCCTCCTTGCTCACACTGCGGGTTGGTGTGGGTTGGCAACGATGGTTGACGCTCCATTCCGCGTTCCCTACCGTGCGACGCGATGTTGAGGCCGGATCGGACGGACTGTTTGGAGAGGCTCATGTCGAACGATGCGGCTCGGGGTGGCGAGGCGAACGGTTCCGGTTTGACGAGCGGTTCGTCGGAGCGCGATCCAATGGCAAGGGGTCTGAATGAGGCTCCGACGCGCGTCCGCTACGGTGTCGCTGCCGTGTTGACCGTGATGGCCTGCCTGCTCTATCTCGACCGCTTCGCCGTGGGGATCGCCTCCGAGTACATCCGCGAAGACCTGCGGATGACGCAGACGCAGATGAGCTGGTTCATCAGCGCGTTCTTCTGGTCGTATGCCCTCTCGCAGGTTCCCGCCGGTTGGTTGAGCGACCGCTTCGGCCAGAGACTGATGCTGACGATCTACATCCTCGCCTGGTCTGCTTTCACCGGCTTGCTGGGCTTGGCGGCGTCGGTCTGGCTCGTGCTGCACCTGCGACTCTACCTAGGAGCCGCTCAAGCCGGAGCCTTCCCCGTCTGCGGTGGCCTGATCCGCAACTGGTTCCCGATCTCACAACGCGGCACCGCCAGCTCGATCATCGCCCTCGGCGGCCGCGCGGGACTGGTACTCGCACCAATCCTGACCGCGTGGTTGATCGTTTGGTCCATGCCCAAAGAATCGGACCCGAAGCTCCAACCCGATCACGAAGTCCGCCCCATCGCCACCTTGATTCGATTTGAGCCTAGCAAGTTGGAAGAGAGCCGCTCGCGGCCATTGCTCACCAAGATCATCACTCGCCTTTCGCTGGCAGATGTCGAACGTGTTCAGCGAGAGGCAACACGGTTCTCCAAATTGGTCGATGCTGCCAAGAAGAAACCGCAGTCGTGGGGCAAATGGTTATTCGACGTTTGGAGTGGTGGTTTTGCCAGAATTTTGAATTCGACCAAAGTCGCGATCGCGGAGTGGATTCCAGGGATGGCCGTTCCAGCCGAGTCGAAGTTCTATCTTCCTGATGTTTCGGACGAAGAGTCCGATGAGGCCACGTTGATTGTCCGCAGCTTGGCCGAACAGATGCTTCAGAATGACTTCTTTGAACCAAGCGATATCCCTCGTGCTTCGCTGAGCGCACACGGCAAGACGCTGCTCGACAGGCGTTCCACTTCTCATCAGCTCACTGATCGCGAAATCGTGTTGCTCAACCGCCTCGCTCTTGAAGTGACGTTCCCGACTGAAATCCGAAAGTTTTACGGTCCCGGATGGCGACCGACGCTGATCGGCTACGGGATCGTAGGGCTTGTCGTAGCGTTTGGATTTGCGTGGGTAAGTCGCGACACGCCGCAGCGGCATCCGTGGTGCAATGAGGCTGAGCGGCGTTTCATCGACGATGAAGCGAGTCTGGCGGCGAAGGCGGTCGAGCCGCGAGACGCTCCGTTTCCGTGTCGGATGATCGTCACGAGTCTCAGTCTGTGGGGAAACAGCTTGATGCAGTTCTTCACCAATATCGGCTGGTTGTTCGTAGGAACCTGGTTGCCGAGGTATCTCAACGAGGTGCATAGTGTGCCGCTGGCCGAGCAGGCGCTCATGACGGCGGTGCCGACGGCGGCGGGGATCGTCGGGATGCTGTTCGGTGGTCGATGGACCGACCTGACGGCCCGCAAGCTGGGACTCAAGTGGGGACGCCGCTTGCCGATCGCCTCGACGCGACTGCTGTCGGCGTTCGGCTATGGAATCTGCCTGACGCTGGGAATTCTCTGCACGCCCGATCCGACCACGCGGTGGTTGCCGTGGGCCATGATCGCGGGACTCAGCGTCATGGTGATGGGCGTCGATCTCGGTGTCCCCGCCACATGGGCGTACGCTCAAGATGTGGGAGGCAAGTACACGGGCGCGATCCTCGGCTGGGCCAACATGTGGGGCAACATCGGCGCGGCGGTGGCTCCGCTGATCTACAACGCCGTGCTGGGTGAGACGCCGAGCCTGACGCAGTGGAACACGATGTTCGCCGTCTGTGCGGTCGCGTTCGTGCTGTCAGGACTGTGCGGACTGGTCCTCGACGCGACCAAGCCAATCACGCAGGAGGGAGCCTGAAAGCCGTCAGGCAGAATGATGTGGCACAAAATGATGAAGACAAATCAGACGCTTGCCTCAACCGCCTTCATCATTTTGTGTCACATTATTTTGTCTGATCGAGCCTGACCGGTTGAGAGCTCTCCCCGTCTCTACCGCACCTTGGCTTTGAAGGTGACGACGCCACCGGTGTTCGGTTGGAGCGGAGCGGTCAGTTCCCAGACGAGAACCAGGCTTCCTTCGCCGTTGTCTTCCACGACGAGACGGCCGTCGCGATCTGAGGTGGCGCTGTCGTCCACGTAGAGCAGTCGCGGCGTCAGGTTATCGACGATGCGGACGTGGTGGACCGCGTTCGGGCCGAGGTTGTCGTAGCGGAGTGTGAACTCGATGACATCGCCCGTTTGAGCCGTGTTCTTGTCGGCGAGCTTCACGATTCGCAGTTTGCCCGGTTCGTCGGACTTCTTGTCGTCGATGCCGACGATCGTGGCGACGTGCGCTTCGTAAACACCTTCCAGCGCCGAGTCGAGTTTGCCCTGGATCACGGGGTACTCTTCACGCGACCAGGTCAGTCCCGATTCGATGCCGAAGTTCAACCGAGCAAGATCGCGACGTTCGACCTTCCCGAATTCGACGAAGCTCAAATCTTGATAGACGTTGATCAGCTTCTCGTGAACGACGAGCTGCTTGATTTGCAGGACATCACCCTCAAGCTGTTCGCTTTCGAGGCCACCGGCTCGCGACCGCACGAGGACGCCACCGGTCATCTCTTGCTTCACATGGAGCGACGCCTTCAAGCGCGTGTGCATCGCATTCGTACCTGCCGAATGACCGACATCGGCGATTCGGTTCAGGTGCGAGTCCTCATGCGGACGGCTGACCGTTCGCACGGTCGAGAATCGTGGTGCGTAGACGCAGACGCGGTTCGAAGCCTTCACGCGGTTCTTGCCTCGGTGATCGGTGAACTCGGCTACCGTGTCTTCCGTGTCGAGACCCTGCCGATTGAATTGATCGTAGTGAACGGGGAGCGCGCGATCGCCGCCATCGCACAGGTATTCGTCCGGATACTTTTCCATGAAGAGCGTGGTCTCGCACTGACAGCCAACCATGCCCGGCGCGAATGGGTTGGGACACGGTGCGGCCCAGCGTGGCTCGGGTGGACACTGATTGATCGTGACTCCCGGCGGGCAGTCGGCGACGCGGTGTTCAAGCTGACCGCCCGTGCTTTCGATTTCCAGACCCATCAGCGAAACGTGACTGACCTGTTGAATCTCGCCGGTTGACCTCTTCGCCGCGCGAGGTCGCGCGAGACGGAACTCGCCCGGCGCTTCGACCGGTGGTGAGTAGCCGTTGTCGCGAACAGTCTCAGCGGAGAGCGCGGCATCTTGCCCGCGCGCGGTTTCCCAATCGGCGGGAGCACTCGCGTGGCCAGTTGGCTCTGTTGCCGTTGACTCCGACGTGAATGAGAGCTGTTGGACCTGAGTGTCGTGCCCTGATCGTGCTGTTCCGGTGCGGTTCGTTGTTTCGTGATAGACCGCTTGAAAAGTTCCGTCGGCGGATGCACCTTCCACGGGTGAAGCCGTTCGCCCGAGAGATCGAGGACCGGCACACGCACAACACGCGAAGGCGAGCGCGGCGATGCCGCTGATTCGAGTCGCGTGTGACAAAGCTTTAAGCGGGTGAATCATCTCGGACCTCGGGAATTCAGCGAAAACAGCAACGAGTGGTATCCAACTGCGAAGTCCGGCTTAGCTTTGTTAGCCGGACTTCCTTCTAAAGCGACACACTGCGGAGAGAAGTCCGGCTTTCGGAAAAGCCGGACTTCGAGCTGGCTAGCGGTGCAGGCTGGCCTTCACCTGCGAGACACGTTGCACAACTTGGCGTTTTGACTTGGAAACGCTCACCTGTGGTCGAGTCGTTCGTTCTGAGTTGTGAGCTTGCCCCTGCTTGACCGCCACGCGGATCGGACCGCCGGGACCGAAGAACGTTGGGTCGGGGCGAAGTGGATCGGGAGTCCGCCCGCCCAACCGCACGATCGCCATCGGTCGGCCGAGCGAATCGGCTTCGGCCAGAGCATTCCGAGAGGGTTCAATCGTCTGGATCCGTTCGAGGCTGTCGAGCAGCACCGTCGGTACGCGATCCGGCTGTTCGAGGTAGATCACCTTCGTCACTAATCGCCCGTTCGCTGCCCACTCGAATTCTTCCACGGTGAACTCGAAGTCAATCGGGAAGTCTTCTTCGCGGCCGGTCGGCGGGTGGAGGCGATCCATCAGTTCGATCGACGGATAGAAGTCGATGCCGGGAAAGTCTTCGAGGCCGCTCACCTTCAAACGATAAACGTGGCCGACAATCAAGCCGACTTGAGCGGGTGCAGCACCTTCAACGGGTCGCCCGGCCGCTTCATAGAACGTGACGGTTCCGGCCGCTGGCAATGACACTCGTACCGGCTGGAATTGAACGGGACGGCCTCGACCGACGTTCGTCGCCCACTGAGCGGCCGTGCCGGGTGGAGTCATCTGGTTCAACGGGAACTGCCGCCCATCGACCGCCGGATACTGCTGAGCAGCGGCGAACGAGCCGGAGGCCAGAGCGACAGCCAGCAGTGAGGTCAGGGCAATGAATGGCGTCATCCGAATCACGATGCGCGGCCCTTTCAGATATGGCGGGGGAGACGGGAGTCAGCTTCGTAAGGTGCGTGGAGTCATTGGAACGCACCGTCGCCGCAAGGGCGATCTTCAAACGGTGCGTTCCGATGACTTCACGCACCCGACTTATGAACTAACCGCTCGACGCATCGGCCCGGCTGATGTGATTCAGACCGGGCCGATGTTCGAGACGGGTCGCTTCTCCGTCATATGTTCACTGTGTCACTCTTGGCCAGGCGGACAGTAGGCTCCACCGGCAGCGCCACCTGCGTTCCACGCGGGGTTGGACAGCTCGCCGGGTGAGTAGACCGGATGCTTCTCGGTGTACTCGATGTAGCGAACAGGTTGAGGCAGGCTCAGGCCGGGTTCGTGCTTCACGTCGATCAGCACCGAATCAACCGGCTTCGGCAGATTCTGGCTGGTGCGGTTGCGAACGGTGTGCTGTTGCAGACTTGCCGGTCCACCGTAGGGCAGATGAGTCGGACCAGCCAAACCGATGGGCGTGCCGGTGATCGGCATTCCCCATGACTGCATGTTCATTCCGGCGATTGGCTGACCGGGCATGCCCGATCCGGCCATCATCATCGCACCGGGGATGCCTGGAACACCTTGACCGGCGGGACCGATTGGCAGCGGCGGCAACATCTCACCCTGTTCGCCATCGACCGAGCGATAACCAACTTGTTCGAGTCCATCGGGACCAACTCCGGCCATCGGTCTGCTACCGGGTTGACCGGGCATTTCGAGGTCCATGTTGCCGATTCGCAAGACGGCCATGATCGTGCCGCGTTTGTCGGCCTCTTGAATCGGATCGACTCCGGGATCGAGACGTGTCGAGACGAGCGTCTCGACGTTGGCGATGGCCAGTTCTTGATACCGTGCATCGGGTAGATAGATGACCTTGGTGACAAAGTTGTTGCTCTGGATTTGGTCGAGGTCTTCTTCCGTCATCTGCATCGGGACGCTGTTGTGCGACAGATAGGCTTCGGTGTTCGGATGGCCAGGGTAGACCATCAACGTCGGGTAGAGAGCCAAGCCCTCACGACCGGGAACGTTGGTGACCTTCAACCGATACGTGGCTCCTTGGAAGAAGTTGTACCGAGCAGGAGCGACCAGTTGGTTCTCGGCATAACCGCCGGGAATCTGCCAGCCGATGTGCATCCCATCCGGGCCGACAAACCGCACCTGAGTGGTACTCGGTGCCATTGGTCGGCCAGCCATCATGCCGCCGGGGCCACCGGCCATGCCGACCAAGCCGGGCATGACACCAGGGCCGGGGCCGTCCACCATCGGGCCGGGTCGCTGCATCATGGCAGCGGGTGGAGCGTGATACTCACCCTTACCCGTGTGTTGGTTTCCATCCATGGCGCAGCCGACGCATACGACGACGACTGTGCCTAACGCCAGAAAGTAACACTTCATCGCGACCCCTCTCGGTAACAGGCTCCGCGACTCCACGCGTGGCCCGGTGGCGAACACTCGCCAACCATCAGCCTCGCGTCTGAATCGGCCGTCCTTGCCGAATTCCTTTTGAACAGCCTTGTGACACGAATCTCAGTCGACCGGCACGACGCCGCACAGCTAGAATGCCACCCGTTGCGAGTGGCCGATTCGGCTGAAACTCGCGTTCCACCCGCCATTCCACCCGTACAAGTGTCCTGCCAGCAGTGGCAACACCTCGCGGTCTGTTCTCTTTTCGGAAGGATGCCCGTTGTATCTTTGGCAAATCCGTCACATTCCGATCCGTAGGCAAAGTTTCTACAGATTCCCATCTCGACTCGGGCTGCTCCTGCTGTTGGCGGGGCTGACGAGCGTGCTGACTCGCCCGGCCGTTGGTCAGGGCGATGCGAAGCCTGCCGCCGAAACCAAGTCCGCGAAGGACTCCAAGATAAGTCTCTCGGCGGATCAAGTGGCAGCGACCGCTTTCATGGCGAAAGTGCATGACGCGTTGAAGAGCCATCCCTCCGTGCGAGCCGACATCGAGCAAACCGTCACCATCGGCAGCCAACCCTTCCGAGCGACCGGTCGCTACATGACCAGTGGTTCCAAGCTGCGACTCGAATACCTCATCAAGCCCAACGAAGGGGCCGACGGAAGCCTGATCGAAGTCTGCGATGGCAAACAGTTGTGGAGTCAGGTCATGCTGAACGGCGTGAAGCGTGTCACCCACCGTGATGTCGAGCAGATCAAAGCAGCGGTTGCCTCCACGAAGAACATTTCGGACGCGGTCGTCACCGCCGAGTTGGGTTTGGGCGGGCTGACAGCACTCCTCGCGTCGCTCGAACGAACGATGATCTTCGAGGCGATGAAAGAAGGAACCGGTGAAGGTCAATCGCAAACCATCGTTCAAGGACAATGGAAGCCGGATGTCTCCAGTCGATGGAAACGACGCCCGGAAGATCTGCTCCCCGCATACATTCCCGATCTCGTCCGCATTGTCGTCGATTCACGCACGCTGTTTCCGGAACGGATCATCTATCTCAAGAAGCAGACGGAGAAAGAGAAGTTGGAACAGGCTCCAGCCACGAAGGACAAATCGGCCAAGGATACTCCCGCTAAGGACAGCTCCCCTAAAAAGAGCCATCGTGCGATCATCAGCCTGAAGTTCCAAAATGTGCAACTCGACGCCTCGATCGACGAGCAAGAGTTCATCTTCGTCCCGCCCGAAGATGTCGTCCCCGAAGACATCACCCGCCAGTACCTCGACCGCATCGCGAAAAGCAACGAAGCGGAAGCTGCCGCTCCCACCGAATCGCCTGCATCAAAACCAAAAACCAAATAGGTCTTGTCGAGCCGGGTGCCGTAATGAGCTTTGCCCACCAACTCACAAGCCACAGTGGTGGACACCGCCCACTCTACAATTTGATGCGCAAAGCCGCTGTAAGGCCCGAGTTCTTCGTCGCGCCCCGGCCACCAGCCTCATTAGGACCATGCTTCAATGCCTGACATCTCCGTGTCCAACAATTACGACGCCATCTTGGTTGTCTCTTTCGGTGGCCCCGAGCAGCGTGACGACGTGATCCCGTTCCTCGAAAACGTGCTGCGTGGCAAGCCGGTTCCGCGTGAACGAATGCTCGAAGTCGCCGAGCATTACTACCACTTCGATGGCATCAGTCCGATCAATGGTCAAGTGCGAGATTTCATCGCCGCACTTCGCCCGGAACTCGATCGCGCCGGGATCAACCTGCCGATCTATTGGGGCAACCGTAACTGGCACCCGCTGTTGCCCGACACCGTGCGACAAATGGCCGCCGACGGAGTGCAGCGAGTCCTCGCCGTCTTTACCTCGGCCTACAGTTCCTATTCCGGCTGCCGCCAATACCGTGAAAATGTCATCGCCGCCCGCCAGGCTACCGGGGAAGGCGCGCCGACCATCGACAAGGTTCGCGTATTTTACAATCACCCCGACTTCATCTCAGCCAACGTCGAACGCATCCGCTCCGCATTCGAGCAGCTCTCCGAGGCAAGCCGTTCCAATGCCCGAGTCGTCTTCACCGCACACAGCATCCCGCTCAGCATGGCCAACAATTGCAACTACGCCGTCCAACTGAATGAGACTTGCCGCCTGATCACCGCCGCCTTGGATTTACCAACAGAACACTGGAGTCTCGTCTACCAAAGCCGCAGTGGTCGTCCAAGCGATCCGTGGCTGGAACCGGATGTCGTTGATCATGTCCGCACATTGCACGATCAAGGCGTCAAGTCGCTCGTCATCGCCCCGGTCGGTTTCCTTTCAGACCACATGGAAGTCTTGTTCGACTTGGACGAGGAAGCTCACGAGGTCTGCCAGGAACTCGGCATCGATATGGCTCGCGCATCGACCGTCGGAACGCATCCACTCTACGTCAGCATGATCCGCGAATTGATTCAAGAACGCCTCGGAGCCACTTCAGAGCGGCGAGCCATCGGACACTTCGGCCCCAGCCACGATGTCTGTCCCGCCGACTGCTGCCTCTACACGATCCCAACGCGCCCCGCCGCGACTCATTGACCGGCAATGGCGAAGTCACCGCATCAGGTTCAGTCGGGAACGAATTGACACTCTTTGCCCTATCTCTATAATCCGCCGCACTATTTGGCGGTTCACTGGTCGGCGGCTCGCAAGGCACCTCGGTCGTGGATCTGTTTGACGGACACCAACGGGACAATACTCATGGCCGGCAAGGTGATGGAGTTCACGGACGCAAATTTTCAGACCGAAGTACTCGGTTGCAAGGATCCGGTCTTGGTCGATTTCTGGGCTCCTTGGTGCGGCCCCTGCAAAATGATCGCCCCCACGATTGAAGAGCTAGCCAACGATTACGCTGGTCGAGCCAAGGTCGGCAAGGTCAACACGGACGATAATCCCAGCATTCCAAGCGAGTACCGTATCAGCGGTATCCCAACCGTGATTCTGTTCAAGGGTGGTCGTGAAGTGCAGCGGTTTGTCGGACTGACTCAGAAGCCCAAGCTGGCTCAGGCGCTCGATGGCTTGGCCTAATAGTCAATGAGTGGCCGGGGATGGCGGTCGCCGCTTCCCCGCCACACCAACCCAAAGCGTGAGCGAGGACGAAAATGTGAGTGATGACGAACAGCCGTTCTCGCTCACGCTTCGGGTTGGTGTCGTCAACTCAGTTCTTGATTTCGCTCGTTCTGCTGAGACCGTTTTCGATGCGCAAGGACGCGTGTCGTGAGGGGAAGGGATTCCCGTTATGGACGAACGCAAGCTCGATACCACCGCTCCACCACGATCGCATCAGTTCGTGGAGCCAGCCTCTCAGGACTCGAAGTTCCTGAGCGTGGGCCATGCTGATTTTCGGATTGATGGCCCGCACGCGACAGCCTCGGCGCGTCCCCTCGAAGTGGTGTCCGGTACTGCGGCAATCACTCCAAACCCCGTATCCCCTTTGTCGCCACCTGCTTTTCGTGCGGCTCCCCCCGGAACCCGTTCGACCTCGACGGTGCTGGCCGACGCGGGGCTGTTGTTGCAGCAGATGCTCACTCAACAGACGGAGCTTGCTGATCGAGAAGCGTCGCTCGAACGGCGACTGCTGGAGTTTGAAGACGAGCAGCAGCGTGCCCTCACACTGCGAATGCACCATTCGACGGAGTTGGAGCAGAGTCGGCAGCGGATCGCGTCTGCCGAGGCCGCACTGAGCGAGCAAATTCTCGCGACCGAGACGTTGCAGCGGCAGGTCGAAGCGGATCAGTTGGCTCTCGAACGAGAGCGGGTTGATCTCGAACGCCGTCGCGCTACCGTGCGCGAAGACGTGTTGGTCGAACTCCGACTCGAACGCCAGACACTTGACACTGATCGACTCGAACTATCCAGCGCGCACGAGCGGGTTCGTTCGCTCACTGAGTCCCTTGAAGAGCAACTTCGCTCGGCGACCGCGCAGGCTGAGCAACTGATTCAATCTGAGCGAGAACGACTCTGGCAAACGCTGATCGACGAATGGGAAGCACGGCGGAGTCAGTTCCAGCTTGAGTACGACCAGTGGCATGCGACCTCGCAGGCCGAGAAGTTGGAGATCGAGCGGGAGAAAGCGTTCTACGAAGCCGCCGTACGTGAGACGGAAACGAACTTCGCTGCCACACGCGATGCTCAAGTCGCAGAGCTTCAGGCCGCGCGGACACGTCATCTGTCGTTGCTGGAGTCCGAACGACAGGAGCAGGCGGAATCACTCGCCGCGGATCGCCGACTGCATCTGGAGATGTTGAGCAACGAGCAACACGAGTGGCAGCAGCGGCGCACAGTCTTTGAAGCTGAAATGCTCGCCGTGCGCGAACGCGAGCAAGCCGCGTTATCTGCTCAGCGTGACGAATGGATGGTCACATTCACCACCCAACGAAACGAACTTCACAGTGAACGGTCGGTCCTTGAAAGCCGCATTCGGTTCCAGCAGGAGCATCTCGAAAAGCTGCGAAAAGACCTCGAACTCGCGCAAAACGAACACCGCCATCGACGGCAAGTCGAATGCCAGCATCTCGAAGATTCCGCCCAGATTCAGTGGCGACGGATGCGTCAAATCGACCTCTACCGTGTCTCGATCGAAGAACGTGAGAAATCGCTCGACCGCGAACGTGATCTACTCTCGAAGTCACGTCGGGCACTTTCCAGCACGAGCGATCTCGACCGTATCGGCTTGCATGCGGAACGCGAAGCGTGGAGCAGCGAGCGGCAAATTCAACTGGTCGAGCTGCGCAGGCAACAGGAACTATTGACCTCCCTTTCGGAGAACCTTGAAAGCCGACGCATCCGACTGGATCGTCTGCGTGCCGAACTCGAAGACACGCACCGTTCGACACTGGAGATGCGGTTGGCGGTCGAAGAAACGTGGGTCGATCTCACGCAGGCAATCGGTCCTGATGAATCACGCCACCGCGTTGAACAAGTGCGAAACGCCCTCGTCGGCTACTACCGCCAACTCCACGAAGGACTGGTCGAGCAGCGGCGCGAACACCTCGAAGCCCAAACGAAATTCGAGCGTCTTCGTGCCGAGTTCCTCGACGAACGCCAGAAATTGATGGACTGGATCGCGGCACGCGACAGTGAGCTGCAAATTGCCGAAGAGCGTTTGAAGATCGCCTCGACCGACTCGTCAGCTCGGGACGCCGCGTGGCAAGCCGCTCGTGATCACTGGCTGATGGAAAAGGCGGAAGCCGAACAGGTGATTCGGAAGCTGCTGGGTGAACTCGGCGACAAACATCGCGCCGCGCCGCTCGATTCGATTTCGTGGTCAATGGAGGCGATGATGATCGGTCGCGATGAAAGTGTTCGGTGAGGCAGCCATCGTGAGAGAAGTCGTTGCTCACAGCCGCTTCAACATCTCCGCGACCTTCGTCTCGAACAGCGTTTGCCATTCGGGAGCAAGAATACAGTCGCTGTCTTCTTGAGCACCGCCGACGTTCAAGAGTTGCTCGGCGGTCGGTGCATAGTAGATGTAGCCGTTGGTGTAGCCCGCGACGAACGTCAACTCATGCGGCGAGGCCTGCTTGATGTTTAAGCCGATGCGCACGGTCAACTCGCCCGGAAACGTGATGAGCGCGAAGTCGCCGATCCGCAGGCCAACGACCTCCACGTCGATCGTCCGTTTCCCCGAGGCGATGTTCTGCGCCTGGTGCATCTTCAGCAGCGCAAGGTTCGTCTGAGTCCGCGTCAGTTGCTCCATCGTGTGGATGTTGTCGATGTACTGCTTCAGGTTCGCTCGGTTCGTGGCGTCCATCTTCACCAAGTCATCACGACCGATCTGCTTCTCGTGCAAGTAACGATGTGAGTAGCCCGACGGAAAATCGGCCGACAAGTTGTACTTCACGACCAGCGGTAAAAATATCTTCAGGTTGAGACTCGTCCCTTTGAGTGACTGCACCAGCCGCTGTTGTTCCGCTTCCTGAGCAACGATCCGTTCCGCAAGGTCCGCGCGCGGCAGTGTGAGCGTTTCGTTGAACACAGTCAGTCGCGAGTCATCCTTCGTCTTGACCGATCGCAGTGCGCGCAGCGTGCTGATGCCCAGCATGTTCCCGAGCGGCTCGGCATGACGCGGGTGATCGACATCCTTGTAGAGGACCGGGTTGATATCGCCGCCGCAGCCTTGGACAAACAACGCGATCGTTCCCTCGCTCAGTGTCTCCTCAATGACCTTCGACGCGAAGCCAGTCATGTCGGCGGTGTTCGCTCCACCTGGAACGCCCTGAATCGGATGGCACGCGAAGTTGTAAACGACTGCCAGCGTTCGGCCGTCGAGTCGGTCCAGCCGCAGCAAGCCAATCTCCGGATCGACTGGCCCGACTTCCGCAACCTCATCGTCGGGTTGAAGCGAGTACGCATGCCGCACGTCCGCTTCGCGACCGCTCTTCAGTTTCAATCGGCGGTTCTCCATGATCCGATTCTCGTGACCACTCCCCGCGCCGACTGTGACCGGAACAAGGTTCTGCGCCGCGAGTGTCACCGCACGCACCGTCCGTTCATCCACGTCGGCGCAGACCACACCGTGACAATGGCTGGCATTGATCATCACTTGCGAAGGCTTGATCCCCAACTCTTTCTCAATCCGCGATCGCACCTTTGGCAGGTAGTCGTTCTTGATGTGCCCAATCTCACCAATCGCGACCGCATCTATCGTGACAATCACCGCCGTCACTGTATCGCTCTTGATTACGAGAGCCTTCACATAGAGCGAGTCGTTGACCGGTCCCGCCTCCACGTTGGTGATGTCCACCTTGGCCACCCCAGCCAGCAACGGCCCCGCCGCACGAGCAAGCTCTACCGATAGCGTCAGCATGCTGGCCGCCATGACAAGTACGATCGATAGCCCGCGGCGAACCGGTTTGTGACGGTCGTTTGACAACGAAGAGATCAGACGTGAATGAAGACAGAGCAGAGTCGATTGGTCTGAGAGGGGCATAAAGTGGCCTCGTGAAAGTGTGAGTGGAAGCGCTCTTGTCGAAAGGAATTTCACCGGTGTGGCATCGCGGCGAAAGTGTACCGCTCAACCGCGATGCTCGACGAGCGCGAGGTGCGAACGGAACTTGGCTGACACGACTGTTTTTCGAGCGACGCCTAGCCGGAAAAAACGGCGACCGTTAGAGTACGCGCCGCGTCGTTCGACGCCTCTCTCCGCGAAGGAATCTCTTCGCCGAGAGGGTTCCCGTCACACGGTGCCATCTCGACGGAGTGATCTTGGCAGCGTGGTTTCAACTGCGGCGATTCATTTTTGAAGAGGAGCGTCTCATGCAATCGAGAACGAACGAGCGACGACTGGTTTGGATGGCAATGGGGTTGATGGCTGGACTGTGCCTCGCCTACATCTGGCCGCACGAAATGGCTCACGCCGTCGCAGCCGATCGTGACGACCGCTTTGCCATGTGTACGGTCTCAACCGCCCTAGGCGAGCTGGGCAATCCCGAGGCCGTTTTCGTGCTGGACTTCCTGACCGGCAAGCTGCAGGGCGCGATGCTTAACCAGCAATCCGCATCGTTTACGAACTTTTGGGCGAGAAACATCGCGGCCGACTTCCAAGTGCAGGCCGATGCCGCCGCCAAAGCCAAATACGTCTTCCTTCCCGGCCTCGCAAACCTGAACAACAAGGGTGGAGTAACGACGGCCTCAGGTGTGTTGTACATCGGCGAAATGACATCGGGGAAAGTCGGGGCCTACCGCTTCAACTTCAGGACATCGACAAAGGTGTTGCCGGTCCAGACGTTGGAGCCGTTTGCCTACTTCCCGTTCCGCGAAGAGACCCGCGAATAGTGAATCCGCCCCGATCAGCAGTGTGAGCCACGAACAACCGGACTCTTCACGCAGCCTCATCAAATCACAGCCCGGCGGTCCCTGACCGCCGGGCTGTTGCATTGTCGTTGTGTCTCATTGAGGTGGCCGAAAAGGAATGGTGGAATGATCGAAGAGCTGTTTGATGTGGTCGATGAACGAGATCAAATTTTACGGCAGGCTCCACGATCAGTGGTTCATGCCAACCACTGGCTGCACCGGGCGGCACACATCTTCGTATTCAACACGCGCGGCGAATTGCTCATCCACCGAAGATCCGCCACGAAGGACGAGTGCCCCAACGTCTGCACTTCATCCGCGTCAGGCCATCTCGCGGCGGGCGAAGACTACGCGACGGCCGCGGTGCGGGAACTCGAAGAGGAACTCGGACTGATCTCACCGCTGGAGTTCCTCGGCATCCTCTCCGCCGATGGAGCCAACACGTCGTTCGAGCACAGCGGGCTGTTCCGCACGACAACCGACCAGCCCCCCTGTTTTGATCCGGTCGAGATCGCCTCGGGTGAGTTCCTGCCACTCGCAGAAATCGCCTCCCGCCTCGAACACGATCCGACCGACTTCACGCCGTGCTTTCGAGTTCTCTTCCGCTGGTTCAGCGAACGGCTTCGTGAGGCAGGTTTGTAACTTGGACACGCTTGCCCGTCCGATCCTGACGCTTCGTGCTGCGATCTTTCTGCCGCTCTCTTTCTGTCCGCTTCTTACGGTTCGGCAAAAGCGGGTAGACAGAAAGAGAGCTGCAGAAAGATGAAACTGATCTCACACGCGCAGGTCATCGGCCGTCTGTTCGAGTTCTCGGGCGTACCGGCTGCGGATCGGTTCGATGATGTTCTCTATGAACGCATCGACCTGCTCGGGAGCGCGGCCCACGAAGCGGCTCGCGTTGAGTGTTCCCGTCAGATCGACCATCGCGAAGGCCACGTCGGATTGGAGGCGGCTGAGTAAATCGTTCGCCCGTCCTTGCTCCTTGACCTGACGAGCGGCCTCTTGGCTGTGAACGCGAATCCGTTCGTGCAGGTCTTGGCGGTCGCCTCCTGCTCGAACGCCGGCCATCAGGATTTCTTCGGTCGCCATGAACGGCAGTTCTTCGTCGAGATGCTTCGCAATCACCTTTGGATAGACGACCAAGCCATCCACGACGTTGCGGTACAAAATCAGAATGGCATCGGTGGCGAGGAACGCTTGCGGGATCGTTAACCGGCGGTTGGCACTGTCGTCCAGAGTTCGTTCCATCCACTGCGTTGCCGTCGTTTGGGCGGCCGATGACGCGAGGCTCATTACAAACCGAGCCAGCCCGCACATTCGTTCCGACCGCATCGGATTCCGTTTGTACGCCATCGCCGACGAACCGATCTGATGCTTCTCGAATGGCTCTTCGATCTCTTTGCGACTCTGTAGCAGACGCAGGTCAGAGCCGGATTTGTGAGCCGACTGAGCCAGCCCGCCCAGCACCTCGATCACCTGTGCATCGATTTTGCGCGAGTACGTCTGGCCGGTAACGGCATACGCTGCCGAGAACCCGAGCTTGTGGCAGACGACACGATCCAACTCTTCGACTTTCTGGTGATCGCCGTTGAACAGCGAAAGGAACGTCGCCTGCGTCCCCGTCGTCCCCTTCACGCCACGCAGCTTGATCGATGCGATGCGATGCTCCAACTCTTCCAGATCGAGAACCAGGTCGTAGCACCACAGTGTGGCTCGCTTGCCAACTGTGACGGGCTGTGCTGGTTGCAGGTGCGTGAACCCAAGGCACGGCATGGCGCGATACTGCTCGGCGAACCGAGCCAAGCGGTCGATGGTCGCGACCAGCTTGGACCGCAGCATCTCCAGCCCGCGCCGCATCAGAATGAGGTCCGTGTTGTCGGTGACGTAACAACTCGTCGCCCCCAGATGAATGATCGGCCGCGCCGTCGGACAAACATCGCCGTAAGCGTGAACGTGGGCCATCACGTCGTGCCGCAGTTGCAGCTCGTAGCGCGCGGCCGCAGCGAAGTCGATGTCGTCCACTTGAGAACGCAGCTCGTCAATCTGCTGATTGGAAATGTTCAGCCCCAGCTCCGCCTCCGTCTCCGCCAATGCGACCCACAGCTTCCGCCACGTCGAATGCTTGGTCTGCGGCGACCATAGTTGGCTCATCTCCGCTGAGGCATATCGGCCGATCAACGGGTTGTCATAAAGATCGTAATTCACGCAGCAAATCCTTTTTTTGAGAACGGGAACAGTAGCCAATGAAAAACCAACCCGCAGCGTAAGCGAAGGCGAACGTAGGGTGCGTGGAGTCTTCGAAACGCACCATTTGAACCAAAGGCGGTGCGTTCCGAAGACTCCACGCACCCTACACTTTGCAGTGGGCGGCCACTCTAAAGACCGTGGTCCCGTTTTGCGACACTTGCCCGTTCACGGCTGAATCGATTCGACCACGATCTCACTGATCTTGCCAATCAACGGGTTGACCAAGCCTTTACCGTTCGGATGAACGCGGTTGCTCAGGAAGACGACGTACAGTTTCCGACCGGGATCGATCCACATCGCCGTCCCGGTGAAGCCGCCGTGGCCGAAGGCTTTGTCCGAGAACTTCGTCCCGCGATTGATCGAGTACCTTGACTGCATGTCCCAGCCGATGCCGCGCACATCGTTCGTCGTCTGGCCTTGTTTGTCCGTGCCGGTGATTGTCTGACGAGTCGTCATCGTCTGCCAAGTGGCTTGCTTCAGCACACGGCTCCGATCGTCATTGATCCCCGCGATTGCATCGGTCGCGTACCGAGCCAGGTCGCGAGCGGTCCCGAACAGCCCCGCGTGCCCCGCGACGCCACCGAGCTTGTCCGCGCGCGGATCGTGAACCTCACCCTGAATCCATTTCCCGCCGCGCTGTTCGGTCGGAGCGGCTCGTTGGCGAAGAGGTTCTCCAGGGAGGTAGCTCGTTTCGGTCATCCCCAGCGGCGCGAAGACTTCGGCCTGCGCGAACTCGTTCAGTGGCCGCCCCGACACGCGCGACACGACTTCACCCAGCACCATGAAGTTCACGTCCGAGTACATAAACTTCGAGCCGATCGGCGCGGTGAGTTTCAACGCGAACAAACGTTCCTTCGCGTTGAGCGGCCCATCGGCGTAGTCGGCGATCGCATTGTCCGGGATGAGACCACTCCGGTGGACGAGCAAGTCGCGCAGCGTGATCGTCTGTTTCTCTTCGACACCAAACTCGGGGATGTATTTCACAACCGGATCGTCGAGCGAGACCTTTCCCTGCTCGACCAGCTTCATCACCGAGGTCGCGGTGGCGAGGGGCTTCGTCAGCGAGGCGAGGTCGAACACGGTGTCGTCCGTCATCGGAGCGCGATCGGGTTCGAGACGTTTGTCACCGAAGACCTTGAGCAACGCGATGCCGTTCGGCCGACCGACCAGGATCACACAGCCGGGCAATTTCTTTTCCGAGATCGCGGTTGCCACGAGTCCGTCGATCTCAGCCAGCTTCTCGACATTCAGTCCCGCTTGAGCGGGAGTGATCATCGGTAGTGGGGCCGCATCGACGCGACGTTCCGGCTCCATCTGTTTGATCCACTCAGTCAGCATCTCGACCGCCGGTTGGTCGATGCGCGACGTGGCCAACTGCGGCATCTGACCTCGACCACGCAAGGCGACTCGATGCAACAGCACGCTCCGTTCGGGATGTCCCGGCGCAACGAGACGGGCATCGGCGAGACCGAACTTGTCGTGAACGGGCATGACATCAATGAGCTTCAGCTTGTCGCGAGCCGTCACGAATTCGAGCTGCATCTGCGCGTTGCCGCCTCCCGCATCGACATGGCAGATCGAGCAGTTGCTGTGCAGATACGAGCGGGCGCGGGCATCGAGCGGTTCGTTCGCATCGTAAGGATTGACGAGATGCGGATACGTCGCGGGAGCCGTCGGCAACAGCGACGACTTCACCGCGGCCCGCTGTCCGGCGAGCGGCTTCGCGTCAGCCAGATGCTTGTTGATCGCCGCCTCGTTGTGCCCCGCCTGCTTCAACTCGTCCTTCAGTCGCGTCCGCGCATCAGTTGACCAGTCGAGGTTGTGGAACAAGCCGAGTCGCTCCAAAACGGCGAGCTGGTTTTCGACGTGGCTCGTTCCGTCAGCAGTCTCACCGTAGTCGTGAGCCTTGTTCATCTGCACGGTACTCAGCCCGAGGACGAAGCCGACCGCGCGACTATGGCAGACCATGCACTCGGTGCGACTCGGGTAATGCCACGTCTGTTTGCGCAAACCCTCTTTCGTCTTGATCTCGAACTCGCGGTCCAGCCCTTCCTTGGCGACGAGTGTCGCATCGGTCTGCTCATCGTTCCATTGGTACGAGTAACCAACCCATTCGTTCTGCTGCTTCGTCATCAGCCGAGTTTCAATCCACCGCTCCGACTTCGGATCGCCCTGAGTCCGTTCGAGCGAGAACGATTTGACCAGCACGGTCTCGTTGGGAAAGCCCCACGCGCGGTTGGTCGTGAAGTCGATCTTGGGGTTCTCACCGGGAATCGCAATGAACCGCGCCTTGCCCGTTCCATCCGACCAGAGCGGCGCGTTGACCGAGTACGGGATGAGAGGCGGTTCCACGACGTGGCCTTTTACGGAACGAAACAGCCCGGTCTCACTCAGCTTCTTCGGGAAGACCGGAGTGTTCGACTGAGGCGTTGCGGGTGGAGTCGGCACGAGCGACAGGAAGCCACCTTCGCTCGATCCCGCGTGATCGCAGATCAGCAGTTCGCCGCGCGAGTCGGTGCCGAAGCCCGTGATGTGGACCGGCGTATCGACGAGTTCCTGATGCCAGGTGACTTTCTCGCCGTTGTGTCGCGCCCCCCAAACTTTGCCCGTCGAGTGATCGCCGTAGATGTAGCAGCCCTTCAACTCGGGCCGCTGAGTCCCGTAGTAGACGATGCCGCCCGTCAGTGACCGCGCTTCGTTGTGATGATGTTCGAGCGCGGGCTTCACATGCGGAGTCGGTCCCAACTCGCGGCTCATGTAAAACGGATGGCTTCCTTCGTAAACACTCCAGCCGTAGTTGTCGCCTTTGCGGACGAAGTAGACCTGCTCCCACAAGTCCTGCCCGTTGTTGCCGACCCAGAGGTGACCGGTCTGACGATCAACGCTCATCCGCCACGGGTTTCTCAAACCGTAAGCCCACGTCTCGGGAACCGCGTTCGGGTGCGAGACGAACGGGTTGTCCTTGGGGACCGAGTAGAGCTTCCCGTCAGCCGGATGATCGACATCAATCCGCAAGACCTTGGCGGTGAGCTTCGCCAAGTCCTGGCCTCGTAGATTGGTGTCGCTGTCCGACGTGCCATCGCCCGAGGTCACATACAACATGCCATCCAACCCGAAGGCGATCGCCGCGCCGTTGTGACCGTCCGAGGCCCACTCGATGATCGTCACCTCGCTCTTGGGATCGAACTCGTAAGGCGGCCGCGGATTCATCTTGAACCGCGAGATCATCGAATACTTCTCGCCCTTCTTCTTAGCGTCTTCCTCTTTCTTAGTGTCAGTTTCTTTTTTAGAGGTCGCCTCTTTCACCCCTCGCCCCGGCCCTGCGGGGAGAGAGGTCGGGGGTGAGGGGGCTTCGTTTTTCGCTTCAGTCTTCGCCTTGTCTTCCTCCACCATCGCCTTCGGCCGGTTGTGCCCCACATAAACGAACCCGTTCTCAGCGAAGTTCGGATGGAACGCGAGGTCGTACGCCACGCGATCGTCCGACGGCAGCAAGACCTCGCTCTCCGAAACGCCTTCCGCATCAACGAACCGCCGAATGGTCGTCAACGAAAACGGAGCGTCCTGCGTGATAGTCATGATCCGGTCGCTGCCCGGTTGGTGCGCGACGGCGATCGGAAACGTCGGCTTCAACTGCGGGTAACGTCTCACGGTTTGATACGGCAGCGGCGGCTCGGGCGATCCCGTCACGCGCGAGGTCGTCAGTCGCGGCAACGGCGCGAGCAGATTGAATGCCGTCGCTGCCACGCTCTCGCGGTTCGTCGAACGGACGAACTTCAAGTCGGCATAGTCTTCGTGCTGGTGAAAGTTGGCGGCCTGAAGGGGCGCGACGGCCGATAGTTCCGGCTGGTCGAACTCCTTCGAGTAGTCGTAACGGCAGAGCGTGAACTTCCAAACTTCGTCCACCGCCGGACGGCCGCCCGTCCGCAGGAAGTCGGTCCACGGCATCCGGCCTTCCACCGTCCAACCGGTGTCTCGATCCGCCCGCTTGTTCAGAGTGCCGTCCGTTTTGACGCGGGCTTCAAAACGAAACTCTCCGTCGCGGACAGACTTCTCAAAATCCTTGATGCCGCGCTGTGGCAGGAACATGTCCATCGTCGTTCCGGCGGCGTTGACCTGGAATTCGTAGTAGCCCGACTTGTCGAGAGCGGGCTTGAAGAACAACTCAAACACATCGTTGAACCACGTCATCCCATCATGCTCGGTGATGTCGGCGAACAGATCGTGATCCTCCAGCTCGGCGTAGAAGTAGAGGGCGTCTCGATCCCATAGCAGCTTCGCTTTCGTCGCCGTCTTCGACGGTCGCGCCTGATCCTTGAGCCACGGCAACCCGAAGCCATCAATGACCTGAGCCGACTTCCACCCCGCGTCGTCTCCCACACCATCAATCGTCGGCGGAGTCTCCGCAAACCGGCACTCGAACGCGGGGTGGGCCAGCACGGGAATCGGTTGTTTCGCGCCCGGCTTCGTCGAGTCATCTGCCATCGTGAACGAGCCAGCCAACACTGCGAGCGAAGCTACGATCAGCAACAAACTTGAGTGGGACATGATACTTTCCGAGGGAGAACGAAGGCGGCGATGACATGAGAGAGAGGTCCATCCACTCACTGCCAATGGGCAAACGAGACGCTGCGTCACCAGCTTACTGGGCCATCAGGGAGATGCCACGCAACTGCTGAGGATCCAACTGCGCCGGGTGCCTGCCCCAAGGCCATCGCCTTTTTCAACGTAGTGTGGGACCAGTTCGCTTCGAGCGCCAGCCCACCATCGGGAAGCGTCGAGAAATCAATGGTGGGTCGGTGCGGCGAAGCGCCGCTGATCCCACCCTACAAGTTACGCAGCCTCAAGCAAGGCGATGGACCCACGATCACTCGCGAACCTGCTTGGCCAGCTTGTGGACGGACGCGGCGATGCGTTCTTCGATGCCGTCGGCCCAGCGGAAGGCGGGGCGGCCGTACTCGTACAAGTTCGAACCGCCCTCATAGCCCCCCTCGTTCCAGACGCGGCGCGAGGGGATGTACGAAATCATGTCGTCGGCATAACCGCAGACCCACGTTCCCGGCCCGAACTCCTGTTTAAACCGCAGCGCGTAGTCCACGACCGTCTCGGCTCCCTGACCGATCACGAGCATCTCCTTCCCAAGTCGCCACGCATGAACGGGATACGGATAGCCCGCTTCCAACTTCTCGCCCGTATCGAGCTTCTGGAGCAGTCGTCCCGCCCAGCGTGCCTTAATGGCGTTCGGATCCTTGAGCAACTCCTGTAGCTCCTCGCGCGAGACGACCTTTAAGTACGGCAGGTCGATCAACTCGAACGCCATCTTCAAGCCGGTCGAGACCGGCGTGAGCGGTTGCTGCAACGCCTCTTCGACTCCCACCGCCAACTGATGGCCGTACTTTTGACACAGCTCGACCGTGCGTCGCGGCAGCGGGTTCTGATCGCCGCCGCAGGTGTTGACGAACATGGCCGTCGCACCGGGGTGGCTCTTTTCCAACTCAACCTGCGCGAAGCCGGGGTAGTCGCCACACCACGTGAGAAAGCTGAGCGTCGTCGGGTGGCAGGCGTAGCCGAACAGGATCGCGTCGAGCCGACTGTCGGGGCGAGTCACGGTGAGGACCGGCACCGCATGATCGACCGGTCCCACGAGCGGCGTCCCCTGCGCGAGCAGTATCGGCACATCGGCCTCGCGATTGTTGCGACGGTTCACCGCGAAGGTCGCTCGTCCCTCACCCATTTGCAGGCGGGCGGGTGCCAAGTTTTTGAGAGCCTCCCCCACAATCTTCACCGACTGCGTGACCATCAGCGCGGTGTACTCCTCCACCAACACGACCTGCTCGGCATCGATCGGATAGTAATCGACGAGGTCATCACCGAGTCGTGGCCCGCAATGATTGTGCGAGAACGTGAACATCACCTGCGCCCGCTTCAGCCCGAACTTTTGCTCCACCTGTGCGAACACGAGATCGCTCATCACTCGAGGCACGCCCTGAAAATCGCTCGTGATCAGCACAGCGCGATTCCCCGCCGCATCCTCCAACGCGAGCGCCTTCATCCACAGATCGTGCAACTTCCCATCCGGCGACCGCTTCGACCCATACCCCGCCAACCAGACCGCCTTCTCCGGCGTGATGACCACCTTCGCGATCCCTGCTTTCCAGCCTGCTGCACCGAGAACAGCGTCCGTTACCTTCTCTTGAGCGACTGTACACGCGGCACTGAGTGTGACCACGACAAAGGCAACAGCAACCACAACTCGCTTTAAAACTTGGCGGCTGCAAACACGAAAGACCAGTCCAAGCGACGCGATGAGCGTCATGAGCATTCTCCAACAAACGAAGCCCGCACGATTCCAGCGGGCAACTTGGAAACAAGGGGGCGACGTTGCTTAGGATCGGCGCAGAATTAACTGTCGCATTGTCGTCTTTCGCTCCGCGAAAGGACGCTCTCTCGTGGAGCGAAAGGCGACAGTAATTCCTACGCCGATCCTTATGACCGTCGCCACAGCGTCTGATCGGTGCGATCTTCCAGCGTGATCTTGAGTTCGTTGAGTTTGTTGCGGATCAGGTCGGCGACGGCGAAGTTTTTGTTTTTGCGGGCGTCGGCTCGGATTTGGATGACGAGTTGCATCAGACCGTCGAGCAAACCGTCGTCGGCTGAGGCGGCCTTGGCCTTCGCTTCACGGAAGACGCCGAGGATCGAGGCGAGTTCCCTGAGGAGCGTCATCCCGGCGGTGAGGGCTGGCAGTTTGCTCTTGTCCGCAGCGGCAGTGTCGAGCTTGTGATCGCCGATGAAGGCGTTGAGCGTCTTCCTCAGATCAAACAACACGCCAACCGCTCCGCCCGTGTTGAAGTCGTCGTCCATCGCGTCGAGGTAGCGCTGACGAAGTTCGTTTAGCTCTTGAACGAACGCGGCCGGTTCACCGCTCAGCGCTGCGCTGTCGGTTCTCTTCGCTTCGGCCTTCAGCGAGTAGAACGATTGGCTAGCAACTCGTTCGTAAGTCTCGAACAAACGGTAAAAGCCTTCGAGGCTCTTGCCCGTCTCGGCGATGCGTTCGTCGCTGAAGTCGATCGGGCTGCGGTAGTGAGTGGCGAGTAAGAAGAATCGGATCGTTTCGGGTTCGTGTTTAGCAAACAATTCCTTTACCGACGCGGCTCCCTTGGAACCGGCGAGCTTGTTGGCTTCTTGAGCCTCTTTCGCGGCGGTGAGATCGGCTGGCTTGTCACCGTGTTTATCGTGGCTTCCGCCGACCTTACCCGGTGCGCCACTGGCCTGCATCAGGCCGTTGTGCATCCAGTAGCGGGCGAACGGTTTTCCGGTGCAGCTTTCGGACTGAGCGAGTTCGTTCTCGTGATGCGGGAACATCAGGTCGAGGCCGCCGCCGTGGATGTCGATCGAATCGCCGAGGATCTTCTTGGCCATCGCCGAACATTCGATGTGCCAACCCGGACGGCCCGGTCCCCACGGACTCGGCCACGCGGGTTCACCCGGTTTCGATCCCTTCCACAGGGCGAAGTCGGCGGGATGCTGCTTGCCGCCGTGAGACTCGACCCGTGTTCCGGCCAGCATGTCGTTCAGGCTTCGTCCGCTGAGCTTGCCGTAGTCCTCATCCTTGGTGCAGTTGAAGTACACATCGCCGACGAGCGGGTACGCGAATCCCTTCTCGATCAGCGTGGCGATGATGTCCTGCATCTCTTGGATGTGCTGTGTCGCATAGGGGGTGTGGTCGATCCCGTCGGCCCCGATCTCAACCGCCATCGTCTTGAGGTTGTCGAAGTAGTCCTGCGTCATCTCTTGGGCAAGAGCCTCAACGGTCATCTTCCGTTCGTTGGCGCGATTGATCAGCTTGTCATCAACATCGGTGATGTTGACGACCCACGTCACCTTGTAGCCGCTGTAGGTCAGATAGCGTTTGACCGTGTCGAAGATGACCGGCCCGACCATGTGCCCGATGTGAGCCGGCTTGTAAACCGTCGGCCCGCACAGATACATCGAGACCATCCCCGGCTCGACGGTCTGAAAATCTTCCTTCTGACGGGACAGTGTGTTGTAAACGCGAAGTGGCATGAGTCGTCTTCCCTGTTGACGTGTCTGGCAAAGTTTGAATCAGGCGAGCCGTGTGCCGTGAGGCCACGGGTGTATTTAATCACTGGAAAACCCATGGCCTTACGACACACGGCTCGCCCAGATCTCATTCGGGGTCGAGCGTATCGTTCGCTGCGGCGGCACAACGCCCCAACAGAACCACCGCATCGGCATCGATCGCTTCGAGGCGGCCCACGGGGCCGACCTTTTCTCCGGTCTTGGCTTTGACGTTCACTTGGTCTTCGGAGACGCCGAGCAGTCTGGCGACGTTGGCTTTGATCGTGAGTTTGTGAGCCGACAGCTTGGGACGTTCGGCGTGGATCGTGCAGTCGAGGTTGACGACTTGCCAGCCCCGGTCCTTGATGGCGGCGAGGGCGGCTTGGAGGAAGACCGTCGAATCGACTCCGGCCCATTTTTCGTCGGTGTTCGGAAACCAATCGCCGATGTCGCCGAGGCCCGCCGCGCCGAGGAGTGCATCCGTGATCGCATGGAGTAGCACATCCGCATCGCTGTGACCGTCGAGGCCCAGTTCAAACGGGACTTCGACTCCGCCGAGCAGCAGCTTGCGACCCGCAACCAGCCGATGGCGGTCGTGTCCCAAACCGATGCGGTACTCGGGCGATGTCATGTCTCATCCTTGATGACGGGGCGAAGTTCGCGCGGATGATAGCTGGGGGTTGAGAGGCTGACAATTCGCGGGAAGCAGGTTGCTGTTCGACCAACTCAGTAGTCGCCGCTCACGATGATCAGGCGTTTGCCGTCGGGCGTCCAACTGATGTCGGTGTTGTTGCGAGTCTCATCCTGTCCCTTCATTAGTGTCGGCGGATCGGCCTTGTTCGGATTGAACTCGTACAACTGAGTCTTGTTTCGCTCGGGGCAGGTCATCGAGAAGATGATCCGGTCTTCCAACGGATGCCACGCGAAGTCACCGTTGATGGCTAGTTTGCCCGAGTGATGAACTTTGAGTTCCGGCTTGTCACCCGTCATCTGCACGGTCGCGACTTCCTGAGTCCCATCCGCTTTGATCCCTTTGAAGCAGAGCCGCTTGCCATCGGGCGACCAAGTTGAGTTCCAATAAATCTGCTGATACGGGTTGGCTTCGCCATCAAGGACCGTGCGAGTCTCCCTCGTGTTGAGGTCGTAGACTTTCAAGGCCGTTCCCTCAGCAAAGGCGATCTGGCTGCCATCGGGGGAAAACTGCGCGCCCCATCCTTGAGCGAGAAACTGGTGGTCCGCTCCCTCCAACTCCATCAACCAAACGCCGTACTTGGGCGAACCACGTGAGCAGGCCAACTGGTCTCCGTTCTTCGACCACGTCGGCATCATCCCTGTTTCGATCTGACGCGGGTTGCCACCGTCGATGCTCATCACGAACAGAGACGAGTTGCCCTGCTGCTTGAGTGGCGACGCATCGAACGCGATCTGTTTCCCATCGGGCGATACGGCGGGTGAGCCACACGCCGGATGGCCTTCAAACAGGAAGAGTGACTTCCAGGCTGTGCCATCGGCGTTCATCACGAAGAACTCGTCCGGCACCTTTAAGGTGAAGGTGAACTCAGACGGGTCGAGGCTGCCGTTGGAGTTCGCGTCCAACCGATTGAAGTAGAGGACACGCAACAACGGAAACAGCATCGGAGCGAACTTGAATTCGGCGAACGACAACGTGCCCTCTCCATCCGAATCCGTGAGCTTTGTATGCCACGGCAAGACCATGTTGGCGGTCATCGTCAGTCGATACTCGGGCAGTGAGAGCTGCCCATCACGATTCAGATCGAAACCGGGAAAGACTCCGATCACGAGCGGCTTTTTCCAATCGGGCGTTCCAGCCAAAAGCTCGTGCGGATCGACGTAGGCGTCGAAGTCCGTGTCCAGTTGTCGAAACTCCATGACGGAGTCCGTCATGGAACGCCCCGGCACGCGGCACCATTCGTCGAACGACAAGCTGTCGTCGCCGTTGATGTTCGCCGCATCGAACTCCTTCGCGACACTGGCATCGCCATAAGATCGTTCGACGAACTCGGCTCGCTCCAGCTTGTCGTTCTGATTCTGATCGATGTGCAGATAAAGCATGTAGTTGACGACGCGGCCCCCCGGTTCGCGCAGCAACTTGCCATCACTCCGTCGCACGCCGAATTGAATCTCCAAAAAGCGCCGGGCTTCCTCACGCGTGACTTTCTGATTGTTGTCAGGGTCGGCTTCTTGTTCGGTGGGTTGAATTCCGTACTTTTGGAACCGAAGTGAGAACGCCGAGAGGAAGCCTCGCGCATCGACCTCGACCTTGAGGTTCTTGTGCCAGTTGTCGAGCGACTTGTCCAACGCGGACATGACTTGATCGATGACCGCCTGCATCGGGTCGGGCAATTGCCCGCGATGCTCGGCCGCGGCGACCGTCGGCACCGTCGAGAACTCGGCCAAACTGAGAGCCGCGTCTGCATCCTGATCGAAGAGTAAGAAGTCTCGCTTCGCCACGTTGGCTGGGCCGCGCTCCATTAAAAACTCTTCCTGCGACAACCGCTGATCGCGGTTTCGATCGGCAGCGTCAAACGCCCGAGATACGGCCTCAGTGGCGAGTTGCCTCGCGTCTGCGTTCGCCTCGGCAGCCCAGCCCTGTGCTGATCTCGCAACGACCAAGGCCACGGTCAATAGTCTCAACGCCATTCGCCACTGATCCTGTCGGGAGGGACGCATGAATCTTTCCACCTCAGAAGAACGGAAGAAACTTTTACGCGAAAGAGCCGTCTTGTTGCCCACACGGTCGCCCAAACCAAAGTCGCCTTCATCGCTCCGCGTTACGGTTTTGAATTGGAGTCGAGCGACTCCTTTACGTCACCTAAAAACTTTCGGACAACTGGTTTCCCTCGGTCATGCTGTCTGGTATGAAATCCTCAGACTGATTGTCTGCCCCGCTTATGGCAAGCTCCTCGCACTTCGTCAACGTCTCGCAATTCACAACGCGCCTTGGCCGTACTTCTGAGGATTCATCAATGGCTCCATCGTCCGATCCGGCGGCAACGGGAAGTCTGAACGACAACGATGTGGAGGCGATCGACCGCCTGCGCGAACTGTATGGCCGACTGAGAAAAGAGCTGGGGCGAGTCATCATCGGTCAGCACGATGTCATCGAGCGGCTGGCGATTTGTATGTTCGCTCGCGGACACGGGCTGCTGATGGGAGTGCCCGGTTTGGCGAAGACGCTGCTCGTGAGCAAGCTCGCCGAAACGATGACGCTCCACTTCAGCCGCATCCAGTTCACGCCCGATCTGATGCCGATGGACATCACCGGGACCGACATTCTTCAGGACGGAGCCGACGGGCGGCGCGAGTTCCATTTCGTCAAAGGCCCCGTCTTCGCGAACATCGTCTTAGCCGATGAGATCAATCGCGCTCCCCCCAAGACGCAGGCCGCCATGTTGGAGGCGATGCAGGAACAGAAGGTCACCGTCGTCGGCAAGACCTTTCATCTCGAATCGCCCTTCTTCGTGCTGGCCACTCAAAATCCGGTCGAACAGGAAGGAACGTATCCGCTGCCCGAGGCCCAACTCGACCGCTTCATGTTCCTGATCGAACTCGACTATCCGTCTGAGGCGGAAGAGATCCTGATCGCGCGCACGACGACGGGCGACGCGCTGCCGGAACTCGATCACCTGCTAACGGCCGCCGAAATCATCGAGCATCAACATCTAGTCCGTCGTGTTCCCGTGCCCGATCACATCTATCAATACGCCGCCAAACTCGTTCGCAAAACGAGACCTCAAGGCGCGACAGCCCCCGCATGGTTAAAGCCGCTCGTCGCGTGGGGAGCCGGTCCCCGCGCGGTGCAGTTCCTGATCCTCGGTGCCAAAGCGCGGGCCGCTCTGCACGGCAGCTATATGGTCAGACTCGAAGACATCCACGAAGTGGCCGTCCCCGTCCTGACACATCGCGTCATCACCACCTTCGCCGCGCAGGCCGAAGGACTCGACGCCAAGCAGATCGTGAAGCGGCTGATCGCGGAGACGATAGAAGAGCGGTGAGGAAGAGTAGTGCGAAGTGAAAAGTGATCAGTGCAAAGTGCAAAATGGAAGAAGGATCAAGCGATCTCGACGGGAGTGGCGGCATGGGAACGACTCGTGAAGACAACGACGCCTTAGAGGATCGGTTGCTGGAGTTTTCATCTCGTTGCGGGAAGGTCGTTGATTCACTGCCCGACACTCGGATGGGGCGTCACGTTGCGGGGCAATTGGTTCGCTGTGGGACGGGGGCAGCTCCGAACTACGCCGAGGGCTGTGCGGCTGAAAGCCGCAGGGACTTCATTCACAAGCTCGGGATCGCGTTGAAGGAGTCGCGAGAGTCGCGGATGTGGCTGAAGCAGTGCGTGATCTCGGAGTTGCTGCCGTCACCACGTTTGGAGCCGTTGATCGACGAGTGCAATCAACTGATGAACATCCTCGGTAAGTCGATCGTGACCGCGAAAGCGAATGCAGACAAATAAATCGTCCGCTCAGCCTCAGCAGAATCAGCAACGACATCCCATCTTCCCATTTTGCACTTAGCACTGATCACTTTTCACTTCGCACTACTCTCTCCTGCCAACTGGCCTCAGCAACACGGAACCATGCCGCATGTTCTCCGACCGCCAACAACGTAGTTTCATCGACGCGCAGGTCTTGTCGCGTCTGGCGGGACTGCCGTTGTTTGCGAGGCGGCCGATGCAGGGAAACGTCTCCGGCCGACATGCCAGTCCGCACCGCGGTTCCAGCGTCGAGTTTGCCGAGTACCGCAAGTACGTTCCCGGCGATGATCTTCGCCGGTTGGACTGGCGGGCGTATGGGCGGTCAGACCGCTTCTATGTGAAGGAGTTTGAAGCCGACACGAACCTGCGATGCTGCTTCGTGGTCGATACCAGCGGCTCGATGGGCTTCGGTTCGGCGGGCATCACGAAGATCGAGTACGCGCGGAGTATTGCCGGGACGCTGGGCTACCTCGCCAGCCAGCAGGGGGATGCGGTGGGAGTCGCCTGCGTGGCGAAGGGCGTCGTGCGAAACCTGCCTCCCAAACGGAATGCCGCTCATCTGAGACAGGTACTCGATGTCCTCGAACAGACTCAGCCGAAGGGCGAAACGCAACTCGCTGCCGTGCTGCATGAGTTGGCCGAGACGATCCGGCAGCGGGCGTTGATCGTCATTCTCTCGGACTTGTTCATCGAGCCGGAACAGTTGCGCAGTGCATTCCAACACCTGCGATTCCGACATCACGATGTCACCGCGTTTCACTTGCTCGATCCGCTGGAGCTGTCCTTCAGTTTTCGTCGGCCGATGCGATTCCTCGACATGGAGGGCGGCCCGGCCATCTTCGCGGAACCGAACGATATCGCCGACCGGTACGACAAGGCGTTGCAGCAATACCTGACGCGACTCAAACAGGTCGTTCTCGAATCGGCGATTGACTATCAGCGAATCAGCCTCGACGAGAACTACGAACAAGCGCTGGTCCGGTTCCTCGTCAGCCGCGCTCAGGCAAAGGGGCTGCGATGAGTTTCCTCCAACCGTGGCTGCTGTACGGTCTGCCGATTATCGCGCTGCCGATCATCATTCATCTGATCAATCAGCGGCGGTTTCAGACGATTCAGTGGGCGGCGATGATGTTCCTACTCGCGGCCCATCGGATGGCGCGCGGGTACTCGCGGCTGCGGCAATGGCTGATCCTGCTGTTCCGGACATTGGCCATCGCGGGGTTGATGCTGGCGATCAGTCGGCCACTCGCGAGCGGTTGGCTCGGTCTGGCGGGAGGGTCTCGCGCCGACACGACGATCATTTTGCTCGACCGCTCCCCCAGCATGCAGCAGCGCGGCGCGGGGACCGGCGAATCGAAGTTGGAGACCGGCCGGAAGCAACTCGTTCAAGCCTTGGAGACACTCGGCTCGGGGCGTTGGGTGCTCATTGAAAGCACCACGCACGAGCCGCGCGAGTTGGAGTCGCCTCGCGCATTGATGAGCCTCCCGACAACCGGACCGGCCAGTGCGTCGGCCGATCTGCCGCTGATGCTGCAAGCGGCGCACGACTACATTCGCGGCAATCAGGCTGGGCGGACCGAGATTTGGATTTGCTCGGACCTGCGCGAAAACGACTGGACTGCCGAGAGTGGTCGCTGGTCCACACTGCGCGAGGCATTCTTGGAGTTGCCGCAAGGAGTTCGCTTTCACCTGCTCGCCTACCCGCAGGCCGCGCCCGCCAACTTGTCGGTTCGCGTCACAGAAGTCCGTCGGCAGGCGACGACCGACGGTGCGGAACTGCTCGTGTCATTGCGAGTCGCACGTCCTTCGGAGAGCGATGAGCATGTGAGTCTGCCGGTGCAGTTGGAGATCGATGGAGCGCGGTCGGTGGTGAACGTTGAGCTGACGGGATCGTTTGTCGATCTCAAGGACCATCGAATCCCGATTGAGCGGACGCGCGAACGGGGGTGGGGGCGAGTCTCAATCCCGGCTGATGCCAATCCCGCTGACGACGATTTTTATTTCGCCTTCGACAACCCACCACCGCGACGAACAGTGATCGTGAGCGAGGACGCCCAGGCCGAGCGACCGCTGCAACTCGCGGCGGGAATTGCGCCCGATCCCGCCGTGAAGTGCGCGACGGAAGTTGTCGCCGTCGAACAATTGTCGGCGGTCGAGTGGGACCAGATTTCGCTCGTACTCTGGCAAGCAGCCTTGCCGACGGGAGATGCCGCTGAACTGGTTCGGTCGTTCGTGAATCGTGGCGGGCAAGCGGTATTCCTGCCGCCTCGCAACCTCGGCAGCGAAGAACTATTTGGCATGCGCTGGCTCTCGTGGGTCACGGGCAACGAGTTGTTTCCGGTCGAGTCCTGGCGCGGCGATGAGGACGCGCTCGCTCGCACATTGAGCGGTGCCGCACTGCCAGTCGGTCAACTTGAGATTCGGCAATACTGCAAATTGACGGGCGACGTGACGCCGCTCGCCACTCTGCTGGGCGGAGCGCCGCTGTTGGGTCGCGTACCAACCGAGCGCGGTGGCGTTTACTTCTGGACGACGACGCCCTCGCCGCAAAATTCTTCATTGGCGACCGGCGGTGTCGTGCTGTACGCCTTCGTGCAACGAGTCCTGTCCTCCGGCGCGGTCGTTCTCAGCAAGGCGCGACAACTCGACGCAGGCGAACCGGGTGGCGAGGACAGTTCCAGTTGGAACCGACTCAACGAAGGAGATCAGAGTCTTTCCACGGAGTCCGCGTTTCAGCACGGTGTTTATAGCGGCGGCAATCAACTGCTGGCTGTAAATCGACCGGCGGTCGAAGATGGTGCAAGGGTTCTCCCAGACTCCCGCGTCGCCGAACTCTTTCGCGGCTTGAGCTTCGTCCGCGTTGATGACCAGGCTGGCAGCCTGAGTTCGCTGATTCAAGAAATCTGGCGTGTCTTCCTGGTCGCGATGCTGCTTGCACTGGTGCTGGAAGCGGCACTGTGTCTGCCCAAGGTGGCTCGAACTGCGGGAGCCACGACATGACGACCGTTCGCTCGCTGACGTTCTTGTGGGTGCCGTGGTCGGTCGCGGTATCAGCGCTGATCATCGTCATCACGGCCGGGCTGTGTTTTGTCGCGTGGCGGCGCAGCGGGTATCGCCGCGACTTTGGCCTCCTGGAACTCCTGCGGCTCACGTTGGTCGGTCTCGTCGCGTTGTTGTTCAATCAGCCGGAGTGGGTCGAGGAATATCGTCCCGAAGAAAAGCCCTCGATCGCCGTGTTGTGGGACGACTCAGCCAGCATGGAGACGCGCGACGTTGCCAGCAGTGAGGCGGCTTCCACGACGTTGACGACGCGCCGTGAGTCGATTGCGAAATTGACGAACAGCGAATTCTGGGCGTCGCTGAATGAGAAGCTGACGGTGGTGATTCAACCGTTTTCATCGGTAAGCCCTGATCAGAACCAAGAGCAGAACCCCTCACCCCCGGCCCCTCTCCCCGCAAAGCCGGGGCGAGGGGAGGAAGAGAAGCGCGTCGCGGCGCGGGGCAGTAACCTGCATGAGCCGCTCGCGACGGCTCCTCAACGATTCAAGAACCTGCGGGCGGTGGTTCTCGCTTCCGACGGAGACTGGAACGACGGGGTCGCGCCGGTCATTGCGGCGTCGGCTTTGCGGCTGAAGGACATTCCGGTCTTCACGGTTCCCGTGGGAAGCTCGTCGCGATTGCCCGATGTTGAGTTGCTCAGCCTGGACTCGCCCACGTTCGGCATCGCGGGGAAGTCGGTTCGGATTCCGTTCACGATCGACAGCACGCTGCCACGCGAGTACCTGACCACAGTCACGCTGAAGTCCTCGGATGGCGAGGAGGTCACGAAGGACGTTCGCGTCGCACCGATGGGGCGCACCAGCGAATGGGTCATCTGGAAGCCGAAGGTGGTCGGTGACTACACGCTCACGCTCGATGTGCCCAAGCACAGCGAGGAGTTACTGGCGGACAACAACCAGTTGTCCGCTCCGATCGCGATCCGCGAGGAAAAGCTGAGAGTCCTCATCGTCGAGTCGGTTCCACGTTGGGAATACCGATACCTGCGAAATGCACTTTCGCGTGATCCGGGTGTCGAGGTTTCGTGCCTCCTCTTTCATCCCGGTCTGAGCAAGGGAGGCGGCGGCAACAAGGATTACATCAAACAATTCCCGAGAGGTTTAGAGGAGCTGTCCAAGTACGACGTGGTGTTCCTCGGTGATGTCGGTCAGGAGGACGGCCAACTCACGGCGGAGGACTGTCGGTTGTTGAAGGGCCTCGTCGAACATCAGGCCAGCGGACTGGTCTTCATGCCCGGCTGGCAGGGGCGGCAGATGAGCCTCATCGGAACCGAGCTGGATGATCTCATGCCGGTCGTCGTCGATGAGTCGCAGCCGGGCGGCTGGGGTTCGCGCACGCCAAGCCACTTTGAACTGATGGAATTGGGCCGACGCAGCCTGCTCACCAAACTGGCCGACACGCAAGAGGACAACATCGAAGTTTGGGAAAGTCTGCCCGGCTTCCAGTGGTACGCTCCCGTCGTGCGAGCCAAGGCGGGAGCCGAGGTCTTGTGCGTGCATAAAGATGCCTCGAACGAACACGGCCGACTGCCGCTGCTTGCGACGCGCACGTTTGGCGCGGGGAAGGTCTTGTTCATGGGGACCGACGGCGCCTGGCGGTGGCGCAAAGGCGTCGAAGACAAGTACCACTATCGCTTCTGGGGTCAGGTGGTACGCTGGATGGCATACCAGCGAAACATGGCCAAAGGTGAAACGATGCGGATGTATTACTCACCCGAACAACCGCAAGTCCGGCAGACGATGGCTCTGAGCGCCAATGTGATGGAACGGAGTGGCGAACCGCTGCCGCAGGGAGATGTCTCCGCCCGCATCACCGCTCCATCGGGCAAAGCCGAGACCGTGCGATTCTCTTCCTCCGGCGACGAATGGGGCGCGTTCTCGTCCCGCTTTACCGCCGAAGAACCGGGTCGTCACGAGGTCACGCTGGCGTGCAAACAAACGGGGGCGACGTTGGAAGCGTCGTTCTTCGTCCAAGGAGTGGCCGTCGAACGAATCGGCCGAGCGGCTCGCCCCGAAGTCTTGGAAGAGATCGCTCGCGTGACGCGAGGTCAGGTGATCGAAGTTGATCGACTGGAGCAGGTTTTGAAATCATTAGCCGCCCTCCCCGAACCGCCACCATCGATCAGACGAGTTCAGTTGTGGTGCCACCCGCTCGTGGCCACTGTGCTGGTGGTGATGCTGGGTGTGTTTTGGGTGGGGCGGAAGATCGTGGGATTGATTTGAAGGTTGCAGCAAACACTAACCCGAAGCGTGAGCGAGGACGCGAGCGCAGCGAGAGGGGTAATGTGAGCGATGCTGTGGGTTGCGGAGTCTGGACTCCTCGCTCACGCTTCGGGTTAGTGTGTTTAGAAAACGTGGGCAGGGAGACTCGCATCCTCGCTTACGCTTCGGGTTAGTGTTGAAAGGAGCAAACTGAAATGAATGCCGAACAGTCGAAGGCCGGATTGAAGTTGCCCGAGTCGTTGCAGGCTCAGTTGCACGAGTTTCGTCGGCGCGTCTGGACGATCAAGTCCATTGAGGCCGCGTGCGGTGCGATGTTTGGAGTCGTCGTGTCGTATCTCGCGGTCTTTGCCCTCGACCGAATCATGGACACGCCGAGTTCGCTTCGGTTGGCGATTTTCCTCGTTGCGGTCGGCGGCTGCGCGTTTGTGCCGGTCTATCTGCATCGTTGGATTTGGTGTCATCGACGGTTCGAGCAACTGGCGCGACTGGTCAGTCGGAAGCTGCCGCTGATTGGGGATCAATTGCTTGGGATCATTGAGCTCGTGAGGAGCGAGTCGGAACAGCAGCGATCGCGGGCGCTGGTTGAGGCGGCGATCGGCCAGGTGGCGAGTGAGACCGCGAAGCGAGACCTTCAGGCGGCGGTCCCTTATCCGCGTCATCGCTTGTGGGCTTGGCTGGCTGGCGTGCCGACGGCGGTGGCCGTGCTGTTGCTCTGCCTGTTTCCGGCGGCGGCGGCGAATGCTTGGGCGCGATTCGTCGCGCCGTGGCAGGCCATTCCACGCTACACCTTCACGATGGTTGAGCCGCTTCCAGAACGGTTGGTTGTCGCGCACGGTGAGCCAGTCACGATCTCGGTCAAGCTGCTCGAACAGAGTCAATCGAAGCCGCCGCGTGGAACGGTGCTGCTCGGATCGCAAGTCCCCGTCACGGCTGAACTGCGAGAGGGACGGTACGAGTTCGCGCTGCCGGCCCAGATCGATTCCAGTTGGCTTCAACTCCAAATCGGCGACGCGCAGCAGCGTGTGCGCGTGGAGCCGATGCTGCGTCCCGAACTCTCCTCCGTCGTGGCGGATGTGCAATTGCCCGAGTATCTGAAACGTCCGCAACCGATTCGCAAGGACGTTCGTGGCGGAACTGTTTCATTGGTGAACGGCAGCGTGGCGATGTTCACGGCCACCGCCAACCGGAATGCGGCTGGCGTGTGGTGCATGGATGTTGGCCAAACCTGCACGCCGACTTTCACCGTGCTTCAGCCCACGACATCAATCTCGGTCAGTCCGGGAACGATGCCGATCGCAAAGTCACACAAAGTGGCCGTCGCTTTGCGGGACGAGTTTGGACTGACGAGCCTGGAGCCGTTCATCGTGTCGATCACGGCGCGCGAGGACGAAGCGCCGTCGCTCTCGTGCGAAGACCTGCCGCGACAGAAGGTCGTGATTGATTCGGAGACGCTCACGTTCAAGGTCCGCGCGCAGGACGATTTTGGGATTAAGGTCGTCGGGATCGAGTGGCAGGGAGCCGACAAGACCGCGGTCGCGAAGCCTGCGAAGGGTGAGCGGTTGCTGGCGGCCGGAGCAAGCGACAAGGAGTTGCTCGAACTGGTCGGCACCTTCAGTGCGAAGACGCTCGAAATCGAACCGCAGCCGTTGAACGTGCGGCTGTTCGTCGAAGACTATCTTCCCGGCCGACCGCGCACCTACTCGCCAAGTTACCTGCTGTACGTCCTCAGCGCCGATCAGCATTCGATCTGGATCACCGAACAACTGAGTAAGTGGCATCGGCAGTCGCTCGAAGTCCGCGATCGCGAGATGCAGCTCCACCACGCGAATCAGCAGCTGCGATTGCTCACGGCCGAGGAACTCGATGAAGCGGACAATCGTCGCAAGATCGAAGCCCAGTCGGCGGCCGAGCGGTCCAACGGGCGGCGACTGATGGGACTCGTCAATGGCGGCGAGGAACTCGTTCGTCAGGCGATGCGGAACCCCGAGTTCGGTGTCGGTCATTTGGAGAAGTGGGCGGAGATGCTTCAGATTCTGAAGGACATCTCGGGGAATCGGATGCCGAACGTGGCTGATCTGTTGAAGCAGTCGGCGCAGGCTCCCGCCCTCGCGGCGAGTTCTCCGACAAAGTCAGCGCCGGCGGCCGGTCAGATCCGCGACATGCGGCCAGGAACCGGCAAGCCGAGTGAATCGAAACCGCAGCCGATTGTGCCGACAGTGGTCGATAAAGAATCGTCACAACAGCCCGCGAAGAAGCCCGACGGCGAAGAGGAAGAGCCGAGCAAGAGCAACTCGAAACCACGGCTCACGCTGCCCGTGACGACGATCGCGGGAGGCGGCTCGAAGAAGCAGCCGCCGGCCCCGGCGAGCGAGAAACTCGACGAAGCCATCACGGCTCAACAAGACTTGCTGGCCGAGTTCGACAAGATCGCCGAAGAACTGAACAAGGTGCTGGCCAATCTCGAAGGGAGCACGCTCGTGAAGCGGCTCAAGGCGGCGTCACGGCAACAGTACGTCATCGCGGGCAAGATCAACGATCAAGTCGGTGGGACGTTCGGTCTGCGCGGCAAGCCAGGTGGCACGGCCAAGCTGGTTCTCGACGATGTGTCGAAACTGGAAACGAAAAGCAGCCAAGACCTGTCTAACATCATGGACGACATGCAAGCGTACTTCGAGCGACGACGTTTCCAGCGATTCAAAACGGTCCTCGACGAGATGCGTGAACAGGACGCCGTCGGCAGCCTGCGGCAATTGAGCGACGACGTGCGCGTCGAGACCGGCCTTTCGATGGCTCAGGCCGAATTCTGGTCGGACACAATGGACCGCTGGGCCGACGATCTGGTTGATCCCGCGTCGTGCGGTAAGTGCCCCGGCTGCAAGTCGAAGAGCAGCCTGCCACCGTCGATCGTCTTGGAAGCGATGCACATTCTGGAAGCCGAGGTCAACCTGCGCGAGGAGACCCGCGTCGCCGAACAGGCCCGTCCCGCCTTGGCGAAAACGGAGTTCACTCAGCGCGCGGGCAAGTTGAGTCTGACTCAGGACGAACTCTCGGATCGCGTCGCCAAACTGAATGTGCGCATCAAGGATTTGCCCGACGGCGAGGAAGAGTTCGCCAAGGAGATCGCTCTGCTGAACAAGGTCGAGCAAGTGATGCTAGAAGCGGCCGACATCCTCGAACGCCCCGACACCGGCTCGCAGGCGATCGCCGCTGAAACGGAAGCGATCGAACTACTCCTGCAATCGAAGCGCATCAACCCGAAAGGTGGCGGCGGCGGCGGTTCGTCTCCGGGCGGCGGCGGTGGCGGGACCACGAACGACTCGGCCCTCGCGCTGATCGGATCGGGCGTCAACGAGAAGGAAGTCCGTGAAGATCGCGGCGTGTCGCAAGCCACGGGCGAGTCGGGAACCTCGCTCCCCGAAGAGTTCCGCGCGGGACTGGACGAGTACTTCAACCGGTTGGAACGCGACAGTGCGAAGTGAGGGATGAAGAGGGTGAAAGTGATCAGTGCAACGTGCAAGATGAACAGCAAGTCAGGGGTCGGAGCAAATCGACAAGAGGCAAGCACGAATGAAGACATCTCTCCGCAACGAAGCGCTCACCGCATTGCTCATCGTCGTTCTCGTCTCTGATTTTGGTCGAGCCGAAGAGCCGAAGATCAGGGCCAAGCCAGCCGTCGAGGCAAAGGCGGCCAAAGCGGAACCGAAGGCGGTCAAACAAGAGGCGGTCAAGAAACCGCAGGGACCGGCGGCGGCGATTGATGCCGAGGCTTTGGCCGCTCCGTTTGTGGAGGCACTTGCAGAGAAGCTCGATCTGAACGCGGTCGATGCGCAGGTGCAGCAGTGGATTCCACAGTTCACTCAGCAGTACCAGCCTGTCCTCATGACGGAGTTGAACTTCATTCGCCAGATGTGCGATCTGAAACCGGAGCAGCGGCCGAAGATCAAAGCGGTGGGCGAAGCGAGCGTGAAAGAAGTGGTTCGCCGGTTGGCCGAGCAGCAGGGCCGAGCGATGCGGGGCGTAAATTTCGTCGAACGTGAGGCCGCGCCAGCCGATCCTCGCCGGTTCATTCGCGAGTCCTTGGCGAAAGTGTTGAAGGAGACACTGACTGAGGAACAGATGGCCAAGTACACGGAAGAGGCCACCCAACGGACGGCTCTTCGCAAGCGAGCCGCCATTCACAGCGCGGTCGCCCTCCTCGACTCAGCCCTGTCCCTGACGGTCGAGCAGCGTGACAAGATCACTGAATCGATCTCAACCAACTGGCAGGACAATTGGGAGCAGTGGCTGATGCTGTCGATGTACGGAGGCCAGTACTTCCCCACCATTCCCGACCCACAGGTGGTCACGCATCTCAACGATGACCAGAAGTCTGTGTGGAACGGACTGCAAAAGGTGGACTTCGGTTTTTGGGGCGGTGACGGCCAAGAACAGCAGAATGATGGTTGGTGGGGCGATGAACCGGCGAAGGCAGCCGCGCCCAACGGGGCAATCAGGTTTTTTGGTGGAATCGTGGAGATTTTGAAGTTGGAGTAGTGCGAAGTTCAAATTGAAAAATGCAAACCCCGTAGGGTGCGTGGAGTCTTCAGAACGCACCGGTTCAATTCGCATCGTCTGACGACGGTGCGTTCCGAAGACTCCACGCAGCCTGAGGAACGGGGCCGTAATCACTTCTCGAAGAAGTGCAGAGGAAGCAGGCTGCTACGAGCCGTCGGAAAGTAATTGCGGCCCCGTTCCCTACCGTTGATCGTCTCTCACTTTGCACTGCTGATTGAGCCATAGGCGGAGAGTATCCATGAATCAAATGTCACGAAGCTTGCGATGTGCCTTCACACTTCTGGTCATCCTGTTTGGATCGGCCTCTGCGTTCGCGGCTCCCGATGATGGTGAGCCTCCACCGGTGGCGGCTCAGGCGAATAATGACTTCAACATGGACGAGTCGAACTTCGACCAGTGGGTTTTTCAGGGGAGTGGCAATGCGGAGGCCGGTCGGAAGCGGATCGACTCGCAACTCAAGCTGAAGGTTGACGAACTCGCCCGGGTCTGTGATCTCACCGCTGAGCAAAAGAAAAAGTTGACACTCGCCGCGCGGGGCGACATGAAGCGGTTCTTCGATGATGTTGAGGCCGTTCGCAAGAAGTTTCTCGCGGTGAGGAAGGATCAGAACGCGTTCCAAAATATCTGGCAGGAGATCAGCCCGCTGCAACAGAAGCAGTCGGCGGGGCTGTTTGGTGAGGCCTCGCTCTTTGGCAAGTCACTGCGGAAGACATTGACCGACGAGCAACAGGCCCAGTATCGCGTCGTCGTCGAAGAGCGTCGGAAATTCCGTTATCGAGCCACGATTGAAGCCTCTCTGATCACGCTCAGCAACACAGTCGTGCTGCGAGCCGAGCAGCATAACGCGCTGCTCAAGCTGCTCGTCGAGGAGACTCAACCGCCGCACATTTTCGGCCAGTACGACAACTACTTCGTGCTGTATCGGCTGGCGAACTTGCCGGTCAAAAAGATCAAGCCGCTGCTCGACGATCGACAATGGAAACTGATGCAACCGCAGCTTCAACAGGGCCGAGGCTTGGAAATGCACCTCGCCCAGACCGGCGTCATTGATGCCCCGAAGGCTTCGCCCGCTGGCTTCATGCTGAATGTGCAAACTCTGTTTGAGGCCGCAGCATCGAGTGTGAGAGATACGCGCGAAGAGGCGGCTCAAGAATCGAACGACGCTCCGGCGGATGCGTTGAAGCCCGAGCAATCTCGGCAGGGAGCGGCGCGATGAGGAAGGAATCCGATGGTTGTCCGATGTCGCCACCAACCCGAAGCGTGAGCGAGGATGTGAGCGTAGGCATGTGCGGTCGTGGGAGTCGGTGCGATATCGGCTGCGCCGGGTGGCGAGCTTCCTCGCTTACGCTTCGGGTTAGTGTATCGATGACATTCCTCATGCTGGCTGCTTGCTGTGCGATGCCGTTGCGCGTGCAGGCTCAACCACCCTCGATCAAAATTGGTGACGTGGTCCCGCGCGACGTGCGTGAAATTTACGATCGCGGGCTGCAATACCTCGCGAGCACTCAGACCGAAGCGGGCGACTGGAAAGCGGGAGGTCAAGACGGGCCGGGCGTCACAGGGATGGCTCTGATGGTGCTGCTGGCTTCCGGTGAAGATCCCAACTTCGGCCTCTACAGCAACCATGTCAGGAAGGCGCTGCGCAGCATCATCTCGCAGCAAAATGCCTCGACGGGCTTCTTCGGGAACAGCATGTATCACCACGGCTTCGCGATGCTGGCGCTGGCCGAAGCTTACGGTGCCGTGGACGACCGCAACTTGTGGACGGGGTCGGAAGCAAATCGTCGTTCGATCGGCGTCTCGCTGGAATTGGCGGTTCGCGCCGCGATCACGTCTCAAAAGAAGAACTCAGTCGGAGCGTGGAGGTACTCGCCCGACAGCACCGATGCCGACACCTCCGTAAGTGGCGCGGTTCTGGTGGGATTGCTGGCCGCACGGAATGCGGGGATCGAAGTCCCCGATGAAGTGACCGACAAAGCGATCAAGTACTTCACATCGATGACCTCGGACAACGGTCAGGTCGGGTACTCAGGCGGCTTCGGTGGCTTTGACGAATCCTTTCCACGCATCTCGATCGCGACACTCGTCTACTCGGTGGCGAGACGGAAAGACCTCAAGCAGTTCAAGGCTTCGCTGTCTTATCTGACGCAGCGACTCGAAAACACGCCCCAGCAGCACTACGCCGAGTACACGCGCTACTATCAGGCTCAGGCTCTGTTTCAGGGCGATGTTGAGGCGTGGGAGAAGTGGAACAAGCTATTGGTGAGACAGCTCAAGACGAGTCAGATGACAGACGGCAGCTTTCAAGGTCAGTTCGGTCCCACCGTGGGAACGTCGCTGTCGATGCTGGCCCTCGCGCTGAATTACCGCTTCCTGCCGATCTATGAACGATGATCTCATCGCCCTGCCAACTTTCTCTGGAACTGCCCTCGTGATGAGCAAGCCCCTTCTACAAAGTCTCCCTCGGCTGACGTGGCTCGTCTGTTTCGCGGTCGTTGTTCTGACTGCGAACAATGTGCGTGCGGCAGAGACGGCTGACGGCGCAGCCTCGGCCGTGATCCACCTCACCAACGGGGACTACGCCACCGGGCGCTTGGTGGACTCACAAGGAAGCAGCCGGTTGGCGTGGCAGTCACCGGCATTCACGGGGCCGTTTGAGTTCTCGACTCAAGCCGTGAACACGATTCAATTCCCCATCCCTGCGAAGTTGATTCAGCCCGAGGGAGCCACCTGTTTTGAACTGGCGGGCGGCGACGTGCTGTTCGGTTCGCTCGTGGCGCTGCGGGGAGATGAAGCGGAGGTTGAGGTCGCGGGGATCGGGCGGCTGCATGTCGAACGGACGCTGCTACGAAGAATGTATCGCTGGCAGGGAGGAACCGAACTCTTGTTCTCCGGGCCGAGTGGACTGAAGGGATGGACGACACCGGGTGCGGCGAAGACGTGGCGTGAAGAGTCTGGCCATCTTCTCACCAACCAAGGCGGAGCGGTCCTGTATCGCGACTTCGGTCTTCCCGCAATGGCGCGCGTTGAGTTCGAGTTGTCGTGGAAGGGCAAGCCCGATTTCGAGCTGGCACTCGGCGCGAGCGACTCTAAATCGGCACTGCGTGCGTTCCGATTCGAGGTCTGGGAGAACGAGCTGGTCGTGCAGCGCGAGACCGAACGCGACGCCGACCTCACCAGCTTGCAGCCGGCTCAACCGGGGCCGGGCCGCATTCACTTGCAGGCATTCCTCGATCAGCCGAAAGGCCGCTTGCTGGTCTTCTCGTCCGGCGGAATGAAGCTCGCCGATCTGACGGTGACCACTGCGAAGCCTCAGACACTCGGTGGCCTGCAGCTCACAAACAAGAGCGGCGACGTTCGACTCGAACGGCTGAGCATCGGCCGGTGGAACGGCGAGCCTCCGCGTTCCGTCGATGCGAGCAAGTCGCGTTTGCATACCACCGACGGCGCGATCACTTACGGTCAGTTGCAGTCCTACGACGCGACGACGCGAGAATTCGTGATCGAGACCAATGAGATCGAAGAGCTGTTTGCAGAAGATCGGGTCCAAGACGTATTTTTTTCACTCGAGAACAAAGTCGCTCCACGTTCGCTGCGTGCGGTGCATCACTCCGGACTGCGGATCAGCGGCGATCTTGTGAGGGTGGACGCGGACAACGTCTGGATCAAATGCCCCGGTATTCGTGAAGACGTGGCGTTCCCCGTGGGCGGACTCCATGCCCTGACCGTTCTTGATCCGAAAGATGTCTCACCGGCCTCGGCCGAACACCCGAAGCCAGCCACGCGACTGGGGCGACTGGAAGTGGAAGGGTGTTCTCTTTACGGCAGCCTGATCGAGTGTCGCAAGCACGATGGCTGCTGCTTGGTCTGGCAACCGACTCGCAGCACGTTGTCCAGCCCGTTGCGGCCGGGCGTGTCGGCTCGCATCGTCTATCGAGACACATCCGTTTCAACCACGCCACTCACTCAGCAACAAATGCGGGGTGAGCAACAGCGGCAGGCTCAAGCGGGCGGCAAAATGGTTGGCCAACCGCAGAACTCGACAGACGGCAACGGTGCCTCTTCTGTTGCGAAACACAAGCGACCGAAGTCTACGATGCCCGTCTTGCATCTCCGTTCGGGCGACACGATCCCGTGCGATGTCACAGCCATTGACGAAAAAGGTGTCACGTTCGCTTCGTCGATCACGGAAGCGACGTTCATTCGGCATGACCAACTCAAGGCACTCGAAATCCTGGCCGAGGCCGCTCCCGTGCAGATCGCTCGGGTCAAGAAAGAGCGGTTGCTGATGCTCCCGCGCATGCAGCGAGACAACCCACCCACGCATCTGATCCGCTCCATCGACGGTGACTATCTGAGAGGCCGCCTCGTGTCGATGGACGAGCAGCAACTTCAAATCGAAATCCGACTCGATACGAAGACGCTGCAACGAGATCGCGTGGCGCGGATCATTTGGTTGCATCCGGATGAGATCAACGGCGAGTCGGGAGCGACGGCGGAAGAATCGAGCAAGGCCTTGATTGCCTCAACTCTTCAGCCCGCAGGAACGCGCGTGCAGGCGATCCCCGGTGACGGCAACCGACTGACGTTCTTCGCCGACGAACTCGTCGGCTCAACACTGACGGGACGCAGCGAACTGCTCGGCGTTTGCCGCGTGGACCTGCAACAGGCCGATCAGTTGCTGATCGGATCGGCGATTGAAGCCGCCGCAGCGGCGTTGGCCTTCCACCAGTGGAAGCTCAAGGCGGCGGCCGATCCACTCGCTGCGAAGGAGAGTGGAGACGGATCGGGCGAGGGAATGGACGGCCAAGACGCCGCACTTGTGGGCAAGCCCGCGCCGGAGGTTGAACTTGATCTGGTCGATGGGAAGAAGTTCCGCTTGTCTGAACACAAAGGCAAGATCGTGGTCCTCGACTTCTGGGCGTCGTGGTGCGGCCCCTGTTTGCAGGTGATGCCGCAGATCGACAAAGTGACGCACGAGTTCGCCGAGCAGGGGGTCGAATTGTTCGCGATCAACCTCGAAGAGACACCCGCGAAGGTGAAGGTCGCTCTCGAACGATTAAAGCTCACCACAACCGTGGCCCTCGACAGCAACGGTCGTGTGGCCGAGAAGTATGGCGCAACTTCCATCCCGCAAACGGTCGTCATCGACCGCAGCGGCAAAGTGGCGCGGCTCTTCGTCGGTGGTGGCCCTCGGTTCGGCGACCAGCTTAGAACCGCGTTGCAGGCCGTGTTGTCAGACAAGTCCGAAACGAATCACTGAACCGACCTCGTACAACTCCGTGTTTTGCGCGGTGTGACCCTAACGCCGACGGGACGGAATCGCGAAGTTGTACTGGGACAGATTCTCACCGTTGTAGCCCTAAGGAACTGACTCTTGAATTCAATCATCTTGCCAATTGTTATCACCCCTTTCGTCCTCGTGGGGCTGTGCCATTTCGCTTTTGCAGCAGACACTGCGCCGTCGGTTCGTCCGAAGTTGCAGATCATCAACGGCGGGACTCAGCCTGTGCAGGTCTTCTGGCTGAAGAGTGATACCGAGCGTTTGAAGAACGCCACGATCGCGGCTGGGAAGAACTTCGTCATCGGCACGACTCTCGGCCATCGCTTTGCCATTCAAGGTACAAAGGATGAACCGGAGGTGATCGTCACCTCGGAGGTTCCCGTCCAAGGGTATCGCTACGACCCACAGGCGAAGGACGGCGTACCTGGCTTTTACACACAGCGTGCCGATGCGCACGGATACCCCGTCGTCGCTTCCGCCAACGTGAACCCGTATGCAGTGCGGGAAGCGATCTACCTGATCGACATGCTTTTGGCGAAGCGGCCCGATGTGCGGACGGCGATGATCAAGAGCGGCTCGCGGCTGTGCATCATCGCGCACAACGAATTCACCACCGAGCAGCCGGAGTTCGCATGGCTGGGTGAGCAGCCACACTCGGACTTCCCAAAGTTCTCGGGCAGTGATTACTACGACGCTCGTGCCCGTGGACTCGGCGGCAGCCAGACCGATCCGTTCTGTTCGTGTGCCGAGGAGAACCTGCTTGGGTACCCCGGCGATCCGTATGAGAAAGAGAACATTCTGATTCACGAGATCGCGCACAACATTCATCTGCGAGGGATGGTGAATGTCGATCCGACCTTCGATGCACGACTCGAAAAATCCTATAACGACGCGATGCGAGCCGGTCTTTGGAAAGGCAAATACGCCAGCGTGAACTACCACGAATACTTTGCCGAGGGAGTGCAGTCGTGGTTCGACAACAACCGCACCAACGACGCCGATCACAACCACGTTCACCTCCGGTCACAGCTCATCGAATACGATCCCGGTCTCGCCGCACTCTGTCGCGAGGTCTTCGGCGACACCGAGCTACGCTACACCAAGCCCGCCACGCGGCTCACCGGTCACATGGCCGGATACGATCCCGCCCAGGCCCCCAAGTTTGAGTGGCCGGATCGCCTCGCCAACATCAAGGCCGAGATCAGAGCCAGAGCCGACGAACGCAGCCGTTTCGCCAATGTTCGCGAGACACGTAATGTCTCCGGCTGGACGGTACTCGTGAGCAAAGCTCTCCTCACCGCCGATCCTGCTCTCACCGCCCGTGCGCTCGAACTTCTCAAGGTCCAGCTCGATGAGATCACCCGCGTCGTCCCAGCGATCGCCGTCACCGAATTACAAAAGGTGAAGCTCTACCTCTCGGCCGAATACCCTGGCATTCCGCCTCGAGCCGAATATCACCCCGATTCGGATTGGCTGCGCGATCACCAACGCGACCCCGCGATGGCGAAAGGGATTGAGTTCACCAACGTCCGCATTTTTGAAGCGGAGACGCGCCGCATGCCCAATTTCGCCCTGCACGAACTCGCCCACGCGTACCATGATCGCGTGCTCGGCAATGACGAGCCGCGACTCATCGCCGCGTATGAGAACGCCAAAGCGGGCGGCACGTATGACCGGGTTCCGCGTCAAGATTCCGAAGGCCGCAAGCAGTTTGATCGAGCCTACGGTTTGACCAACCACAAAGAGTATTTTGCGGAATGCACCGAAGCGTACTTCTCCCGTAACGACTTCTTCCCGTTTGATCGAACAGAATTGAAAGCCCACGATCCCGCCATTGCAGCCCTCATCGAACAGCTCTGGAAGGTCGATAACAAACCGTAGTAGTCCACGCGGTTAAACCTTGCTTGAGCGAAGATGAGACCTCCGAGCGGGGCGGTGTCAGCCCCTCGACTCTTGGGCGTCAGTTCGTTTTTGAAGAACCGGGTGCTGACGCCGCCCCGCTCGGAAAAATTTGACTGTTTGCCACGCGAAATATCAACGACGACAATCCCTCACTCGTCGCCAAGTGACAAAAGCACTATCGCCTTCCCGCCGTGAGACCATCGAAAGAACACGTTCATGAATTCACGCGATCTCCAGATCAATCGTCGCGGCCTGCTCAACGTCGGAATGCTGAGCGGCTTGGGACTGAGTCTGTCCGACGTGTTGCGATCGCAGGCTCACGCTGAGTCCTCAAGTCCGGTGGCCCGACGAAAAAACTCGGTCATCATTCTGCACATGCGAGGCGGGCCGAGCCAACTCGAAACGTGGGACATGAAGCCCGATGCCCCCGTCGAGATTCGGGGCGAGTTCAAGCCGATCCCCACTTCGGTGCCGGGTCTGCTAATTTGCGAGTTGCTCCCGCAGACCGCCGCGATCATGCACAAGTGGTCGATCGTCCGCAGCCTCCAACATCCGCCCGAGTACGGCGATGTCAGCCATTCGCGCGGCGATCAGGTCGTCTTCACGGGGCACGCACCGGGAAAGAATGAGAGCGAGAACGCTCACCCCAGCATGGGGTCCGTCGTCGCCAAACAGTTGCAGCAGCTCGACCCGACGATGCTCGCGTACGTGATGGTCCCGCGCATGATCCCCGGCACGGGATCGGCTTACCTCGGGGCGGCGTGTCAGCCGTTTCAGACGATGGCCGATCCGGCTGCCAAGGGGCAGAAGTTTGAAGTCCCGAACCTCGCGGTCCCGCAGGGAGTCGCCGTGGACCAGACGGCCGATCGCCGCCGGTTGCTCGACGCGCTCGATCGCATTCGCCGCGATGTCGATCACACGGGAACACTGGGCGCGATGGACTCGTACCAGCGTCAGGCGTGGGAAATCATCACCGGCTCGCGAGTCCGCCAGGCGTTCGATCTCGATTCCGAACCGCAGTCCGTTCGCGACCGCTACGGCTATCCCCCGCAGTACACGCCGCGGATGCGAGCGGGCGGAGACAACCCCGGCTGGAACCAGCGCCTGCTTCTCGCGCGTAGACTGGTCGAAGCAGGAGTCCGCCTCGTCACCGTCGATCTGCGCTGGTGGGACACGCACGATGACAACTTCTGGTCGCTCAAGAACGGCTTTCTGCCGCCGTTCGACCAGAGTTACTCGGCGCTCATCGAAGACCTCGATCAGCGCGGATTGCTCGACACCACGCTGGTGGTCGCCTGGGGAGAACACGGTCGCACGCCGCGAGTCAACGCGACCGCCGGACGCGATCACTGGATGAGTGCCTTCAGCGCCGCTCTGGCCGGAGGCGGAGTCAAAGGGGGCCGGGCCATCGGCTCGACAGACTCCCAAGCCGCCACCGTCCGAGACAACCCGAAGCACCCGCAGGATGTCCTCGCCACGGTCTATCGCCACCTTGGTGTCGATCCCACGATCAACTACACCGACCACGCCGGCCGCCCTCACCCCGTTCTTCCCTTCGGCAAGCCGATCAACGAGTTGTTTTGAACCGACGGCCCCGCAAGAGCCGACACATTCCGAGATTGCCCGAACACAATTCCGAGTGTCCATCGGTGGACGTGTGGCTGGGGTCGGGCGTCTTCGACCGCCCCCAGCGGCGTTGTGCTGCGACCACCGGAGGCTCAAAGACCAACCTTGCCCGCTCAAGAGGCCGAGGCCAGTCCTTCAAACGCCTCGCCCTCATTCAACGTCGGTCGTTCGGGGCGGCCCTTATATTTGTAGACGAGATCCATGTTGTCCAGACCGAGCAGCCACAGAATCGTGGCGTGCAGGTCGTGAACGTGCAGGCGATCCTTGACCGCTCGCAGGCCGAGTTCGTCGGTCTCGCCAATCGTCTGGCCACCCTGAACGCCGCCGCCTGCGAACCACATGGAAAATCCGGTCGGGTTGTGATCGCGACCGTCTCCCTTTTCGCTCATTGGCGTGCGGCCGAACTCACCGCCCCACACGACGAGCGTTTCGTCGAGCAGCCCGCGCGACTTGAGGTCTCGCAACAGCGCGGCCACCGGGCGGTCCATCGAACGGCACAACTCAGCGTGATTCTTTTCGATGCCGGAGTGTGCATCCCACTTGCTCCCCGCGCCATGATAAATCTGCACGAAGCGTACGCCCCGCTCGACCATGCGCCGCGCGAGCAGACACAACCGTCCCGTCGTCGCCGTCTCCTTCTCGTCCATCCCATAAAGCTGCTGAGTCGTGGCGGTTTCCTGTTCGAGATCGACCGCGACCGGTGCGGCCGCCTGCATCCGAAAGGCCAGTTCGTAGCTGGCGATGCGAGCCTCCAACTCAGTCTGTTCGGGATGCCGCTGCGCGAACTGGCGGTTGACCGCGTTGAGGAAGTCCAGCTTCCCGCGCTGCTGCAAATCAGTGACTCCTTCGGGCGTGTTGAGATTCGGGATCGGTTCGTTCCCACCCTGAAGCCTGATCCCCTGATAGACGGCCGGCATGAACCCGGCACTCCAGTTGCGAGGGCCGTTCACCACCTGAGATTGGTTGTCCTGCATCACAACAAACGCGGGGAGGTCCGTGTTGTCCGTGCCGAGTCCATAGCTGACCCACGCGCCGAGCGACGGCCGACCACCGAGGATCGAACCCGTGTTCATCTGGCAGACGCCCGCCGAGTGATTGATGCCGTCGGCCCAGCACGAACGAACGACCGCCAGATCATCGGCGCAACTGGCGATCTGCGGGATCCAGTCCGAGAACCACTGTCCGCCCTCACCGTGCTGCTGCCACTTCCGCTTCGAGGCGAGCAGCGGTGCCCGCGCTTCACCCATCGCCAGGATGACCTTCCCGAAACTGTCGGGCAGAGGCTTCCCGGCCAGTTCGTTGAGCAGCGGCTTCGGATCGAAGAGATCCACGTGACTCGGGCCGCCTTCCATGAACAGAAAGATCACGTTCTTCGCGCGCGCCGGCCGGATCGGCGTTCGCGGCGCGAGAGGCGACAGTGGCGCAGCCACCGGCGCGGCACCGGCCACTCGCGGCGCGAGCAACGAGGAGAGCGCAATCCCTCCCAACCCCAGGCCGGTCCCCCACAGGAAGTCGCGGCGGCTGGTCATCGGCTCGTATCGAAAACAGCGTGGATCGGTCATGGGATTCACTCGATTCTACTTCTTGTCTTTGTCATGTTCCCTCGCCCCTCGCCTTGGAGGGGAGAGGGCTAGGGTGAGGGGTTCTTTTCTGCTGCGGCTCGCCCCTCACCCTAACCCTCTCCCCGCAGAGCCGGGGCGAGGGGACATGCGGTCACTCGACGTACAGAAACTCGTTGGAATTGAGCAGCACATGGCAGAAGTCGGCCAATGCGGCGGCGTGCGGGTTGACCTTCGATCCGGTCTTGAATGCCGCCGGGCGGATATGGAGTCCGTGGCCCGAGGCATCGTGGAACACATCCGGCTTCGACTCGAACAGCCAATAGCCGACGGTGTGCTGGTTGGTTCCCTCGGACGTGAAGAGCAGTTCGCCGACACCGAGCGCCGTGCGCGACAGTCGCACGTCGTCGATCAGGCCATCGAACGAGTATTCGACCTTCGCGCCGCGACCGCCCAGCATCAACGGCCGTTCGTTTTCAAAGCCGCCCGTGATCGCATGCGGCACCCGCGCGACGAGCAACGGTTCGTCATCGTTCGACAAATCCTTGACGAAGAACGTGACCTCGCCCTGCCCCTCATCAGCCAGCTTCACCGACGCGGACACGTAGTACGGCTTGTCCAATTGAATGTGCTGGTCCGAGAAGATCGCCTCCTCACCCACCTGGCCGTCCTGTTTCTTCCCGAACAGTTGCAAGACGAGTGTCTGCGGTTTGCGACGTGACTTCTTGCCGGTGACGCCGAAGCCCCACGAGGGTTCTCGGTTCGGGTCACCCGTCGAGGCGATCGTGCGCACCGCTCCCGAGTCGTTGACCGACTGCAACAGCACGAACGCTTCAATCGTGAAGTCGCCGCGAGGCATCTGGTCGCGCGCATCGACTTCAAACCGCTGCTGGGTCGCAACCGGTTCGATCACCGCCGCCTGACCGTCGCGATACGGGATCTTCCCCGCCACGAAGGCGGCCTGCGCCGAACCGGCCAGTTGCGGGTTGATCGCCGCCGGTTGAGACGCCAGAAACTTGCGGGCCGCCGTCAACTCGCTGTCGGTCGGAGGGCGGCAGAACGCCAACTGGTAGGCGCGCGCGATGAACTGCGAGTCGTCGGTCGAGCCAATGTCGCGCTGGACTCGCTCGGCAAACGCCTGTGCGCGGTGCAGCAGGAACTGGCTGTTGATGAGCAGCAGCGACTGGACCGGCGTCGTGGTCGTGTCGCGCGACGAGGCACTTTGAAACCAGAACGGCACGTCGAACACATCGAGCAGCGGATCGCGCGTGTTCCGCATGATGCGGGCATACACGCTACGACGCGGCTCGGTGGGCCAGACGCTCGGCCCGCCCGTCGTCCTGTTGAGTTCCCCCGTCACGGCGAAGATCGCGTCCCGAATCTGCTCGGCCTCCAACCGCCGAGTCGTTCCGCGCCAGTAGAGGCGGTTGTCGGGATCGAGTGTTAAAGCGGAATGACGTGTGCCACTGGCAGGGCTTTGACTGCCAGTGCTTCTGGTAGGCACTGGCGGCCCAAAGCTGCCGCCAGTGGCACCCTGCGCTTTTGGCATGGGGCTGAATGACAGAGCGTCACTCGCGCGTCGATACGCCGCCGAGAGGACGATCAGCCGGTGCAGCTTCTTCAGGCTCCAGCCCTCCTGCACGAAGCGGCTCGCCAACCAGTCGAGCAGTTCGGGATGCGTCGGTTGTTCGCCGAGTCGTCCGAAGTCGCTCGCGTTCGCGGCCAGGCCCCGTCCGAAATGGTCCTGCCAGACGCGGTTCACCATCACGCGCGCGGTGAGGGGATTGCCCGGCTGCGTCAACCACCGCGCGAGGGCCGCGCGGCGTCCGGTCGATTCGGCGAACGGTTCGACCTGTGCGGGTTGCTCATCGAGCAGCGTGAGAAACCCCGGTTCGACCGGCTCCGGCCCGCGTTTGGGAATGAGAACCGGAGCCGCCGCCAGACCAACATCGGTCGCACCAAACGCGATCGGCAACGGAGCGGGCTTCACGGAATCGTGCTCGGCAAGCTGACGCTTGAGCGCGATCAATCGCTCTTTGTCCCCGCCCTTGATGAGCCGCTCCAGTCGATCGAATTCGTAGTAAACCTGCCGGTAAGCCAACTCCGCGAGCTGATGCTCAAGCGGCGAGCGGTTGGCCACCGGCTTGCGGATCATTTCCTGAATGTCATCCGGGAACTTCGAGACCGCGTCGCGTTCGGCATTCGCTCGGTAACGCTCCTCCAGCGCAGCGATCTCGCGCCGGATGTCGGCGGTCTTCGCCTCCCAACTCGTCAATCGTTCGGCATGTGCCTGACGTTGCTCGGCGGTCGCGGCGACCAGATCCTGGCGAGGCATCAGTCCGGCGAAGAACGCCTGCAACCGGTAATAGTCCTTCTGCAAAATCGGATCGAACTTGTGATCGTGACACCGCGCACACTGCATTCCCAGCCCGAGGAACACGTCGCCGGTCGTGTCGGTGATGTCGTTCAGGATTGTGGTCCACTGGCCGCGCACGTCGCGGTTGTTGTATTCGTAGATTCCGTGCCGCAAGTAACCGGTCGCAATCAGCGCGTCCGGATCGCCGGGGAAGAGTTCGTCGCCGGCAAGCTGCTCCTGCACAAAGCGGTCATACGGCTTGTCCTCGTTGAACGAGCGAATGACGTAATCGCGAAACCGCCACGCCTGAGGCCGATAGTCGTCGATGCGGTAGCCGTCCGAATCGGCGTAGCGCACCAGATCGAGCCAGTGCCTCGCCCAACGCTCGCCATAGCGCGGGCTGTCGAGCAGCCGATCGACGAGATCGCGATACGCGGCATCGGCATCCTTGTTCGCGGCCTCGACGAATTGCCGGACCTCGTCAGGAGACGGAGGCAATCCGATCAGGTCGAACGTGACGCGGCGACACAGCACGGCGGGCGATGCCTCGGGCAGCGGGACGAGGTTCTCCTTCGCCAGCCGTTCGAGAATGAACGCATCAATCTCGTTCCGCATCGTGTGTGTTGTCCCTCGCACATCGGGGACCGCCGGTTCTTGGAGCGGTTGAAACGCCCACCACGCTCGATCCTCGTCGGTGATCTTGCCGCGAGGCCGCGATTTGCGCTTGGGGTCGCCGCCGGAAGGCTCATCCGGCCAGAAGGCCCCTTGTTTGACCCACTCGGTCAGCGCGGCAATCTCTTCGTCCGGCAACTTCTTCCCGCCGGGAGGCATCTGGTAATCGGCGTTCTCGTCGTAGCGGATCGACTGAATCAAAAGACTCTCGTCCGGCTTCCCCGGCACAATCGCCGCGCCGGTGTCTCCCCCTTCGAGCAGCCCCGTCCGCGAATCGACCATCAAACCGCCCTTCACTTTGTCCGCCAGATGGCTGTGACACTTGAAGCAGTTCCGTTCGAGCACCGGCTTCACCCGCTCGTTGAAGAACTTGAGCTGCTCGCTCGTCGCGGCACCTGCTTTGGGTTCGTCAGCTCGCGCGGTGACAAGGCCCAACATCAGACAGCCAAGAACCAGGACAATCGTGCTCGCCACCGGAACGCGAGTACGGAGCAAAGTGCCTCCCACCCACAAACCGGGCTGCAGCAAAGGCTGCTGACTGACAGATCGGACGGACATCGAATGAACTTCCTCACACGGCGGGCGGTCTCAAGAATCAGAACGGCAGCGCCAAGTTAATCAACGAGCAGCGTGTTTGCGAGATGTCGCCCGCCTCCCTCCACGGCTCTTCTCAATTTCAAAGCAGGGTAGGACAAGTTTGCTTCGAGTACGGACCCACCCTGAAAAGCCTTCTGAGAATTGATGGTGGATCGGTGCGGCGAAGCGCCGCTGGTCTCCGCCTACATTTTGTGCAACTTCAAACTGGATGGAGCCGTACGACTCCCTCAGGGCTCAACGAAAACAGCCCGGCGTCTGATTGAACGCCGGGCTTCTGACAGCACTGCGATGGCCCGGTAATGGCGTGTTGCTAGCGATGCCTCATCGAGCGTCGGTTTTCAATCACACAAAGTTGGCAATTCTTGGGAATTGTCCGACACTCGGTGGCGTCGAACGGCCAATTCACTTTCAGTTCGTTCGCCTTCCATTCACGAGATCGCTTCCTTGTTGGACGAGCACAACCAATCGGCCGTGATCTGCGGCTTGCAGACCGGCAACCGAGAGGCTTGGGCTGCGCTGTATGACGGCTACAGCGCGGACGTGTGGCGTTACGTCGCGCGACTTGTGGGGCCGGAGGTGACGGATGTGGCCGATGTCGTGCAGGAAACGTTTCTCGCGGCGGCCCGGTCGGCGCGGTCTTTTGATTCGGGACGCGGGTCGTTGTGGGGTTGGCTCACGGGGATTGCTCACCACAACGTGTCGCTCTATTGGAAGCAGATCAACAAGGCGGCGCAATTGCAGAAGTTGGCGGAAGCTCACGCGGGGGAGTTGCATCGGTGGCTGGACGGCTCCGAAGCCGACGGCCTTCCGTTCGAACAGAGCGAGTTGGCGGAGTTGGTTCGCGGCGTGCTGGCCGAACTCCCCTCGGACTACGCCGCGCTGCTGACAGCCAAGTATCTGGATGAACGGAGCCTCGACGAGTTGTCCCAACAGTGGGGGCATTCCGTCGAGGCTCTCAAATCCAAGCTGGCTCGTGCCCGCCGCGAGTTCCGCAGGAAAGCAGGCCGAAAGATTGAGGCGGAAGCGTGACATCATTGAACAGTACGGAAGGCTTGGTTTCCCTTTGAAGGAGGTTATTGCGATGAACCGTCGAGAAGCGTTTTCAGCCCTCGGGGCAACTGGGTTCGCGATGGGCTTTGAGGAGGCGAGTCGGGCTGCCGACCCGGCACCACATGCCGTGGCCGCCGACACTTGGCCGCCGGCCGTCCTGATCGGCGAAGCGATCCGCCTGGCCGAGGCACATGTGAAAGAGAAGCGGATCGAAACGGCGGAGCACTACCTGTCCTCAGCCCAACTCATCCCAAAGAAGGACGGCAAGCTCCACTGGGACGTGAGGTGGGATGGTACGAACAGGCTCGTCAAGGGTGACTGGTTCATCATCCGCGTCGGCATGGACAAGCAAGCCGAGGTCGTCTTCGGGTTGTAAGAGCCGCTGGAGTTGTGCTCTGTCTGCATTCCCTCAAATCGCTTTTTGACGACATCCGATCCGAACCCACCATGTCCGACGAACGCACTCACGACGATGACGACTCACGGCTGAAGGCGGTGCTGCGCGCCGTTGACGCCGATGCGCCGTTGCCGGATGCCGCGCTGCTCGATGCGCTTCGGCAACGCGCGGCCGCGGCGTTCGCGGCGGGGACGACACCAACTCAAACTCAACCGCTGCCGGCGCAACCGGCGGCGAACTCGAAGCGGAGGCATCCGATGGTCACTCTGGCGATTCGTGGTCTGTACGTGGCTTCGGCCGCGGTGGCAATGTTGGTGGCGTGGCTGGTGCCGATGAATCCGGAATCGGTTTCATACGCAGCTCCATTCTCGCAGGTGATCGACGAGCTGCGTGGAGCCAGTTCGCTTCACTTGCGAGTTGTTCGGGACGGCCAGACCGCAGAGGTGTGGGTTCGTGCGCCGGGGTTGGTCCGTCGAGAAGAGTCTCCGCAGAAGTACGAGATCGCGGCGGGATCGCGACTGTGGCGCGTCGATGAAGTGACGAACACCGCGACCGAAGCGGATTCGCCGTGGTTCTCGGCACCGGATCGGCAGGTGGACCTCGTTGCGCTGCTGGATGTCGGTGTGCGCGATGCGACGGCGCTGTTGAACTCGCGCCCGCGCGAGCGGGTTCAGTTCGATGGCCGCGAGTGTTTTGTCTACCGCGCGCAGGTTGAGGCCGCTTCGGAGCGGATCGAACTCGAAGGGTTCGTCGATGTGCAGAACAAACAACTCGCTGGAATCCGCGCCAAGCGAGGGCAGAACGTTCTGCTCGCCGAGATGCGGCTGGTCGCGATGAACGAAGCGGTTGGCGACGAGAAGTTTGTCGTGGCGAAGTCGCTCACCGAGGACGGTCGGATCGGCAAGGTGAGCGATGCGCAGGGGATCGCCGTCATTCGGCCGATGCTCGCCAAACGGTGGACGCCGCTCGGCCGGGATCTGTTGCTCAAGCCGGGCGACTGGCTGCGCACTGAGCTGCGCGGGGCCAACGCTCTGAAAGTGACACTGTCTTCCGAGGTCGAGTTGACGCTGGGACCAGGGACACTCGTTGAGTGCATTTCACCGACACAGGCTCGTCTGCACACGGGAGAGGTGCAGGTGAACTATCCCGAACGGAAAATGGTTGAGGAGAGCCTCCCGTCCTTCAATTTATTGGCCCCGCGCGACGGCAAGCGTGTCTTCAAGCATGGCGACAAGCAATTGGTACGAGTTGACCGCGATGAGAGGCTCGTGGACGTGCCGCAGGTGCCGGTCTGGCTGGCCGGGTTTGAAGGGACGTCGAACAACGAGTCGCTCGGGTCGCTGATCGTGAAGCTGCCCGATGGTCGCAACGAACCGCTGACCGTTGGCTATCACAAGGTCTCCGTCGAGATTCGCGATCAGATCGCCCGGACGACCATCGAGGAATCGTTCGTCAATCACACACCATCGCGGCTGGAGGGGATCTTCCATTTCCCGTTGCCTCAGGATGCGTCGATCAGCGGGTTCGGGATGTGGATCGGCAACGATCTGGTCGAAGCGGACATCGTCGAGAAGCAGCGGGCCCGCGAAATTTACGAGACCATCCTGCGCGAGAAGCGCGATCCGGGGCTGCTCGAATGGACTGCGGGCAACCTGTTCAAGGCCCGCGTCTTTCCGATCGAGCCGTTCTCTGAGAAGCGGGTGAAGATCGTCTACACGCAGGTGCTGCCACTGCGGGCGAACCGTTACCGCTACAGCTACGGCCTGCGCAGTGATTTGCTCCGCACGAAGCCGCTGCGCGAACTGGCGCTGACCGTAACCGTCAACTCGGCGCTGCCGCTCAAGGCGGTCACTTGCCCGACTCACACGGTGCGGACGCAGCAGACGGGCCACTCGGCGCAGGTCGAGTTCGCCGCGCAGGAGTACTCGCCGAACCGCGACTTTGAGGTCGTGTGCGAGATCGACGCGAAGCAATCGGACGTGGTGATTATCCCGCATCGACGCGGCGACGACGGGTATCTGCTCGTTCAACTGACACCGCCCGGCGCGGATGACAACTGGCAGCGCGAGTTGCTGCCTGATGGCAAGCCGCTCAACGTCGTGCTGCTGTGCGACACGTCGGCCTCAATGGATTCGGAGAAGAGAAAGCAGCAGGCCGAGTTCGTGGCGACGGTCCTCTCGTCGCTGGGGACGGATGACCGCTTCCTGCTCGGTGCGTGTGATGTCGGTGTCGAGTGGTTCGTTCCGAGCGCGATGGCTGTTCTTGTCCCCTCTCCTCCGTCTTCGGGGGAGAGGGCTAGGGTGAGGGGGCCGGGAGGTGAACCGACTCCCGAAGGCTTGTCCAAACCCAAAGCAAAGACAGCAGAGAAGCCCCCTCACCCTAACCCTCTCCCCCTAAGAAGGGGGCGAGGGGACAAAGCGGAAGGCGAGGACAAGACCGAAACGACTGGCGTCGTTCCGACCGCCGAGAACATCGCGCTGGCAATGTCGTTCCTCGACCAGCGGGCGTCACTCGGTTGGACGAACCTCGATCGAGCATTCGCCGAAGTCATCAAGCAGGCTCCGGCCGATGCGCAGGTGATCTACGTTGGCGACGGCATCGTCTCGGCGGGAGACACCGATCCCGCGCGGTTCGTGAAGCGGCTGGGGCAACT
>JAYVDI010000113.1:0-6199 GCA_043749505.1 Schlesneria sp. | reverse complement strand
GGTTCCTTCGGGGAAAACCCCCACGAGGTAGCCGTGCTGCATCCGTCGAATCGTTTCCCGCAAACTGGCCGAACTGGCGGCCTCGCGGCTGATCGGCATGACGTAGGTCGCGCGCAGGATCCCGCCAACCACGGGGATTCGAAACAGCGAGTCCCGCGCCAGAAAACTGATCGGGCGGTGCAGCGGCAGGCCGACCAGCAGCGGATCGAGGAAACTTTGATGGTTGGCCAACACCAGCCCGCCGCCAGCGTCTTCCAGTTGCTGGTGGCCTCGCGAGCGATAGCCCAGCCAGAAACAAAAGAAGTTCTGCATGAGGAACTGGAAGAACCTCCAGGTCAGGTTGCGGGCTTTCGGCGGAGGCAGCGGTGGCGGTTCTGCGGGTGATGACATTTGGGAAGTTCTTCCACTCGTCGGATCAGCGGAGGCGAATTGCGTTTCGAAGTGGCAACTCTTACGATTCCAAGCCCAATTCGCCAGCCTAACCGGATGATGCAGCGCTTGCTGTTCGCCATCCACACCCCACTGTCCAACAACCACTTTTAGAAAGCCCAACATGACCGACAGCTTGAAGCCCGCCACGCAGTGCCTCCACGCCGGACAGGTTCCAGACCCCACAACGAATTCGCGGGCGGTGCCGATCTATCAGACGACATCGTACACGTTCAACAGCACCGAGCATGCGGCCAGCCTGTTCGGGTTGCAGGCGTTCGGCAACATCTACACCCGCCTCATGAATCCGACGACCGATGTGCTCGAAAAGCGAGTCGCCGCGCTGGAGGGCGGTTCGGGCGGGTTGGCTGTCGCGTCGGGACAGGCCGCGGAATCGCTGGCCATTCTCAACATCTGTCAGGCCGGGCAGAACATCGTCTCGGCAACGAGTCTTTATGGTGGGACGTACAACCTGTTCCACTACACGTTCCCCAAGTTCGGCATCAAGACGAAGTTCGTTCCGACGGCCGATGTCGAGGGCTTCCGCAAGGCGATCGACGACAAGACACGCTGCGTGTTCCTCGAAACGATCGGCAACCCGCGAGTGGACGTGCCCGACTTCGAGGCGATCTCGAAGATCGCTCACGACGCCGGGATTCCGGTAATCGTGGACAACACGCTCGCCTCGCCGGTGCTGTGCAATCCGTTCCAGTGGGGAGCCGACATCATCGTTCACTCGTGTACGAAGTTCATCGGTGGCCACGGCACGTCGATCGGCGGAGTCATCGTCGAGAAGGGCGACTTCAACTGGGGCAACGGCAAGTTCCCCGAACTGACCGAGCCCGACCCGAGCTATCACGGCCTGAAGTTCTTCGAGACGTTCGGCCCGATGAAGATCGCGTACATCCTCAAGGCGCGAGTCCAACTCTTGCGAGACCTCGGCCCGGCGATCAGCCCGTTCAATTCGTTCCAACTGTTGCAGGGGTTGGAGACGCTCCACCTGCGGATGCCGCGTCACAGCGAGAACGCGCTGGCGGTGTCTCAGTTCCTGAAGTCGCATCCGAAGGTGAGCTGGGTCAACTACACGGGCCTCGAAGATCACCCGTCGTACAAGCTCGGCAAGAAGTACCTCCCCAACGGCTGCGGCGCGATCCTCGGCTTCGGCATCAAGGGAGCCACTCCGACTCAGCAGAAAGAGAACGGCATCAAGCTGATCAACAGCGTGAAACTGTTCAGCCACCTGGCCAACGTGGGCGACAGCAAGTCGCTGATCATCCACCCGAACAGCACGACGCACCAGCAGTTGACCGCCGAAGAACAGCAAGCCACCGGCGTAACCCCCGACTTCATCCGCCTGTCCGTCGGCACCGAAGACGTGCAGGACATCATCGCCGACCTCAAGCAGGCCCTCGACGCGGTATGAGTCGAGTTGTGAGAATTTTCTCGTGTGGCTGGGGTCCACGACTTTGTGGCCCTCAGCCGATTGATCAATAACTGAACAACACGCTGGGGGCGAGCGAAGACGCTCGACCCCAGCCACCCAGGCGCGACACGAAGGAGGTTTCCATGAGCAGCCCGTTTCCCGGCATGGACCCGTATCTGGAAGCTCACTGGCGTGACGTGCATACGAGCATGATGACGTACATCCGTGACCAGATTCAGGACCAGCTTCCGTTCGATCTCGTTGCCCGGGTCGAAGAGTCGGTCTCGGTCGATATGGAGGACGGGGCGCGACTGATCTCGCCCGACGTGAGTGTCGTCGAAGACTTCGAGCACGCGGAGATGGGAGTTCAGTCAGAGTCCGTCGCCGTGGCGGAACCGCTGCTCGTGTTGGAGGAAGTGCCGCAGACCGCCCGGCATGTTCAGATACGGGATGTCTCCTCGGGCGAACGAGTGGTGACGGCGATTGAAGTCTTGAGTCCCACCAACAAGCTGACCGTTTCGGGTCGCGAGGACTACCGCCGCAAACAGCGGGACTATCTGAACGCGGGTGTGAACCTCGTCGAAATCGACCTGCTGCGAGGCGGCCAGCACGTCTTGGCCGCAGCCCTGGAGTTCATTCCCGAAGAACGACGCCGCACTTACATGATGAGCGTTCGCACCCGCATCCGCACAAAACTCTTCGGTGCCTCACTGCGCGAACCGTTACCGGTGATCCCGATCCCACTCCGATTCACGGATCGCGATGTCTCGTTGAACATCCAACAGATCATCGACCAAGTCTACGACCGTGGCCGATATACCAAGTTGAACTACCAACCCGATCCCGAGCCGCCGTTCTCGCCCGAAGATGCCGCATGGGTGGAGACTCTGCTCTGCGAAAAAGGGCGGCGCAAATGAGTCTCGCACTCCAAGAAGATGGCCCCGTCCATCACTGACAGAGTTCAAGTGGTCACGCAATATCCACTCCACTCCACTCAAATCAAAAGAACATTGGCGAGCGAAGCCCCTCGCCAGTGGCACACGGCGGACTTCCTGCACAGACGATTGTCGGTGTCTGAAGGCAGACGGTACGCAGGCAATTCGTAGTTACGCAAAACAGAAGTGAGAATATGGCATGGCAGTGGATCACTTTGTTGGACGTCAAGATGCGGTCCACCGTCTCGCTGATGTTCTGACTGGCCGCGAAAGGGCCAGCGGTATGCTCACGGTTCAGAGCATTGAAGGCCCAGGCGGCATCGGCAAAACATACCTGTTCGACCATGTCCGCACGACCAATGACTTGAGCAACCGCAACTACCTCACGCTGAGAATTGACGGCAGTGATCCATCGGCCCGAAGCCTCGTCAGGTCGATCGCGCGGATGGTAAAAGACGCTCAAGCCGACGCGATTCGTGATCGACCATCTGGATATTACTTCCCGTCGGTGGATCGTGTGACCAAAGCAATCGACACGATTCGCAATGAGGCTGTCGCGGAGTTCAAGAAACTGCACCCGAACGATGAAGACGGCTGGGCAGCACTCGTGCGATTTCTCGACTTGGCGATTGAGGCAGGGAAGCGTCTGAACGATGTGGTTCCGATTACCAAGAAGCACTTTAATGTTAGAGCGTTTGAGAAGGTAAAGTGCCCTCTGGTAGATATCGTCCCCACCCTGCGCAGCCTTGGTGCGGAAGGCGCGAGCATATTGCAGCGTCTCAACCTATTCGGCGAATCGACGGCACTACGGAACGCGATCAAGGAGAATGCCTGCCGTCCACTCGCGGATGCGTTGGTATCCGACCTGTCGGCGATTCTCAAAAAATACCGAACTGAGGATCGGAATAAGGCCATGCCCGGCAAGGTCCAAGGCATCGACCGCCTGTTGCTCATTCTCGATGACTACGAGACGCTTCAGGAACCGCTTGGCGAGTTCTTGGTCGGCCATCTGCTACCCGCGCTGCGGACCGCGAACTTTGAATCGACGGTCATTGTTTTAGGGCGCGACATGTTGGAGGCGACCCACACGGCATGGGATCATCACCTGAAGACAAACCTGCTCAAGCGGATCGCTATCGACTCACTACTGCGTGGCGAAATGGACCAAATGGTCGAGTCTTACGGGGTGTGCTCGGCGGACGAGAAAGACCGCGCTTGGCGGGACACTCAGGGCTATCCGTACTATGTGCAGTTGTGGACCGAGGAGGCCCAGTCTGGAGGCCGTAGCGCGGTCATGCTCAAGCGGTTCTATGACCGCACTACGCGCTGGATGAACGACACGGAGAAACGATGGCTCCAATACACGCTCTTCTTGGACGCGGTCACCATCCGCTCGTTGCGTAATTTGTTGGACGATCAAGCGGAAGCGGAGGAGGTGTTTCGGTGGTTCGAGAAGGAAGGGTCAGTTCGCGATACTACCGGCGCATCGTTCCGTGTCAGAGAGTACCTTCGGTCACGGCTCGTTGACTATCTTCGATTAAGTGATCCCGATCGTTGCGACGAACTTGAACGTCGAGTGCATTCAGGTAGCGTATCGAATGGCTAACTTGGAAATAGTGGCGGCGGGATGGCCGGGGCTGGAGTCGCTTTGGACGAAGCCCCGGGGTTTCGCGAAGCGCTCCGACCCCGGCCACCCGAACGCTCTCCAACGATTCTCGTTTGTCTTGGGGCGGCGGATTCCTGTCGGCAACGGGGGGCGTTTGCCGTTCGGTGGCGTTGCCGGGGGGCAAATGACACTCGGTTGTCGTCCGGCGGGAGAATCCTGACGCAAACGAGAGTCGTTTGCGATCCGGCGGAAGATTCCTTGGGCAAACGGGAGTCGTTTGTGGTCCGGCGGCGGATTCCTGTCGCAAACGAGACTCGTTTGTCGTCCGGCGGAAGATTCCTTCGGCGGACGAGCAAACTCCGTAAGGAGTTGCAGAAATGCGCCTTTTCGCTACGCTGTTGGCCGCTCGTGGAAGTCTTGCCGAATCAGCAGAAGCCCCCTCACCCTAACCCTCTCCCCCGAAGACGGGGGGAGAGGGGACAAGACAAGCCCACTGTCAAGACCTGCGCCCCGGCAAGTCGCCACTCCTTTCCCGTCACATCTTCAGGAACGCAGCATGGCCGAGAATCAGATTCCCAAGAAACTGAGTGAGTTGTTTTCGTTTGCCGACCAGATTGCGGACGGATTGGGGCTACTGGGGGTGACGTTGGGAATGGTTCACAACACCGAGGCGCTGGTGCGGGCGGACCTATTGGCGGCGGAGACGGCATATGACCTGTACAACCAGGCTCGGGCTGCGAAGCTGGGGCTGACGGCGGCTCAGGGGACGGCCGACGCCAATGGGAGGACGTTTATCGCGACGGCTCGCAACGTGATCGCGTCGTTCCTCGGCAGTGAGTGGACTCAAGTGTGGGAGCCGACCGGATTCCCGAACCAATCGACGGCGATCCCCTCAACCATCGCCGAACGGCAAACGCTGCTCAACTCGCTGAAGCTGTACTTCACGGCGAACCCGACTCAGGAAGTGGCGGCTCTGAACGTGACGGCCGCTCGCGCGGACACGCTGTTCAACGCCCTGTCGGATGCTCGCAGCGCGGTCAACACGGGGCTGGTGCTGATCGGTCAGAGGATGGCCGTCCGCCAGACGACCGAACCGGCACTGCGGAAGCGGCTGAGCGACACGATCTCCGAACTGGCGATGAAGATGAGCCCGCTCGATCCGCGCTGGCAGAACTTCGGGCTGAACATGCCCGGCGATGTCTCGACCCCCGACGTGCCGGACGCTCCGATCCTGACCACCGCCGGTCCTGGTCGCGTCTTCGCCGACTGGGCCGACGCCGCGCGTGCCCTCCGCTACCACGTCTGGAAACAGGTCGTCGGCGTCGATGCGGACTTCATCAACGTGATGACCGTCACCGACAGCGAAGCGATGCTGCAAGACCTGCCCACCGGCGCGACGGTCAAGGTTCGCATCACCGCCGTCAACGACGCGGGCCAGTCTCAACCCAGCGATGACTCGCAGATCGTCGTCGTGTAGTTCAGGCTCGCAGGGTGGCCCAGACGCAGCTTTGGGCGTCTGGGTGACGAAGTCACAAGAGGTCGATTGCCAGCGAGGCCCTCTGCTCCCTACCTCTTGTCGCCCTGCGACTCGGACGCCCAAAGTCGCGTCCGGGATGCCCGCGTTGGCACATCGTTCAGTCCAACTCAAACTGCTCGGGAAATGACAAATGATGAACCACATGAGAAATCCTTTCTTCGGGTTCTTGTTCGTCGGAGTTTTGCTCACGGCGGTTGTCGCGAGGGCTTTCGCGGACGAGGCCCAGGACGAAGCGATCAAGAAAGACCGCAAACTCATTGAAGGGACAT
>JAYVDI010000112.1:0-25266 GCA_043749505.1 Schlesneria sp. | reverse complement strand
GGGGCTGACGCCGCCCCGCTCGGAAAACCAGTAGAGGGCTAACGCCCCAGAGTCACGCCTTGTGATTCAAACAGACTTTCAACTCCGCGACGATCACTTCCACTTCGCCGAATGTCGCCGACGCGGGGACGCTCGCGCCGACTTGCAGTTCTTCGAGCAGCTCGCCCAGCAGATGCGTTCGCAATTGGGCGAGCAGCCAAGCTTCGCGTTCCGCCTTGAACTTCGTGTGGAGTTGCAGCAGCCACGCCTTGGCTTGGCCCAGCACACCGCCGGCCGTTTCGACGACGACTTCGCCCGCGACCGTGGTGGCTGCGGCACCAGTCGTGTCGATGGCGACGTGTGTCAGCGTTTGTGTGGCCGCTTCTGCGATGAGATGGTCTGCACCGAAGCCGCCGCCCATCGCGAGCAAGAGCGTGAGCGCGGGTCGGAAGACGGCGGCGGCGCGGTCGGCCTGACGCAGCATCGTGAACAACTGCTGGCGATCGGTCTTCAGTGTGGACATCTCATCGTGGACGAGTCGCTTGACCAGCGCGGTGAAGTCGAATTGCTCGTGCTCGCGGTGGAGTTGAGCCAGCACGGCTTCGCACGATGTTCCCGACAGGAGCCGCTCCAACCAAGCCGTGAGCAGTTCGTTGCCGAGTGTCGTGATGACCTGCAACTGGCCATAGACCTGTTCGAGAACGCGGACGATCGCGTCCCATTCGGCCTTGCGATACTCATCGAGCGGAGGAGGCGGAGCGCCCCACACGCGATCTCGCACCAGTTTCGCGCCGCCTGTCAGCCAGCGACCGAGGTGGGCGTAGAAACCATGCACATTGGCCGTCCATGCCTCACGATGCCCGTCCCACCACGACCACATTTCATGGACGAGCAGCCCGTTCGGCGGGGCGGGCCAGTCCGCCTGTTTGACCATCGCGCGCGAGGCAAACACGTTCGAAGCATCTCGAAACTGGCGACTCCTCGTCCGCATTTCGCGCAGGTAAGCCGGGACTCCCGCGTCATGATCGACCAGCCGCGCGAGCGACCCTCGCAACGTCCGCAACTTGATCTCGGCAAAGCGGAGCTGAGAAAGGACGGAGGCGAGCGTGAATGGGGTTGGCGTTATCCCCTCGCCCCGGCTCTGCGGGGAGAGGGTTAGGGTGAGGGGTTCTTCTGCTTCTTTTTCTGCCGCCGGACTCCCGTCTCCCGTCTCCTGCTTCCCCCACGCTCGCTCTTCAAACTTCAACGCAATCGCCTCCGCCGCCTTTCGATCGTTTGGGGCGAGATAGACGTACTCGGGCTTCAGCCCCGTTTCACCGCAGAACGTGTTGAGCCAGATCGGCCAGTACGGCTCGTCGTCGGGAAGCTCGACCTGGTTGAAGACGATAATGGCCGCTTTGTCTTCGGCGGCCGCCTTGCGGAAGAATTGTTTGACCGCTGCGTCGTTGTACTTCTGTTGCGTGAGGACTGCGACGAGGACATCGGCCGCCTGCCGCACGGCATCGGCCCGCAGCCAGTTCACCGGCGCATCGCTATCCACGTCGGGCGTGTCGAGGATGACGAGGTTCTTCGGCACCGCTTCGTGAGTGCGCCAGAAGAGGCAATGCGCGTCGCTGCTCTGCAATGCCTCATCCCTACTCGTCCACGAACGAAGTTCGAACGCGGGGAACATCGCGTGCAGATCGTGTTGCTCGGAAAACCCCGTCGGAACCAGGCAGACCGGATGTTTCGTGCCCGATGCCAGCGGGCTGCTGGCACTGGCGCGAAAGCCCGCGATATGGTTGAAGACGACGCTTTTGCCGATGTTCGTCCCGCCGACAACCGCGACCACCAAATAGGCTCCGTCGGCCAATTGAGGCAGCAGCTTGCGAGTCAGCAAATCGAACCAGTCTCGCCCGGCCAGAGGTTCCAACCGCAACGGCTTCACAGCGTGTTCGAGAGCAGCCAGTGAGTCACTCAACCGACGGACAATGTGCGCGAACTTGTCCAAGCTGGTTGCTTTGATCTCATCATCAACGTTGCCGGGATCGTGGCCCACTTCATGCCCCAATGTTGACGAAGACCTTCAACGCCTCTTTGTCTTCCACCAGCAGACGCATCATTTCGGCGTAGTTATCCAAGCCCGCGACGGGATTGGTGAGGATTCGTTGGGTGACACCGGGGAACATGGCTTCGCCGTGGGACAATGCTTGCAGGCCGAGTTCAAAATGGTGGCGGTTGCCGTTCACACTCGATACGAGCAACTTGTTTCCCAGCACCCATTCGATGTTGATCTTGGCGGCGTCGATCTTCACTTCGTGCGTGCCGCCAGTGATGCTCGTCCAGATGAGAGCACCGTTCAGGTTGAGCACTTCCATCGAGCGGAAGCATTGCTCGGCGTTGCCGGTGGCTTCAAAAATGATGTCCGGTTTGCCGACGCGTTTGGCCAGGTCGTGCATCGACTCCTGCTTCGTGCTGACGTAGGTGGCTCCATACGCCGTGGCGATCTCGGACTTCCGATGCGGTCCCGGTTTGGTGGCGAGCGTGTAAACATCCAGCCCGCGCAGCTTGAGCATCATCGTGGCGAGCAGCCCGATCTGACCGGCTCCCAGCACGAAGGCTCGCCTGGGTCTCCAGACTTGCAGCCGCTGCTGGGCCAGATACGCCTGCTCGATCGCTTTGGCGCAGACGCTGGCCGGTTCCGATAACACGCCGAGATGCTTCAGTTGCGGCGGAACTTTCACCATGTACTCGGCATCGTCCACGAACAGCTCGGTCAGGTAGCCGTGACAGAGATTGATGCCGCGCTCGTAGTAAGTCTCCTCGCTGGTGATGTCGTTGCGACCGATCACGTCATAGACCGAACCACCCGGTCGGCGGACGGTGCAGGAGACCAGATCGCCCGGTTTCAGTTCCGTGACCTTCGCACCCACCTCGACCACCTGCCCAAAGCTCTCGTGCCCGATGACGAGATGTTCGCCGCCGGGTGGAGCGTTTCCGTAAAGGGCCTCGTTGATCTCGCGATCGGTTGCATCGACGCCGATTTGCAGCGTCTTCACCAACACCGCGCGGCCTTCGGGAATCTTGCAGACATGTGCATGAGGCTGATCGGTCAGCTTGGGCTGCGGGATGTCTCGCAGATGAACACTGTTGGTCTTTCCGGGAAGTACGGCTACGGCTTTCATGAGGGACCACTTGTCGAAGGGAGGCGGAAACTTCACGAAGTCCGGCTTTTCCGAAAGCCGGACTTCAACGCAGACGCGTTCACCCGATGAGAAGTCCGGCCCACAAAACGAAGCCAGACTGCCACTCGACCGGGGCAACGCGGGGCGGAGTGTATCGGACGGCGTGGTGTCGTTCTACGAATGGCTCCCGATCAGGCTTGATCCGATGTGCGGCGAATCGACTTGTCGAATCGTCCGGCTCATACTGGTTCGCGATGCTTCCGACATAAAGCATCGGCCCACGCCATCGCCTTGTTGGGTTTGCGAAACTTATAGGGTGGGACCAGTGGCGCTTCGCCGCGCCGGCCCACCATGAGTTCTCGACGTTTCCCGATGGTGGGCCGGCGCTCGAAGCGAGCTGATCCCACCCTACGTTGAACAAGGCGATGGCCCTGAGGCATCGGCCGACGATGTTGCATCAGCCAAGTTGTCCATTGGAATCAGCCACATGCTTATTGGGATCTTTGCGGACAGCCACGATCACCTGGACCACATCCGTCTGGCGGTCTCCACATTCAACGATGCGGGTTGCGAGCTGGTGGTCTTCGCGGGAGACCTCGTGTCGTCGTTTGCCGTGCCGCCGCTGCGTGCTCTGAAATGTCGAGTCATCGCGTGCTTTGGCGACAACGAGGGCAACAAGTCCGGCGTGGCGGCGGGAATGAAAATCATCGGCACACTGGGCGAACCACCGTTCGGTTTCCAGACACCGGATGGCAAGCGAGTCCTCCTCACTCACATGGATCGTTCACTGCGGGGCCTCGACGGGGAGTTTGATGTCGCCATCTACGCTCACACCCACAAGCCGAGCATCACGCGCGATGAACTTGGGCGGCTGTTCATCAACCCCGGTGAAACGAGTGGCTGGTCGTATGGTCGTCCGTCGGTCGCGCTACTCGACACCTGCACGATGGCGGCGAAAATCGTCTGGCTGAAGGATGAGACCAACAGCTCTGGAGTAACCTCGCCATGCAACCTGCCTTGAAAGCCGCCCTGTTTTTGATCGTACTGCTGGCGATCCCGATCGTGCCGTTTCTGTGGTTGGGCGAATCGTTCGAGCAGAGCTTGCTTCAGGCGTTGCGAGAACCTTCGTCGCCCGAAGTCGTCGGCGCGGGTGTGTTCGGTCTGTTGGCTGCCGACATGTTCCTGCCGGTTCCGTCGAGTGCGGTCATCACGTATGCCGGAGGTACGCTCGGCCTATTCTGGGCGACGTTCGTGTCGTGGCTGGGATTGTCGGCAGGAGCAATCGGCGGGTTCGGACTGGCGCGCGTGTTCGGTGAGAGCATCGCGCGACGGTTCAGCGAATCGGCAGACATCACGCGAATGAGTGACTTCACCAAACGGCATGGCCCCATCGCCTTGGTACTGACGCGCGCGTTGCCGATCCTCGCCGAAGCCTGCGTGCTGATGTTGGGTGCGGGACGGCTCAGTTGGAGGCGATTCCTGCCGCCACTGCTCGCCAGCAACCTCGCTCTCGCGCTGACGTATTCCGCATGCGGCGTTTGGTTTCGCGAGTCATCCGCACTGCCGATCGCCATCGTCGCTTCGGGAGCCATACCATTGGTCGCCGCGCTCCTCATCCGCCGTTGGTGGAAACCAAGCGACGCGAGGTGTTCCTCGCACGGCTTGGGTTGAACCGTTGGCTCATCCGGTGTTTTGGGGAGGTCGCTCAAGGTGGCTGGACAACACTCTAATTGCCAGATGATTTGTGGTTCATCGGGCGAATGCGTGTTGCCTCTTATTTCTGAGAACGTGTTTGAAAAGGTCTTGTTGGACTGCAAGCGTTGAGGTAATTCCTTGGCAGGTTGGGAACCGTGTGATTTTTCCTTCCACGAGGAGTCCTTGGCATGGAAGCCAATTATCCGAGCGATCTGAGTGACGAACAGTGGCAGGCGATTTCGAGATTGATCCCGCCGGCCAAGCCCGGCGGACGGCCACGAACCGTCAACATGCGAAACGTCCTCGACGGGTTGTTCTACTTGGCGCGAACCGGGTGTGCTTGGCGGATGCTGCCCATACAGTATCCGCCAAGCACACCGTCTATTTCTATTTCAAGACCTTTCGCCGGGACGGGACGTGGGAACGAATTCCTGATTTGCTCGGCAAACGTGTGCGTGTGAAGCACGGCAAGTCACCGCAACCCCATGCGGGAATCCTCGACAGCCAGGCCGTCAAGACGACGGAAAAAAGGGGGACCGCTTCGGCTACGATGCGGGCAAAAGGGTGAAGGGACGCAAACGACATCTGCTGGTGGACACGCAGGGTTTGATCTGGTGCGTCGTGGTGCATGCGGCCAACGTGCAAGACCGCGACGGCGCGAAGTTGGTCTTGGAAAAGGTGACGGGGAAACTGCCTCGACTGAAACACATCTGGGCTGATGGCGGTAATGCCGGACAGTTGATCGGTTGGGTTCAACAGGTGTGTGGCTGGGTTCTGGAGATCGTGAAGCGCAATGACGACGCACAGGGATTTGAAGTTCTCCTCCAACGCTGGATTGTCGAACGGACCTTTGGTTGGTTCGGCTGGTACCGACGCTTGAGCAAAGACTACGAAGAACTCACGGAGAACAGCGAAGCCATGATCTTCGTCTGCATGATCCACCGCATGCTGAGGCACTTGAAACCTCCGACTTGGCCCACGGATGGGAAACATGACTTCTCAAACATGTTCTTAGAGGGCATCTGGAAAGTCAGGCGATGTGGGCCAGCAGTCGCTCGTTCTGATGCTTGGCGTTTTGTGTTCGAGTCAGACGGCGGGGCATGATGTGAGTCAAGCACAGGTGGATGTCGGTGCGGCTGCTGGCAAGGGCGGCTTCGTCTTCACGGCAGAACAATCGGTAACGCCCCGGCCATCCGAAGGTGCGTTCCACGATCCAGCGGTGCGGGAGAACTTGGAACCCCTTCAGGTCATCACTGCGTTTCACGATCTCCAGATCCCAGCCGACCTCCTGCCGCGTCGATTCCACCAGTTTGCCAGCGTAACCCCCGTCGGCCCAGATCTTTTCGAGTCTTGTTTCACTCCCTGCGTCTTCAAACACCAGCCGCGCTCCGTCACGACCCTGAACGCTGGCGGCCGTGATCGCAACCGCAATCAGCAACCCCAGCGTATCGACCAGAATATGTCTCTTGCGTCCCTTCACTTTCCTTCCGGCATCGTAGCCGCGTTCGCCGCGAGTCTCCGCGGTCTTCGCAGCCTGGCTGTCGATAATCGCCGCCGAGGCCGTTGATTCCCGCCCCGCCCGCTTCCTCACCGCCAGTCGCCAGGCGTCGTGCAAACGCTCCCAACTTCCGTCGTTCCGCCAGCCGACAAAGTACTCGAACACCGTCGATTTCGGTGGATCGTCGTGAGGTATCCTCTCCCACGAACAGCCGATCCGAAGCCTGCAGAAGATCGCCTTCACAATCTCTCGCAGATTCACGGTACGAGGCGGCCCGCCTCCGAGGGCCGCCGGTGGTAATTCGCTCGCAACCATCGACCGCTGGTCGTCCGACAAATCCGAAACATACGCCCGCAGTGCTGCTGTGTCTGATATGTTCGACCTCCGTGCCGAGCTGAAATTCCAGTCTCTCAACACGGAGGTCGAACATATTCAGACACAGCAGCACCTGACGATTTCAGCCCAGATTATTTATCTTTCCAGATGTCCTCTTAGCCCGGAGGGCGGCAGGTCGTAGCCCACGACGTAAGCCGTGGGAAAAGGAACACGCCAGCGGCCCAGCCCGGGAGGGGCGACACATTCGACCTACGTTTCACGCGGCATTCCCGAGTGACGCCACGACCGTGTCGCCCCTTCAGGGCTAAAGACGTTTTTGTCGGACTCACCTCACCCACGGTTCACGCCGTGGGCTACGACCTGCCGCCCTCCGGGCTAAAAACAGAGACGCTCAGAACGCTTTCGTCGGATGAAACTGATTTCTGTGGGAAATGGAGGCCAAAACCAGTGACCTCCAAGAAACGCCGGATGAGCCTCACCAGTTTAACCGCGACCCGGTTAGGATCGCGTTTCGCGCCAAGAAAAGCACTCCCCACCGGGTCACGGTTAAGCGTCTTGCTCTGGGCCGCACGAGTGGGCTGTTTCCAGTGGAGCCAAAACGAAACGGGGCCAAGAAGTGAACTTCTTGGCCCCGCGAGTTGTTGCACCGCTAGGCATCCACCATAGCATCGTGATGAACACGAGAGGTATACAGTGAACACCAAAGCTACGTGGAAATCATCAGACGATCTTGAAACTCTTAATCTTGGTGTCGTTGCTGAAATTGTTACCACCGAGATCGTAGAGGAAGTCCTTACCACCATTACCGTTTAGTCTGTTCACGCCATTGAAATCACTGTTACCAATCTCAACATTGTCTTTACCGCCTCCACCTTTCAACGTAAAGCTCAAGTCGAAGACGGAGTTAGTGATGCTGGCACCGTCGGCCTTACCGCCCAACAAAATAGTGGCATGATTAGCAAACACGACATCCAACTGGACGCCGTCTTTGCCCGCACCACCACTGACACCGAGCGTGTCAATACCGGCATCTCTTACACTGATCAAATCGCTGCCAGCACCACCCGAAACACCGACCGTATCAGCAGCGAAGTTCACGAGGGTGATTTCATCGTTGCCAGCACCACCGCTGACAGAGACTGTTGTCGCAATGAAGTTGTCGAGGATCAAGTCGTCGTTACCAGCACCGAGGTCAATGTTTAGGTTATTGACAACGGTACCGCCCGCTCCGAGAACATCGACTAAGTCATTGCCTGTACCCATGTTGACCGTAAAATTCACACCAGCGCCAATATCGCCTCCAAAGCCGCCATCAGTCACGAACAATTCATCGTTACCTTTACCGAGGTTGATGATAAAGTTGTCCCCAGCCACTACGCCGGCTCCGAACACATTGTTGTCAGCATCGTCGGCATCGAAGATGCCGGCAGCGACAACCGCATTGCTGTAATTTACGGTCGTGCCATTGAGACCGACGATGGTGTAGCTCCCGTCCCCATCGAGATCTTGAATCTCGATCTGATTGGAAGCACTGTCCCCGGTGACCACAACGTCTCCCGCAGCATTAAAGGCAACATTGACGTTACCGGCCAACAGAACTCGGTCTTCCAACGCTTCAAAACCATTCAGACTCGTACTCATTCTCATTCCCCTTGTGCACAAAGCGACCTCGATATTTTCTCAGGCACGGCCCCGACACTCGGGTCCACCGCAGTCCTTTGCGTAAGTTTATTGCGCTGAGCAAGAGCCAACATAATCTTCCCAAACCCCCAAGGCAAGTGAATCTGCGGATTTTGCGACATCGATTTGGCTTGCCGTTGTCAAAGTGAAATTGCACCAATTGTTCTCATTTTTTGCTTGAAACCAACAGAGGCGTGACCGACAAAAGTTGCCCGACCGGGATTCCCGGCAGAATCAGCGAGGAAAACATGCACCCGTGATTCTCAACAGCCTGATGAACAACGTAGATTAGGCGGCTCGCCTGTTCTCTTTAGTCTAGTGCCTTGTCACGGCTAAGAACCGGACGCTAGCGCGTTCCGGCTGATTTGCTGAACCCCAAAATCAAGACGTGACAAAGCACTAGTTGTAAAGCACAGGCGAGCCGCCCGTGCTACGGATTTTTCAACAGGCGGTTAATCTAGCCAAAGGTCTCAACTCTGACCGAGTGAGGCAAATTCGATTACAGGCGAGGAGAATCCCATGAATTCACTTCGCTCCAATGAAAACGGAAGGTAATCTTTCGGCATCGATTTGGGAGAACCAAATCAAGCTTGAGTTTTCCCACAGGAGCCCGAGTAGGTGAGCCGGGTGGCGTCAGTGATGATCGCCTTTCACTCCGTGAAAGAACGTCCTTATCGCGGAGCGAAAGGCGACAACGGGAGTGCCATGAGGCTGGCACTGCGCGGCTCATTAGCCCCGTAGGAAACGTGGTTCATCCGAGTTTTTGGGGGAGAATTGCAGCTTGGAGCAAAACAGAAGTCGGCCCGATTCTTCATCCCGCAGGGATGAAAACCGAAGACTTCATTCCTCCGACTGGAATCTGCAATCCCCCTAAAACCTCGGATGAACCGAAAACGTCGTGTTTGAAGGCATCTGGCGGCGACGTCTGGATTTTTTTGCTACCGATTGGAATTCATGGACTCCGACACGACGGTTTCGACTCCGGATTCAGAACGGCGACTGGCCTTGTTCCAGTACATGTTCCGGCACTCTCGGTCGCAGGTGGGGCCGCAGCAGTTTTATCAGGCGTTTGTCGGTGTCCTCGTCGAGGTGTTTCGGGCGGATGCCGTCTGTGTTTGGACGGCTCAATCAGGCAAGCTACACCTGACGAAGGCCGCCATGCTCGATGTCACGGGACTCGCTCCGAACGCCGACTGCTGGAGACCTCACCATCAATTGTTGGAAGCCGTCGCGCTGCGCGGTGGTCCCCTCCGAGTGGCTCCCGGTGAGAGTACGGTCTTGGGCGTGAATCCGCTCGAATTCGAGTTGCTGCTGGTGCCGCTCATCTCGGGTGCGTCGGTATTGGGTTTGGTGGAACTGTTTCGCGCGGTCTCAGTCAATGTGATGAGTCCTGACACGGACAACACACCCAACACCTCACCGGACGAGAACGAAGCCACGGCCCTCGAACTGGGTGAACTACGAAGTTGGTGCGAGTTCCTACAAGATTACCTTCGATCACGAGAGCTGGCCGTCCAAGCGACGCTGACCCTGAACGAGACGGCCTTGCGCACATTTGCCATGCGATTGCATGGGGTGCAGGTGAAACACGAGGCCGCACTCGTGGCCGTCAATGAAGGACGGCAGGCCATTGGTTGCGAACGTGTGTCCCTCGGCTGGGCCGTCGGCAAACGCACGAAGCTGCTGGCCGCCAGTGGCCACGAGGCGATTAACGAACGCTCCAACGTGGTTCAAGCCTTGATTCGGCTGACAAAGGTGGCGATCCAATCGGGCGAGGCGCTGAACTATCGTTTCCCAATGTCAAAGCCTGAAGAGGGCACGGCGAACGATCCCCTCACAAACTCAAACCCCAATGCCGCCGCGAGCGGTTCAGCTCAGCAGCAGGTTCCTCCGGAGATCTACCGCGCGGCGATCGAAGCGTATCCACTGGGTGAACGACCGCAGCGATTGCTCGTCGTGCCGATGGGCGATCGTTCCAATCCGAAGATCGGCGCGGCGAAACGGCGAGGCGCGTTGATCGTCGAGCAGTTTCGATCCGATTCACTGAGTGATGCCGATGTTCAACGAGCGGCGCTCGTGGCGGAACAGGTTCGCGTGGCGTTGCAGCGGACAGAGTTGCTGGAGTCGATCCCGTTCCTCGCGTTCTGGAAGCGGACGACGGAGACCACTTGGTTGCGCCGCGCCGGACGATTGGCGCTGTTGCTCCTGTTCACCGCAGGAGTCGTGGCTCTGGTGACGGTGCCGATCGAGTTGCGATTGTCTTCTGGCGGAGAGTTACTGTGCGAGTCTCGTCGCACCGTCTTCGCTGCCGAGGATGGAATCGTGCGCGAAATTCTCGTTCGCCACGGCGACACGCTCGATGCCGGTCAAAAGGTGATGGTACTCGACAACCTCGAACTGACTTCGCGCCAGCGCGAGTTAAACGGCCAGTTGTTACAGACGCGCGAACGACAGCGGTCACTGGAAGCCTCTCGTTCAGGGCAACGACTGACCGAACGAGAGCAACTCACTCTGCAAACAGGACTGGGAGAAGCAGCCGTCGCGATCACACACCTCGAACTGCAACTTCAACGGATGCAGGAGCGTATTGACCGGCTGGTGGTGGCCGCGCCGCAAGCGGGCGTGGTCACGAGTTGGAACCTCGACCAAACGCTGCTGCACCGGCCAGTGCGCCAAGGAGACGCCTTGTTCCAGCAGATCGATCCGACCGGCCACTGGGCCATCGAAGTGAACATCGTGGAAGATCGTTCGGGATACGTCGCGCGACGGATGAGCGAATTGGCTGACGGCGAGCAGCTCACGGTGGACTTCGTCCTCGCGACCGACCCCGAAACGCGATTCACCGGCACTGTTCGCGAACTGGCGTCCCGCACCGACCTCACGGTGGCAGGCCACATCGTGCGGGCCATCATTGATCTTGACCCCTCAAATTTACCACCTTTACGCGACGGAGCGGAAGTCAATGTGCGACTGAACTGCGGCCCACGCCCCATCGGATTCGTGCTGTTCCGGGAATTGATCGAAGTCATGTACACGTACTTGTGGTATTGAGGGCAGACGATGCTGAGGGCACCAACCCGCAGCGTGAGCGTGCTTACTCCACGAACCTCAGAGAAACCTGACCCTTGTCCACTGCGGCACCCACCACGAAGACCACTCGCCCGCTGCCCGCTCGCCGCGCCGATTTGATCGTGCAAGAACAGCGGTTTCAGGGGCGAACGGCGTTCTTTGTCAAGGATCCGCTGACGCTTCGCTACTTCCGCTTCGCTGCTCCCGAGTATCGCCTGTTTGAACTTCTCGACGGTCGCCGCAATGCCACCGAATTGCACACCGCCTTCTTCGACGAGCCAGGGCCGCAAAAGGTGACGGTCGAAGAAGTCGCTCAATTGGTCCAACGCTGGCAGCAGGTCGGACTGCTGGAAGATGCCGATCCCGCCACGACCTCACGCGCGTTCGCGAGTCGTCAAGCGCAGAAACAGCGACCGCAATGGTTTGGCTGGTTGTCGCGTGTGCTCTACCTGAAGCTGCACGCTTTCGATCCCGATGCACTCCTCAACCGCCTCTACCCGTGGGTCCGCTGGCTGTTTCACCCGGTCGGCGTGACGGCGGCATTGGCGGTGATGCTGTCGGCCGCGCTGCTTGTCATCGGGCGGTTCGATCAGTTTTCCAGCCGCCCCGAACTGCAAAACTTCCACGCCTTTTTTAATTTGCAAAACATCTTTTGGCTCTGGCTGACGATTGGCGTTGTGAAGGTGTTGCACGAGTTCGGCCACGCGCTGACCTGCAAACATTTCGGCGGCGAATGCCACGCGATGGGCTTGCTGTTCATGTGCTTCTCGCCGTGTTTGTACTGCGACGTGTCGGACTCATGGATGCTGCCCAACAAGTGGCATCGAATCGCGATCGCGGCCGCTGGCGTCTATGTCGAATTGCTGACCGCCTCGCTGGCCACGTTCGTATGGTGGTCCACTCCGCCGGGCGTGGCACATAGCATTGCGTTCTCAGCGATGTTGTTCGGGTCCGTACAAACGTTCCTCATCAACGCCAACCCGCTGATGAAGTTCGATGGTTACTACATGATGAGCGACTTCTTGGAAGTGCCGAATCTCCGCCAAAAGTCTTACCTCAGCCTGAAGCACTACGCGACGAAATGGTGCTGGGGAACGGACCAGCCCGCACCGGGACCGACTGGGCTGCGGGGGCTGTTGTTCACGATGTACGCGATCGCCGCGACGGCCTACGGTTGGATGGTGACGGTCTTCATGGTCTGGTTTCTGACGACGTTTCTTGAACCGTACAAGCTCACCATTTTCGGTTGGGGTCTGGCCGCGTTGGCCGCCACCAACATGTTCGTCCTGCCGTTGATCGTGGGACTCATCACTGTGAGAAGGAACCCCGCCGTGCTGCGTCCAAAGCAATGGTGGCGTCCGGTGCTGGCGACAGCAGTCGTCGCAGCGGTCGCGTACGCGATGTGTGTCGTCCCGCTCCCGCGCCGTGTGTATGCCGTGCTGACGATCGAGCCGACTCAATCAAAACAAGTGACCGCCGCTGTGCCAGGACAAATTCTGAAGATTCACGTAGTCGCGGGCCAAGCCGTCCAGACGGGCGATCTGCTGATCGAACTGGACAACCCCGAACTGCGACTCGCCCACGACCGGCTGACGCAAGAACGCGAATCGCTACAAGTCCAATTGAACGCGGCTCAAGCATCGCTCGACCCCGCTCGCAGCCAGCAACTGCAAATCATGCTGACCGAAATCGACTCACAGTTGGCGTTGCAGCAGCGACGACTGAATGACCTCGCCGTTCGTGCCCCGTGTTCGGGTGTCGTGATCCCCGAGCCAGAGCGAGAGCAGCTCGCGCCGAACGGAACGGCGCGAGTGACCACCCTGCCGCGTTGGGCGCGGTCGCCGCTGAGTCCGCAAAACGTCGGCGCGGTTCTTGAAGCCGGGACGCCGGTGTGTCGCATCGTCGAATCCGCCGCCTGCGAAGCGGTGGCCATTCTGCCGCAAAATCAGATTGAATTCGTGCGAGTCGCCCAGCCGGTGGCGATCAAACTCGATGCGTTCCCCGGCGAAACACTGCTCGGAAAAGTGCGTGAGCTGGGTGTACAGGATGTCACCGACCCGCCCGCTCAGTTGCTGAATGTCTCGGGCAGTGAGTTGCCAGCGGTGACATTCGGCCCCGGCGCAGGACAACTCGCCACGCCGCACTACCGCGTCCGCATCGAACTGACCGGCTTCAGCCGCCAAGACAACGCAGCGCAGCGCACGCCGTTGCGACCCGGCCTGCGCGGTCGAGTTTGGATTCGATCTGGCTCGCAGACACTGATTCTGATGTGGTGGCGTTCGTTGAGTGAAGCGATTCAAGGCTGAGGCCCCGCGCCAGCCAGTACGCTCGTTCGGCGCGAGGTTTCCAACCCTGCTGAGTCAGCCAACAGCAGGTCCTCTCTTCGCGCCGCCTTCAACAGTCCGCCCGCACAACGCAGGGCCGCACAACTTTGTGGAATGCGCACCAGAGGACATTTCAAAACCGGCTCGACTCGAAAAACACGAGCGCCGACGCGCACGAGGGCTGGGCGTTCGGTGTCGCTCGCACGTCGGGCTTGTTTGTGGAATGCGCTCTAGGCACAAAAAACGACTTCCGCTACTTTCCTCCGCCCATGCGGTGAGCGACTTCACCGCGTGTGGACGATCTTGGTTCGATAGCACGCTTGAGATGGCAGGGAGGCCGTCATGAGCTTCGGAAACAGCTCGCAACGTTCGGTATCCAAAACCCGATGCGATGTGCAGATTCGCTGGATGATCCGCCGCGACATGTCGGAGGTACTCGACATCGAACGGCAGTGCTTCGAGTTCGCGTGGTCTGAGGAGGACTTCCTCTGCTGCCTCCGCCAACGCAACTGCATCGGCATGGTGGCCGAACGACAAGAACGCATTGTCGGCTTCATGATCTACGAATTGCTTAAGTCGCAGCTTCACGTTCTCAACTTTGCCGTCGCTCCGTGGTCGCGACGACAGGGCGTGGCCAGCCAGATGGTCGAGAAGCTCGTCAACAAGCTTTCACAACAGCGCCGTCAAGAAATCTGTCTCGAAGTTCGTGAGACAAACCTTGCCGCACAGCTCTTCTTCCGCAGCCAGGGGCTGCAAGCCGATGGCGTCCTGCGCGGTCACTACGAAGATACGGAAGAAGACGCCTACGTGATGCGATATCAGCTTTACCCCGGCGACGACCACATCCTCCCCTTCGTCCCTCGCAACCGCATCGCCCGCATCGAAGACGACTCCGACGCAGAAGCCGCTTGAGGGCGCGAAAGTAACTGCGATCACGGTGATCGAAGCCCAACGCGACTACGAGTGAGATGTTCTAGGCGAGCCGTGTGCCGTAAGGCCACGGGTTCGGTGACGCACCCGCAGCCTTAGAACCTGTCGATGGATAACTCCGCAGGTTGTCGCCTTTCGCTCCGCGAAAGACGACTTTGTTTTCAAGCAGGCGGTTATGGCGTGTGGCTCGCCCATGCCTCCGCTTTTGTCGTGTGAGGCATCCGCCTTTCCCGACCACTGGCGCTATCGAGCTGCTCTCAAAAGAACGGCCGCTCCCTGACCGCCGCCGACGCACAGTGATGCCAGTGCGCGTGAGCCTTCACCACGGCTGAGTTTATGGGCGAGGTGAACGATCAACCGCGCCCCGCTCGCTCCGATCGGGTGGCCCATTGCGATCGCACCGCCCTCGGGATTGAAACGCGACTCGTCCAGAGACAGCTCGCGAATGCAAGCCAATGTCTGAGCCGCGAACGCTTCGTTGATCTCGATCGTATCGACTGACTTCAGGTCGAGACCATCGCGTTCGACAAGCTTGCGAATCGCATGGACTGGGCCAAGGCCCATCCATTTCGGATCGCAGCCACATGTCGTCCCCTGTTCCAGAACGGCGAGGACCGGCCAACCGTATTGCCGAGCAACGTCTCGATCAGCGACGACCAACATGGCGGCTCCGTCGTTGATGCCGCTCGCATTGCCTGCCGTGACCGACCCCTGCGGATCGAACGCGGACTTCAAGCCAGCTAGCCCTGCGAGCGTCGTCTCGGCCCGAGCGTGTTCGTCCCGGTCGAGCTTGTCGAGAACAATCAACTCATCTGCGAACCGCCCCGCAGCGCGAGCCGCCTCGTACCGCTGCTGACTGCGCAGCGAGTACTCATCCTGCTCGGCCCGCGTGATGCCGTACTTCACCGCGAGACTCTCCGCCGTGAGGGCCATGTGGCGGTGATCGAACGCATCGACAAGGCCATCTTTCAGCAGGGCATCGACCAGAGAAGCATCTCCAAACTTGAGACCGGTCCGCGCGCGAGGCAACAGATACGGCGCGTTCGACATCGACTCTGCCCCGCCACACAAGACGACCCGCGCGTCACCCGCCTTGATCGTTTGAGCCGCCAGCAACACGGCCTGCATGCCCGACGCACACATCATGTTGACCGAGTACGCCGGAACGGAGAGTGGCAAGCCCAATCGAACGCCCACTTGCCGTGCGACGTTCATTCCCAATCCCGCCCCGATCACGTTACCGACGATCACTTGATCGACTTGCTTCGGATCGAGTCCATCAAGAACAGCCGCTCCAGCAGCGCACGCCAGATCCACCGCCGACAGATCCTTGATCGCCCCCAAGAACCGTCCGATGGGTGTGCGCTTCGCAGCGACGATGCAAATCTCTGGCATGATGCGTTTCTGTGTCGAGTCGAGTGAACAGTGAACGAAGGTCGAACAGGTCGTGGTCGCGGTGAAATGACCGATGTTAATTCGCTCGCCCACTTCCTCGCTTACGCTTCGGGTTAGTGTCGTGCGCCTCACAGCTTGCGTTTGAGAACCGTACGGTCGTCCCGCTCGTCGTAGGGACGGACGCGCAGATACCACTTTTGCCAGAGATCGGCTGAGTCTTTGCGCCACTTGTCGAGATGAGCTTTGCGAACATCCGCAGTCGCGTCTTCGAGCAAACCGTCCGTCGGTTCCAACGGCAAGCCGCACCCTTCCGGTCTGCGGCTGAGGATGCTCAATCCAACACTCGCCTCGCGTGCGACCGCTTCGTCCGAATCTCTCAATCCGGCGATCAGGAGTGGTGCGACGCTGATGTTGCCCGTGCGCCCGAGCGCCCACATCGCCGTCCGCCGCACTTCGACTCGCGTATCAACGGCCAGCTTTTTCAAGCGATCCACTTGAGCGATCAGTTCCTCGGGACGATCCAGTTGCACCGCTTCGACGACTGCGGCCTGCACGGCCTCCACTTTGGCTTCGCCCGATTTTTCGAGTTCGGCCAATAGACCATCGACCGGTCCCTGCATCTTTCGTGCTGCAGCTTGACCCTCTTTGATCTGCACGGCATCGAGTTTGTCCGGCAAGCCGCGACCTCCCATTAGCAGACCACCGCCGACCAACGGCGCTCGCTTCACTTTGGGGACGATCGTCGAGGTTGCCTTCGTCAGAAACAAAAGCGCCAACGATGTTGCTGGCACCCCGTGTTCATCATCGACCCAACTGCCATCGGGACGTTGTCGCAACAGCAGTTCATCAGCCCCGACATCAAACCAGTCATGTGAACCGATCTTCTCGACATCGAGTAATGCCGCCACACGCTCGACCGAATAGAAATAGTAGCAGCCATGCGCCGTGAATTGATGAGTTCTCTCGGTGTAGTGGTTGCCCATCCACTTCACGCTTTCTTTCAAGGCCTTATCGATCTGTGATACCGGCAAAGTCGGCGTCATTTTTACTTTTGGGACGGTGGGTTGTCGTTCCTCCTGAAACCGTTCCAGCACACCGAACCGTCGAGCAGTGGCCGCCGGACGCGTGCCGTCATCGAATTGGATATCGGTGTAAAGCTCGCGCCGAATGATGAGCAAGCACCCCGTCCCGGCAGCAGTCATGGTGTTTCTGGATGTCTTCTGATCTGGAGCCGAGTTTGGGGCTTCATAGGGGTGATAAGCAAAACCGCCGTCGCTGCATTGGGTACGAATCAACCATTGGGCCGTCTTCTCCCAAGTCTCGATCGGCACATCGACTCCCGCACGCGACGCCGCCCACAGGCCGAGGATCGCGTACTGCGTGATGCTGGTGTCACCGAAAGTCGGTTGGTTGGGATCGCTGGGATAGAACCACGCGCCAGATTGCCGTTGATGCGTCACCAAAAAGCTCGCGATCATCTGCAACTGCGGCAAATACATGATGGGATCGACCGCCTCCAACAACATCGCATCGACACCCGCTTCGTAATTGAAGTGAGACCCCGGCCGGTACGAATCAGTTTGGCATTTGGCCTCGATGGCCTCGACGGCCGCTGTAATGTCGGGGTGCTTCTTGTCGGTCCCCGATTTGATCAGCGTGTAGCAGGCCAGACTCGCTTCCGCTCCTCCCTTGCGTTGGGTCAGCAGGAACGACCGCGCACGCTTGATGGCTTCATCTACGCGAGCCTTCTCCGCAGCACGCAACTCATTCTCCGGCAGATGGCCCCAAACAACGATCCCGATCACGACCATGAACCAGCGAAGAGGGACTGCTTTTAGGATGAGTGAGAACAAGGGGAATCTCCAGCAACGATGCGAAGTGTGGCAACCGGAAGGGGTTGATTGCACCAAGAGGCCACGCGCCTCCCTACCTGTAACCTAAACATTTCGGCTATCTGTAACCTAAACACTTCGGTGAAACGATTGGGCCACGAGAATTGGGACTAAGAAATCGCGAAAAAACAACCCCTGGCAGGCCGTGCAGAAGTCCCAGGTCGAGGTCGCAAACAGCGTGGGCTGCGATCTCGACCTCAACAAAAAAAGAAGAACGGCGGCGTCAACAACGACAGGCAATCAGACTACGAACCGGTTTGCCGCCGCTACGTTCGCCAAGCCAAGACGCTCATTGACGGCAAGAAACCCTCAGACAAAAGACGACCGGAGTGATCAACGCCATGCACCATCTCATTTGCTTGACTGCGGTGCTGCTGCTCATCGCAGAGGCATCCGCGCTCCACGCCGCCGATGCGCCCGCGACGAAGCCGAACATTCTGTGATTCGTTGTGGATGACATGTCGGCGAACTTCTCGTGCTATGGCGAGAAAACGATTCAGACGCCGCATGTGGATCGGCTCGCGCGGGAAGGGACGTGGTTTGTGAATGCGTTCGTCACCGCGCCAGTTTGCTCGCCGTGTCGGACGGCACTCATCACGGGAATGTACCAGACCAGCATCGGTGCTCATCATCATCGCAGCGGGCGCGGGGAGTTGAAGATTCGTCTGCCGCAGGGTGTCGTGCCGGTGCCGAAGCTGTTTCAACAGGCGGGGTACTACACCTGCATCGGCAGCGGGTTGCCCGTGGGAGCCGGCACCGCTGGCAAGAAGGGAAAACGGAACGGTCCCGGCTTGGGAAAGACAGACTACAACTTCGAATGGGACGAGAGCATCTACGACTCCGCAGATTGGTCCGGGCGTCAGGCGGGGCAACCCTTCTTCATGCAGGTGCAGCTTGTGGGTGGCAAGCTGCGGGGCGGAACAGACGACAACGCGAAGCAGTTGCTGACGCGGGCAAAACAAGAGTTCGGGAACTCGACCGATCCCGACGCCGTCACGCTGCCGCCGTATTACCCTCGCGATCCGGTGCTGCTGCGCGATTGGGCCGCGTATCTCGATGCCGTTCGATTTACTGACAAGCATGTTGGCGATGTCGTCGCGCGACTCGAAAAGGAAGGGATTCTCGACAACACGCTGATCATTTTCATGACCGATCACGGCATCAGTCACGCGCGTGGCAAGCAGTTCCTTTACAACGAAGGGACGCACATCCCGTTCATCGTGCGCGGGCCGGGGATCACGTCGGGTCGGGTGCGCGAAGATCTCATCGAGCACATCGACATGGCCGCCATCTCGTTCGCCGCCGCCGGTCTCTCGGTGCCCGCATCTATGCAGGGCCGAGATGTCTTCGCGAAAGACTATGCACCGCGTGCTGCTGTCTTCGCCGCTCGCGACCGCTGCGATGAAACGGTGGAACGCCTTCGCAGCGTGCGCACCGATCGCTTTCTCTACATTCGCAACTTCTATCCGCAGCGTCCGCACTTGCAGCCCAACGCTTACAAGAACGGCAAGAACATCGTGCAGACATTGCGATCGTTGCACGATAAAGCCCAACTCGATCCGCTCGCTGAGTCACTACTCTTCAGTCCGACTCGGCCGGCTGAGGAACTCTATGAATGGACGACCGACCGTTGGCAGGTGACGAACCTTGCTGCTGCTCCCGCGCATCGTCTGACGCTGGAGCAATTCCGAGCGCGGCTCGATCAATGGATGATCGACACCCACGACCACGGCCCGGAATCCGACGCGATGTATGACAGCGACATGGCCGCCTATCTCGGCAAGGGCAACCCTGTGGTTGAGAAGAACATCGCGCTCATGAAGCAATGGGCGAAGTTTGAAAAAGTGAACCCAACGAACTCAAAGGCAAAATGATCATGTCCAAGAAACGATTCTCGCTCCTCGTCGCCCTGCTGCTCGCGTCATTGTCAGCGCTTGACGCCGCTGCCGCACCGCCGTCTTCCCGGCCGAACATCATCTTCATCATGGCCGACGATCTCGGTTACACGGATGTCGCTTGTTTCGGCAGCAAGTATTACGAGACGCCGAATATCGACCGGCTCGCGACGCAGGGGATGAAGCTCTTGAGCCATCATCATTGTCAGAATTGCACGCCGACTCGGGCCGCGTTGATGAGCGGGCAATACGGTGCTCGCACCGGGGTCTACACCGTTGGCGGGACGGATCGCTTCGATTGGAGCAAGCGCCCGCTACGGCCCGTGGACAACGTCACCGAACTGCCGCTCGACCGCGACATCATCGCCAGGCAACTCAAGGCCGCCGGCTATGCGACCGGCATGTTCGGCAAATGGCACATCGGCCAGCAGGGGGACTATCAACCGGGCAAACGCGGCTTCGAGGAGGCGATCGTCAGCATGGGCCAGCACTTTGACTTCGCGACGAATCCGAAGACCGATTATCCCAAGGGCCAATACCTCGCTGACTTTCTCACTGACAAGGCGGTGGACTTCATCGCACGCCACAAGGAGCAACCGTTCTTCCTCTATCTGCCGCATTTCGGAGTTCATTCGCCGCACGACGCGAAGGCCGAGCTGATTGCCAAGTTCAAACCCAAGCCCGGAGTCGGCGGCCACAACAACGCAACCTACGCCGCGATGATTGCCTCGGTCGATGAGAGCGTGGGCCGCGTAATGAAAACGCTTGATGATTTGAAGCTGGCCGACAACACGGTGCTCATCTTCACCAGCGACAACGGCGGCGTGGGGGGCTACGCACGTGAAGGCATCAAGAAGGCCGGTGACATCACCGACAACGCTCCACTTCGCAGCGGCAAGGGGAGTCTTTACGAAGGAGGCACGCGCGAGCCTTTCATCGTCCGTTGGCCGGGCGTCACCAAAGCCGGCTCGACGTGCAACGTGCCGACAATTCACGTCGATGTTTTTCCGACGATGCTGGAACTCGCCAGTGCGCCCCAGCCGCGGCAGGTGCTGGACGGCGAGAGCCTGGTGAAACTCATCCGCGATCCCAACGCGAAGCTGCAACGCGACGCTATATTCCAGCACTTTCCCGGCTACCTCGGAGCCGGTGCCGATTCGTGGCGCACGACACCGGTGAGCCTCGTCCAAATCGGCGACTGGAAGCTGATGGAGTTTCTCGAAGACGGCCGGCTGGAACTCTACAACCTCGCCGACGACATCGGCGAATCGAAGAACCTGGCGAACGACAATCCCGAGAAGGCCAAGGAACTTCACGCCCGCCTGGTCGCCTGGCGAGCCGAAGTGAAAGCCCCGATGCCGACGAAAAATGAAGGTGACGCCGCGAAACCGAAGGCCAAAGGCAAGGGAAAGAAAAAAACAACCGTTTGAAGCAAAGCAGGATTCTTCAAAGTACCTAATGCGACCCGCACGCTCATTCAATAAGGAAACGTAGAGCGATGAAGTGGCCACGCGCTGCTTCACGCTGGCCTTCTTCCGCCAACCGATGTCCCCGCGCACACTCGCGCCCTCCCCGGTGTCTGCCTCGCGCTCCTCAACTCCAACGAGTTTGTTTTTGTCTATTAAAATAAAAGCGTCGCCCTGCCCTGCGTTCTCTGCAGTGTCGTAACAGCCAGTTCTGCCGCTGATCGTAAACCGAACATACTCCTCCTCGTTGCTGTGGATTTGGTGACCGGGGATGGTATGGCGGTCTCACGAATGAAGGCCGGAAGGGCGAATCTGCTATTCTCAGCGCGGTTGTTTGATCCCATTCCAACTTCGCAGGAGTTGCCATGAAATCTGGTCTTGTTGCTGTGATTGTCTTGTTGTCATCGGTCACGGCGTTTGCCGAATTGCCGCAGGATCTGTCGGCGGCGATTCCTCTGTGGAGCAACGGCGCCCCGGGGTCGGAGGCTCGTGCGAAGGAAGTGGAAGAACTCGTCGGGGACAATTGCGGGAACGTTCATAACCCGACGCTCACGCCGTTTGTCCCGGCCAAAGGGAAGGCCACGGGGACGGCGGTCATCATTTGCCCCGGCGGTGGACATTCGAAGTTGTGCCTCGGGCATGAGGGCTATGCACTCGCCGAATGGTTTCGCGATCGAGGCATCGCGGCGTTCGTGTTGAAGTACCGGCTCGCTCGCGAGAAGGGGAGCGTTTACACGATTCAAGAGCATGCGATGGCAGACACTCGGCGAGCATTGCGATTGGTTCGCAGTCGCGCGGCGGAATGGCATCTCAAGACCGACCGAGTCGGCATCCTCGGGTTCTCGGCGGGCGGCGAACTGGCGGCGTATGCGGCCATGAAACACGATGCCGGTCAGCAGGACTCGGCAGATATCATCGAGCATCAGAGTTGTCGGCCTGACTTCCAAGCTCTGGTCTACCCTGGCAGCTCGGGAACTTTCACCGTTAAAACCGGGATGCCTCCGGCCTTCATCGTCGCCGGTATCAACGACCGACCGGATATCTCCGAGGGCATGGCCAGTCTCTATCTCAAATACAAAGCGGCGAAGGTTCCGGCAGAACTGCATCTGTTCGCGAACACCGGTCATGGATTTGGATATCGCCACAACGCTAAACCGAGTGCTGCCGCGCGTTGGCCAGAACGCTTCACGGAATGGCTCAGCGATAGCGGACTGCTGACAGAACTGAAAAGACCCTCGGAAATCATTGAGCAGTAGCCGCACTCGCCAAAGTGCGAGAAACAGGCCAACAATCCCACGTTCTGGCGAACGCGGCGATCCAAATTTCTCTGCGAGTGTACTTGGAAACCAGTCGATCTGAGTGACTCGACTTGAGCGGCTGGTTGGCGAGAGTTCACCGCCAAGCTGAATAACACTGGAGCAAATTCATGAGCCTGTCGGATTTGAAAACGCGGCTCGAACATTCAATTCGCCGGGGGCGAGTGCTGACCGCCCCGGCGCAGCTCGCGGGGTATGACACCGATGGACTGGGCTACAAAACGTTTCGACCGGATGCCGTTGTCATTCCCGCCGATGCGGATGAGTTGGTGCAACTTCTGCGGGACTCGCGCGAATTGAATGTGCCGGTGACGATTCGCGGTGCGGGGACATCATTGTCGGGCGGCCCGGTGGCGGCTCAGGGCGGCGTCGTGGTGCATACGTCGTCACTGAAGAAGGTCGGTACGATTTCGCGAGAGGGATACTGGTGCGAAGTCGAATGCAGCGTGGTGCTCAATCAGCTTGACGCCGCGCTCTTGCCGCATGGGTTGTTCTATCCGCCCGATCCTTCGAGCGGCCCGGTCTGCACGCTCGGCGGCAACATCGCGATGAATGCGGGTGGTGCTCACTGTTTCCGTTACGGCGTGACGAGCAACTATGTCCTCGGACTCGAAGTGGTGCTGCTCGATGGCAGCGTGCATCGCTTCGGCGGCCCGGCAGGCGGACGCGGTGATTGGCGCGAAGATTGGAAGCGGCTGATGGTCGGCTCTGAAGGGACGCTGGGTGCGTTCACTCGGTTCTGGCTGCGGCTGCTGCCTCGCCCTGACAAGGTATGGACGTACCGTGCGACGTTCTCGGACCTGCAATCGGCTGAGCGGGCGATTCATGCACTCTCGGTTCATGCATCGTTTCCGGTGGCGATCGAACTCATGGACCCGCGTTGTGTCGCGATGGTCGAGAACAGTCCGATGGCGGTCGGTCTGCCGAAGGATTCGTTCCTGATCGTCACCGAAATCGATGGTCCGACGGTACTCGTCGATGCGCGAGCGAAGGCGGTGGCCGAGTTGCTCAACGCCGCCGGCGCATCGAGCATCGAGTACAGCGATGATGAAACGACTCGCAAAGGTTTGTGGAAAGCGCGCAAAGTGGCGGGGGGATTGATGGGGCAGATCAGTCCCGACTTCCTCGTTCAAGACGCCGTGATTCCGAAGAGAGCGCTCGCCGAACTTCTGCAACTGGTCTACGACGAAGCGGACGCGGCGGGACTTCCGGCGGTCAACGTCTTCCATGCGGGTGACGGAAACCTGCATCCGAACTTCCTGTTTGATTCAAAGAAGCCGGGCGAGATCGAGAAGGTCGAAGCGATCAGCAAACGCCTGATGCAGCGCGTCGTCGCGGTCGGTGGGACGTTGTCCGGCGAGCATGGCATCGGCAACGACAAGACGGCCTACATGTCACTCGTCTTTGGCGAGGACACGTTGAAGCTGCAACTGGCCGTGCCGCACGTATTCAACCCGCGACATCAATTGAACCCACTGAAGGTCTTCGCGTCGCGCCGGTTTGAAGGCAGCAACTCGCCCGACTCGTTTAACCGCCAGCCGAAGACGATGTCACCCCCTCACAACCTCAACCATGAACACGACGACTCCTTCGGCATGCCGTTAAACAAGAGTCGGCTCTTCGAGCCTTTCTTCGATGACATCGACGGGACGGTCTGTCTTCCCGCGACTACGATTGCAACTGATCTTGATGCACTACGAACGTCGCACGGCTTCCGTTTCCCACTGATGCTCGATCAGCACTTGCCGCTGCGAGAACAAGTCGCATCGAGCGGCTTTGCTCCGGCGTCGTCGCGTTTCGGGCCATATTGCGACAATATCATGGGCATGAATTGGAAGCTGCGTGACGGCCGGATCGTGCGTATTGGCGAGCGCGTCGTGAAGTCCACCACCGGCTATGATTTGCTGAGGTTCCTACTCAATTCCGACGGTCGCTTCGGCGAGCCGATCGACTTTGTGCTGCGGCTGCGGCCTGATTGTGGAACGTCTGGAGTCTTCACGTTGAGTGGCACTCATGAAGCGGTTTCAAAGGCGGTCGCCGCGTTGCTCGCAACCTGCTGGATGCATTGGTTCGATGCTGTGGATGTGCTGTTCGATGGCGACATCGAATCGTGCCGACTGCGAATCGCATTGAATTGTCCAACTCAGGAATGGTCGGTCTACGAAGGGCACTTGTCGTCCTTCGCAACGAAGCATGGATTGGCGCTGAAGTCAGATCCCTCAGCGCCGCTCGCGCCCGACGGTTGCCCTGACTTCGTCTTGAAAACGACACCCGATCAAGCCATCACGCTGGCTCGCGAGACCTCAATGGGCAACTCGATGACATGCATCGCGCTGTGCTACAACGGTGTGGTGCATGGCTATCTCAAACAGGCCGACGCGAAGTCGCAGGTCGCCGCTGTCATCCATCGATATCAGAAGCAGCTACTCGATGTCGGTGGAGACTGGCAGTCGCGCCACATCCCCGCAGCAGCCCCAACCGGCATTGAAGTGGAGTGGCTCAGCCGACTTCAGTTCTGCGAATCGGAGCCAGCCAGACCAGCCGAATCGCTAAGTAGACCCGCAATGGAATCTAAGTAGGTGAGCCGGGCGGCGTCAGCCCCCGGACTCTTCATTCGCAGTGTCCGG
>JAYVDI010000111.1:0-37459 GCA_043749505.1 Schlesneria sp. | reverse complement strand
CCGGTCCTTTGCACTACCGGCGGCTAGCGCCTTGCCGCTCACTTCGTCTCATACCGAAGTTTGAACAACGCCAAGTTCCGCTTCCTCTTCGTTCGTAGGGCGGCCACTCCTGCCCGTCCGATGACTTACGAACGACGACGGGCAAGAGTGCCCGTCCTACATCTGTCCAAGCCTCAAGGCGCGAAGTCTTATTGCGGCTTATCTCACGATTCGCGAGACTCCGACGTACTCTGGTTCGCCCGGGTGGGTCGTGGATTTGTTGCGAGGCCGCAATTTCAATTCGGAAGGATACGAAGACATGAGACGGTTTAGTGTGGCAGCGATGTGCGTGATGTCGGTGGCGGGACTGCTCAGTGGAGTGGTTGGCTGCGACAGCGGGAAGTCGGACTACAAAAAAGCGGATGAAATCAAGAAGGCCCCGGCGGCTCACGACGAGCATGCCCACGATCATGGAGCGAAAGGCCCGCACGGCGGCAGCTTGGTCGAGTTGGGGGCGGAGCAGTTCCACGCGGAGGTCGTCCTCGACCACGATGCTCATGCGTTGCGCGTCTTCATGCTCGGACCTGACGCGAAGACGGCCACCCCGGTCGCCGCGACAGAACTCTCGATTGCTTCCGAGGGGAAGGATGCATGGAAGTTGAAGGCCGTCCCACAAGAAGGCGATGGCGATGGAAAAACTTCGCGGTTTGAGCTGATCGACGACGCGATTGTTCACGACCTGCTCGATGCGAAGTTCTTGCATGGAGAACTGCGGATCACGATCGGTGAGACGCCGTTCTCAGGCCACATCGACATGCACATGGACGAGGCCCACCACGACCACAAGGATGAGGCCAAGCCCGCCGCAGGCGACAAGCCCACTGAAGCCGCTCCGAAAACGGACGCACCCAAGGATGAGACTCCCAAGTCGGATGCCGAGGTGAAGTGACCTGGACTTTGAATCATCACGTTCGATTTTCGACACCGGCAAGACTTGCCGCAGAACAGCCCGGTCATCGTTTGACCGGGCTGTTCTCGTTGGCAAACAGTCCCGCACGCCTTGTTTTGGGGCAAACGTGCCTGCCCCGCGCAGCTTCGCGCGCCGCGTGCAACTTCGCCCGGTCTGTCCAATTTGGTCATGTGGCCCGAGATTGCTGCCGAGTCCGTGGCGGAACGACTGAGCATGAAGTCGTGTCTGCCACCGATCCGATAGACCCCGAGCGGAGATTCTCACGCCAGACATCACGGACGGCGACTGCCATAGCGACGAGGGGCCAGGATGATTGGGACCGACGATCTCATTGAGAGTGTCAGGGATGAACGGGTTGCCGAACTCGAACTCCGACTGGCCGTGATGCAGCAGCAACTCTTGCAAGCTCAGAAGATGAGTTCCGTGGGGGTGCTTGCGGCGTCGATCACGCATGAGTTCAACAACATCCTGATGACGGTCATCAACTATGCGAAGATGGGAGTCCGCCATAAGGATGCCGCCACACGCGACAAGGCGTTCGACAAAATCCTGCTTGCCGGACAACGCGCCGCCAAAATCACAACGGGAATGTTGTCGTATGCGCGCCAGCAGGCGGATCGTCGTGAGCCGATGGACCTCACCATGCTGGTCGATGACGTGCTGGTACTGGTCGAGAAAGACCTGCAACGGTTCCGCATCAAACTCGTCACGGAATGTGCCAGTCCGACATTGGCCAACGTGAACTCGGGGCAGGTCCAGCAAGTTTTGCTGAACTTGATCGTCAACGCCCGGCAGGTCATGGAGTCGGGCGGAACGCTGACGGTGGGTGTCCGATCCAATGCGGAATCGGGTCACGCCGAGATCAGCGTGCGCGACACCGGTTGTGGCATTCCCGCCGAGAAACTTCGTCGTATCTTCGAGCCGTTTTTCACGACGAAGACCGCCGATCAACAGGGACAGGGTGGCACGGGTCTCGGCCTGTCTCTGGCTCGCGATGTGATGGAAGCTCACGGCGGTCGCATTCGCGTTGATAGCGCAGTCGGAGCCGGGACGACTTTCACGCTCAAGTTCCCGCTCGTCGCTCAGATGCCACCCATCGTGGCGAAGCCACTTCAAAAGGTTGGCTAGTGTCGTGTCACGTCTTGATTTTCGGGTTCAGTCAATCAGCCGGAACGCGCTCGTGTCCGGTTCTCACCGTGGGCTAGCGCCCAGCGGCTGATGGCCTCAACTCGAAATCTCAGGTGTGACGATGCATTTGCCGGGCTGTTGGCCCCGAATCGAAGCCTGACGCGCCAGCGAAGGGTACCCGTCACGGTGCCTTCACTGGCGTGTGAGCGTTGATTGGGATTGAGAGTCGCTGGTATTCACGCTGCGGCGACTTCCCGCACTCTCTGCAACTCGCGCACGGCAGCAACCGCCGATGTTGGCGTGTAACGCGAGAAATCTGTCGAGGCACGTCGTCTGATCGAGCAGGCTCGGGTTGATGGTTCATTTGATGAAACCTATCGTCCCGCGCCGTTCACATTCTGACTTCCTCGGTTCATTCCATCATCAGGTCCACGATGCCAATCGTCCGGCTCAAACTCATCGTCGGCGCGCTGATTGTTGTGGTGTTGGCGTCTGGTGCGATGCCATTGCCTCACGCCTCCTCGACCTTACACGCGCAGGAGATTCGCGTTTACACCACGGTGAAGAATCTGGCGGCGCTGGGACCGAACGAATCCGCCGATCGCGCGCCGGTGGTGGCTCGCAGTCTGACGCTGTTCCATGCGGGCAAGGTCTACGACTACGTGGACTCGGCGAAAGAAGTGACTGTTTATGAGCCGTCACACCAGCGTTTCCAGTTGCTCAGTGAGAACCGGGCGTCGAAGACCGAAGTCGCACAGTCCGAAGTTCGGCGCTATCTTTCTCTCGTCGAAGAAGAAGCTTGGAAGCGAGTCGATGATGCCGATCTGTCTTGGTTGAAGTTCCAGCTTCGGCCCGAATTCGATGCGTCGTTCGACAAGTCAAAATCGAAGCTGACCTTACTCGGGCGGAACTGCCGGTACGATGTGGATGGTGTCGCTCCCGCCATGCGCGGTGTGACAGACACTTACCTCAGATTTGCCGACGCGATGGCCGAACTCAACTCGGTTTTACACCCGCGCGCGATGTTGCCGTCGCCGCGACTGAAGCTGAACGAAGAACTGCGTCAACGCGAACTGTTGCCGGTTGTGGTGGAATTGCAGGCGGAGCTCGACCGCCCCCTCCGACTACAAGCGCGACACGAGTGGACTTGGAAGTTCTCGTCGAGCGACCGGGAACTGATCTCCAAGTGGGAGCGTTCGCTCGCCGATGCCAGCGTTCGTAGGGTCTCGTTCCGTCAGTTCCAACTCGACTCGTTGAATGGCGACGGCGGCAAGAAGTTGGTGATCGAGACGGCGAAGAAGTAGAGACATTCGCTCAAGGGCAGGCGCATCAATGAGTGTCGTCTTTCGCTCCGCGAAAGAACGTCATTTCGTGGAGCGAAAGACGACAAACCTGACAGTTGTTGATGCGCCGCTTCTCAACGCCACTCCCCATTCCGAGTGGTCTTGTTGTCGGGGCGAGACCGTTCGACTGTCACGGTGACATCGCCGCGATTGTCGTCGAGTGAGTTCCACGCGTCGTTGATTCGCAGGTACAGCGTTCCGGTGTGAGACGCCATGAACGAGCAACCACGTCCGATTGCGAAGTCCTTGCGCATCGTCGTCGGCTCCACGGGAAGCGGCTTGTCCGTGGCGGAATTGGCGTTGGTGTGCAAGCAGCCGATCACGAGGCCGATGGGGCGGTGATCGAAGTAGCGGAAGGTGATTCCCTGCGGCTCGCTCTCCCACGGCTTGGGCTGATCGGCCAGGGTGAAGCGGCCTGACGCGGTGATCTCGAAAGTCTGTCCTCCTTCCAATCGCATGCCGCTCGATTGCCAACCGCGATCGGCCGCGATGTGGATGCGCCGCTGGGGCTGTTCTGGCGTGAGCGGCGTCCCCGGTTGGAAGTCGATCGCGGCGTGTGTTGCCGCGTAGCCGTAACGTAAGTTGGCGGAGAAGAGTTCCCATTCCGTATTCAGTTCGCGCTCGAATTCTCGGAACAGGGCCGCGACCTCGCGGTGAAAATCGCGATCCTGCACGAGGCTCCCCAGCTTATGAAACCGCTCGCGGTAGCGGGGATGTGCATCCAGAAACTGACACAGCCCCCACGACCAGGCGTACGGTTCCGGCTTCAGAAAGTCTCCTGGCGTCCAGTCCGTGATGTCGCGAATCGTCTTTCCTTGTTTGGCCGCGAACTCATCGCGAATCACCGTGATTCGCCCCCAACCTGCGAAGTCTTCGGGGGAAGTGGGCATCACGCGGAAGTTGACGGAACCGCCCGAATCGAAGCGGTGTGTCGCGAAGTACTCGGCCATCCCTTCGATGTACCAGACGGGCGCTACGACGCCCGGCATGTAAGTCATGAAGCAGTGAGTCGCCTCGTGAATCAGCAGGTGCCTGCGGAAGTAGCCGTACTTCTGCTCGCGCAGCCAAAACTCGTTGCGTCGATGGCGACCGTGTTCAAACATTGGCAGGTCTTCGGGGACGAGGCCCGCTTCACGAAAGAGCGCCTCGTCTCGAATCAGATAGCCGGTCATCTGAAACGCGGAGCCATCCCGCGCCGGGGGCAACTCGCCGAAGTAATCGACCAGCGCGAGATAAACCGCGTCGATTAGCGGCGGCAATGCGCGAGCGGCTTCTGCCTCAATGTCGGTGTACAGCTTGAGTCGCTTCGACTCATAGAGCCGAATTCCGACTTCAGCCAGCTGACGATCCTCATGCTGTGACCGCGGATCATCGGGGCGATGGATCGGCTGTGGCTCGCCTTGGCGATCTGCGGGGGCAGGTGATAAGGACGCAGGGGGCGGCATGTCCCGCGTTGAGGCTTCTGACGGTTTGCGCGAATGCTGAACGGTGTCCGCGACATCCGGTGATGATCGAGACGACGATTGAGCTTTTGGCGCGATTGGCTTTGTGCGAGGAGTGACCGGTGAATTCGGTGCGGCTCGATCACAGCCCGGCAACAGACAGGCGACGATCATCGCCGCAAACATCGTTCGGAGCCGAGCAGTGTTCATTTCAGTCCCGATCGTCACCCGATGTAACTCAACGGCGCGGTTTGGTCTCATTCTGTTCCGAGAGCGCCTCATAGAATTGTTTCACGAGGTGTTCGTACTTCGGGAGCATTCGTTCGCCGTAGGTGTTCAGTAGTTGATTGCGCAGGTGCGGAGGCAGGTGCCCCCAGACATCGATCTCCAATTTTTTCTTGCGAGCGGCTTCGGCTGCCGCCTTGCGTTCGGAGTCGGTTCGTTCGTCCGAGTCTTCCGCGTTTTTCCGGTCTTTACCGCCCTGCTCGCTGCCGCCACCTTGTGCCTCCTGTTTTGGAGTCCCGCCCTGCGACGGGGATTTGCCGCCGTGCCCACTCGTACTACGGCCACCGGCTCGCTGTTGCTGACCGCCGCCACCATTCTTGCCCGACTTCGATGAGCCACCGCCAGAACTTCCACCACCACCTCCTCCATTAGGTGGAGGATTCTGAAGTTGCTTGATGAGATCATCGAGATCGCGGATGACCTGTTCTTGAAGCTTGGTCGTCTCCTCGCCGGTCTGTTTGCCGTCGAGTTTCTCGCTTGCCGAACGCATCCCCTTGGCGACCTTCTCGAGCTTGTCCTCTTCTTCTTTCTCCGGCTTGGGATTGGCCGGGTCGTTCTCGATCTCCTTGAGCAGTTCCTTCGAGAGCTTGTCGAGCAGCGAAGGCTCCTTCGGCGGATCGGCTTTCTGCTTGGTCTCGTCTCTTGGCGCGTCGTCATCGGCGCGCGAGGCCACTGGTAACGAGATCGAGAGCAAACTGACAATCATCGCGAAGAAGAGGGCCAAACACGGTCTGTCGGATGGGCACTCCTGCCCGTCCGTCATTGACGAAACGCAAAACCAAATCGGACGGGCAGGAGTGCCCATCCGACATAAGCAATTCGACTTCATTCGCCCTTCTCCTTTCGAGACTTCTCGTCATCGGCCTTTGGTTTGGCGTCGTCGTCCTTGTCGGGGCGACTTTGCAGAATCTTCACGACCATGTTGCGGGTCAACTCGGCCAATTCGTCCTGTTCGAGGGCAAGTTGATCCAGTTCCGCCGCCGCATCCGATGACAACTTGCCGTCCTTGTCTCGCAGCTCGTTCAGCAATTGGGTTCGTTCGAGATACTCCTCTTGCAGCAGCTTGATCATTTTCAGTTGGGCGATCTGCGGGAGTGATTCACCGGGCGGACCGGCTTGCTCCGCCTTGGGCTTCTCATCTTCTGGCTTCTGTCCGGGAGGCATTGGCGGTTGCTCGGCCTTTGCCGGATCGGGCTTCTCATCCTGCTTGAGGACCGCGAGCAGGTTCTTAATTTTCTTGACGGCATCCCGTTCGAGGGCCTGCGTCGAAGCATCGGTCTGCTTTTCGCCGAGTCGATCGGCCGCCAGCTTCAAGCTGCGCGATGTACGTCGCAGCACGAGTGAAAAGACTTCGGCCACGGTCAGCGACTTCTCCATCCGTTCGGCTTCGGACTGCAACGCACGTTCAGTCTCAGCGAGATCGCGCAGGGTTTTGAGTTGGCCCCGGCTGAGGCTCCCCTTCGCCAGACGTTCGGCCTCCAACCGCTCGGTCTCGGCGATGACGGACTGCTGTCGCGCGAGCAGTCCCTTCAATTCGTCCTCGATCTTTTCGAGTTGCTCGACCGCCAGTCGTTCCTGCGCAATTCGCTTCTCCAGCGCGAGGTCTCGTTCGACCTGTTCGAGGTCGTCCACAACCTCCTGCATCCCGTCGGCCGCTTCATCGGCCTGGTCGGGGTCTTGAAGTTGCTCGTTGATTTTGTCGAGCCGTTCCTTCGCACGGGCCGCCGCGTCGGCGGGCTGATGCAATTGGAGTCGTTCCAGCTTGCGTTCGGCCTGCGCCAGCTTCTCCCCCAGTTTCTGTTGCTTCTGCCGCAGTTGTTCGAGCTGCTCGCGACGCTCGGCCGAATTGGGCTGTCCCGCCGCCTGTTGCGTCTGCTCCATCAAGTAGGTCTGTTCTTTGCGGAGCGTCTCGAACTCCTGCTGCGCCTGCTCGACCTGTTTGACGAGCAGTTCTACATCGTCGGTCGGCTCGCGTTTGAGTTGCCGATCCAGATCTCGCAGGTCTTGCAGTGCCTGTTGCTGCGCCTGCGAGGCGGCTCCCATTTTGTTGTCGGCAATGTCGGACGCCGCTTCGCGCAGCTTGCCAGCCGTGCCGTCTTTCGACAACTCGTCGCGAGCCTCTTCAAACCGCTCGGCCGCATCGGGATCGCGCGGCTTGAGACTGACCGCAGTCTGGTCGAGTTGCTTGCGGAACTGCTCGACCTGCTCGGCGAGCTTCCTCTGTTTCGCCGCCAGCTTCCCGAGATCGGCCTTCTCTTGCGGAGAGAGTTCCGCCGCGGACTTGGTCAGCGTCTGCTGTCCAAGGTCCGCCGACTCCTTCTGTACCTGTTCCTGTTCGGCGATGACCGACTGCAATTCGCGCGAGACATCGCGCCGATCGCGCCATTCAGCCAGCAGGGCCTGCAATTCTTGCAGCGTCTCGGATGTCTGCTGCTGCCGCGTTTGTGCGTCTTTCAATGAGGAAGCGAGCGCGGAACTCGGAGCGCGGAGCGCGGAGTTGTCTGGTTCGGTGGTTGGTTTCGGGTCGGCTGGCTTGTCTCCCTCGGAAGGCTTCGGTTCCGCCGTGGTCTTCGAGTTCTCGGGCTTGGTATTTTTCTTGGGCTTGTCGTTGGAAGCCGCCTTGCCGTCAGGCTCAGACTTCACAGGCTCATTCTTCTCTTCCGCTCCGCGCTCCCCGCTCCGCGCTCCCCGCTCCGAATCCGCCTCTTTCGCCGCGCGGGTCAGCGCTCGTTCGATCTCCGGAAACTGATCGCGACCCAGACGGGCCAACTCCTCGACGATCCGATCAAGGCGACGTTGAGTCTCGGCGTCGTCGAGCTTGTTCGCCTGAAACTCTTCCTGAAGCTGACGGGCCTGCGACTGCACGCCGTCGGCCGGATGAGTCAGCCTCGACGCGGCCTGCCGTTGGTCCAACTCGATCCGCTGCAACTGGTCGATGTCCTGCGGACGGAGTTCGCCCGCCGTGTCGAGCTGCGTTTGCAGTTCGTTCGTCTGCTGTTTGGCTCGCTGTTGCAGGGCAGCCGCTTCCTGAAGGTCTTCGAGCAGTTCGCCGACTCGTCCCGCGAGTTCCTTCTGCTTGTCCTCTTTCGAGACGATCAGGATCGTGCGCGTTGTGCTCCGACCGACGTGACCTTCCGGAGTGAGATCGTAGCCGTCGGTCGCTTCGGCTCGAAACACGATGCGGCCTCCGGGCTGAAGTTCCAACTCGGCGAGCTTCCACAGATATTCGGGCGTGAGCGAAGTCGCGGGTGTCTCGCCGGGAACCGCGGCCAACGGGATCGACTTGGGGGTGGCCTCGTCGTTGAGTTGGTACACGAGCCGAACCTCGCGCAGGCCGAGGTCATCCTTGGCGAGCACCTTCACTGTCAGTTCGGCGTCGGGCGCGAGCTGAATGTCGGCGACGGGGGATTCGATCACGACCTCGGGCACCAGATCGGCCAGTCCGCGCAGTTCGTAGCGCGGCGCTTCGCGATCGGTGAAGCCGGCCGTGTCGGTCAGCTCGAACCAGTATGCGGTGACGCCCGGTTCGGTGATCGCGAACGACGCGGCAAACGACTGTTCGTCCGGGCCGATGGTGAGTGGAACGGACGGCTTGTCGCCGATTCGCAGATGGGCCGACTTCAGTGGCTTGTCGGCTTGTCCGGTCAATTCGATCTTCGTGCCGAGCAGACCCTGTACGTGACCGACTCCCGGCGGAAGCTGTTCGGCTGGCCTCCCCGAATACTTGGGTGGCGTGCTGCCGACTTGCAACGCATCGAGCGTCGGTGGCTCGACGACTTCGACGCGGACGAACGGCATCGCGTCGTCGTCACCGCCGGTCGCGCGGAATTCGAGCGGCCCGCGCGCGGCGACCCAACTGATGGCGGCCGCCTCGCGGGAGCGGCCCTTCTCGTCGCGAATCGTGGTCTGACGAAGGGCCTCACGCGTCGGTTCGGCGTCGTGGCCGAAGCGGTGCTCGAACCAGACTCGCTCGGGCAGGCGACCTCGTTGGCTGATCACGTAGAGTTCCAGCGTGTCGCCGCGCGCGATGAGCAGAGGCTGGTCGGGAGTTTGATTGACCGGTGAGAGATCAGGCCGCACGAGCCGCAACTCAAACTGACGCGGCCACGGAACGTCGGCGAACGGAAACATTAGTCGCTGGACCGACGTGGCCGCTTCCAACGGATGGAGCGCCACGACGGTGGCCACGACGGCCAACAGGATCGAACCGGCAATCGTCACATGCCGGACAGCCTTCGTTTCGACGATGTCGCCCGGTTCGATCGTCTCCAGATCAAGCAGCGCCTGCCCCACGACGGCCCGTTGCAGTTCGGGCGACCCCGACTTCGCGTCGAGCTTGTGTTGCAGGAACTCGACCGCGCTGAGGACTCGACTGTGGAGGCCGGGGAAACGGCGTTCGATGCGCGAGGCGAGGAACGTCGTCCCCAGCGGCTGCATCAGCGGCGAGATCAGTTGCCGCCACAGCATCGCTCCCGATCCGGCCAGCAACGCGAGGCCGATCACCAACCTCAGGCCGGGATCGTCGAAGTGGATCAGCCAGTCGAGCACCCCCGACACGAGCAGTCCGCCAAACAGAACGAGCACCGTCCACGACAGCCCCGACACCCACGTCAGCAACCGCACGCGACCGCGCAGGTCCGACAGATGTTCGGCAACGATAATCTCTTCGCGGGACTGATCGCGATCCGGCCGCATATTGGTTTCCTCGTGCTATTGCCTTCGTCAACTCTACGAGTGGGGAACGCCATGCTCGCCAAAGCGAGAAATGAGCATCAGCACCCACGGCTTGGCCAGTCCCTGGAAAAACCACCCCATCGGGCTTGCGCCGGTGGGGTTTTCAACAAGCTGTTAGGTTTCCAACCTGCCTGCCCTGCTCTTTCGCGAGGATGCCTCGCTCGGCGGGTATCAAATATCGATCTCCGCCGGGCGAAGCATAATGCAGGCGGCGTCTCGTCGCACGATGGCGGTACTCGAGAATTGGGGTTCGGCGTGCCACTTTGAGTGAAGTTCGTAGTGGGGATCGATTCTTGACCCCTGTGGAATGAAACCCACCGGCTTCATTCGTCCGTCTTGATTCACAAAATCTCGCCAAACTTCGGATGAACCCACAGCTTTCGCCGTGAAGTGTCGGGCCTACTATTTCCTGCTGCCTTCCTAAGATCACACATCGGAAAAGTCGCCGAAATCCTCAAGGTTTGACATTCGGTGGTCGATGATGAACCGATTGAGTGATCCGAGTCCGTCGTCCGGGTAGTGAGTTTTGAAAACTCCACCGATGCTTTGTCGGTGTCGGCAGAGTTTTCGGTTAGATCCAGTTCGATGAGGTGGCCAGTCATGAACGTAAAAAAGATGGCTCTGTTAGGTGGTGTCGGACTCGCGTCGGCTGCGGCGGGAATGGCTGTTCCACAGATGTTGAGTGGCGGTGCTGCGAATGTGGCCGCTGATCCGGCGGCCGGTGAAGCCGCGCAGGGAGACGCTGCCGCTCACGGCAAACCGGTGGCCACCAAGAAAGAAGCCAAGAAGCCGGCTGCGAAAGCAGGCGATCACGGTAAGAAGGACGATGGCCACGGGGCGGCCGGGCACGGCGATGCCAAAGGGGGGGCTGACATCGTACCACAGGATGGTCCGTACTTCGTTCCGTTTGGGCGGATCGTCGCCAATATCAATGAGCCGCTGCTGGCGAAATACCTGTCGCTGGAGATCACCGTTCAGACCGATGCCGAGAATGAAGCAGAGGTCAAGGCGGCGATCGAATTGCGGAAGCCAATCCTCATGACTTGGCTGGCCGCCCACCTCGCGGACAAAACGACGGATGACATTCGGGGCAAGGTGGGCGTCAATCGTCTGCAGCGCGAGATTCTGGACAACTTCAACTCACTGCTGTTCACCGATGGTCGCGAACGGCTGCAAAACATCTTGTTTGAAGAGTTTCACTACCAATGACCCTGCTCACGCACGACTTCACGCGGCCACCGCGTCTGCATCCGGACCAGCAGTCGAAGCTCACGCTGTGGCTGCGACAGGCGGGTTCGTTTCTGGCCGAAGCGTTCACGGGGTTGTCGTTGCCGACGACGATTCGCTTTGAAAGCTGCACGACGGACTGGCCTGTCGATGCAATGCAGGGCTGGCCCGATCGGACGCTGGCATATCAAGTGATACTGGTTGGCTGCGCAGCTCCTTCCATCTTTGCGATCCCCAATTCGCTGGCGGTGTCGATGATCAGCGGCTTGCTCGGCGAGACGCTGACCGAGCTACCAGCAGAGCGAAATCTTTCCGCAGGTGAAGCGTCGGTTGGCGAATTTCTGGTCACCACAATTCTCGGTGGGTTGACGGAAGCGTGGATCGATGAAGCTCGCAGTATCCGGCTTCAAACTGCTGACCGTGAACTCCTGTTGCGTCGTTCCAAGACCTTCAAGCCGTCGGAGCCGATTGCGGTCTGTCGGCTGTCGATCGAAACGGCAGCCGGGGCGGCTCAATGCTGTTGGATGCTTCCCGTGGAGTTCGTGCAGACGCTCTTCGGAGCCACGCAACGGACTCGCAATGCGGCCCCCGACGCTTCGACCCGAGTTCAATTGGAGTCACTCGTACGCGGTATGAATACCGACGTTGTCGTTCGACTTGGCAGTGTTCAACTCTCGGCTCCGCAATTGGCAAATCTGCGCGTGGGTGATCTCGTGGTTCTCGACCAGCGAGTGAGCGATCCGCTCCAGGCGACTATTGGAGACGAACCCAGATACCTAGGATGGCCGGGGCAAGTTGGTGTGCGACAAGCCTATTTGATTGATACAGAGGTCCGCCGTCGCCAACGTTCACAGGAAGTGGCGCGGGCTAGTTAGGCGAGCGGCATGAGTTGCCTTACCGGGGATTGAAGCCTGACGCGCAAGCGAAGACTCGGTTACCAGCATCTTCGCTTGCGCGTCAGGCTTTGATGCGTGAGCTATTTCCTGCCGCTTGCCTTAGCAACCTGTTGATAGACGCACACCGGGTTTTACAACAGCCCGATAACAGCGAATCAAGAGATTGTTCCACCGCTCGCCGGTTTATTCCAAGACTTGTGAAGCAGAGAAAGATTGCGATGACAGAAACATTGGATGCCGTGATGGCAGAAGTTGAAAAGGAACTGAATCCGCAGGAGAGCCACTCGACAACTGTGGCTGCGAAGGTTCCAGCGTTCATGCAACTCACGCCGACGAAGGCCGCTTCAGGAAAGTCGCTGGACCATCTGTACGGCGTTCGCCTCGACGCCGAAGCGGTGCTGGGGCAGGCCACTCTGTCCGTTGAAGACATGCTCAATCTTGGAATCGGGTCGGTTGTCGAATTGAATCGACTTGTTTCGGAACCGGTCGATTTGATCGTGCAAAACGTCCGTGTGGCACGCGGGGAAGTGGTCGTGGTCAACGACCAGTTTGCGATCCGCATCACTGAGATTACCGGCACGTCACACTGACGTTGGACACTCTGCCAAGGAAGGCGGTCGCCATGTTTCGCAACCTGCGAATCGTTCTGTTCGCCTGTTGCACGCTGTCGGCGTGTTGGACTGTCGCGGCTAAAGCTGAAGAGCCGCGAATCCGATTGGCCGGGCTGGAGGAAGTCGCTCGCGACACATCCGCTTCGTCCGCCGCGACGACTTCGGAGCCGGGTGTTCTCAATTCCGAGATGACATATCAGCCCGAGTGGCCCGCACCGCCTGACACCGGCGCGATGCTGTTGCGATTGGTTGTCGGAACTGTCGTTGTGCTCGGCTTTTGTTTCGGATCGCTCTGGTTTGGCAAACCGTGGCTGATGCGGCTGCAACTGACGAACACGACCGGCCAGTCCATGCAGATTGAAGGAACAGTCGCCCTCGGTAATCGCGCCGTACTGTATCTTGTGAAGATCGGTGATACACAACTCGTCGCCGGGACAGATGCCACGGGATTAAAGTCATTGATCGCGCTGCCTGCGTCGTTCAAAGACGCGCTCGATGAACAGCAACCTCAGATCGAGATGCCCCAGCCCATCGAACCGCCGCCACTGCTTGCTTCCCGCCAGTCGTGAGACACGCTGAAAAAAACGAACCAACTCAAAACTGACTGTACCTGCTCAAAGGACTGAGCCATGTCCAACATCGATCAGGTGGCCGAACGACTGGCCGAATCGAACATCCTCCAAAATCTGTCGCCGCCGCTGCAAATGGCGCTGTTTCTAGGAAGCCTCGTTCTGCTGCCAGCGGCGCTGGCCAGCCTCACGTGCTTCACTCGCATCATGATCGTGTTGTCGTTTGTACGGCGCGGCCTCTCGACCCAGGAAATTCCGCCGAACTCGGTCCTGATCGGATTGGCGCTGTTCCTGACGGTGTTCGTCATGGAGCCGACGCTCACCAAATTGAACGACCACGCCGTGTTGCCTTATCTGAAGGGGGAACTGTCCGGTCTCGATGCGTTTCGCCGGGGGGCAGACATCCACAAGGGCTTTATGCTGCGGCAAACTCGCAAGCACGACTTGGCATTGTTCGCCCATATGTCGAAAGCAGGCCCGATTCATTCCCCGAGCGATACGCCAATCACGGTTCTCATTCCTGCATTTATTATTAGCGAGTTGAAGACGGCGTTCCTGATGGGGTTCTGCATCTATATTCCATTTCTGCTCGTCGATATCGTCGTTTCCACCGTCTTGATGTCGATGGGCATGATGATGATGCCACCGGTGATCGTCTCGACACCGTTCAAGGTGCTACTGTTTGTGCTGGCGGACGGCTGGCATCTGGTGTCACTGTCGATCAATCAGAGCTTTGGGTAGCGGTTCCAATACCAACCCGCAGCGTGAGCGAGGGCTTCAAGATATTCGGCGTAGAAACGCCCGCGCCGACGCTGTGGGTTGGTGTTTGAACTTTGACATCGCCTCCAACGACACAACAGGATCACAATCATGACCGAACTGGATGCTGTCGCTTTGGGGCGTGATTTTTATTACCACGCGGTGTTGCTCACTCTGCCTGCATTGGTTGTCAGTCTGGTCGTTGGCTTGGCTGTCAGTATTTTTCAAGCGGTGACGAACATTCAGGAGCAGACACTCAGCTTCGCTCCTCGCATGATCGCGCTGGCGGGGTTGCTGGTGTTGACGATGCCATGGTTGTTGCAGATGTCGATCTATTTCACGGTACAAATGTTTTCGCGAGCGGCTCAGATCGGGCATTGATATTTGGAGTCTCAGTCAGGGTGAGATCATGGATGGCTTGCTTGAGACATGGCTAATGGCATTCGGGCTGGTTCTGGCTCGTGTCTCGGCATTTATGGCGACGATCCCGTACTTGGGCGGACGGTTTGTGCCGGGGATGGCGAAGGCGGGTGTGGCTCTTGCGCTGACCTGCTTCTGGTTTATCGAGTCTGGCACACTGTCCGTGGATGTCGTCGTGGCGATGCACGATCAACCGTGGATGGCCTTCGCATTGGCGGTGGGCCGTGAGGTGATCTTGGGTTGTGCGTTGGGCTATGTGTTCGGGTTGTTTCTCGTGCCATTCCAAGTTGCGGGGGCTTACATCAGCCAAGAGATGGGACTGACGCTCGGCACGATCACGGATCCGACTCGGCCTCAGGTCACGACCATTATGGCTGAAATCTTTCAACTGTTTGGTGTGATGTTGTTCTTTACGCAGAATGTTCACCACGTCTTTTTGTCGGCGCTGCATGCTTCCTTTGGAAAGCAACCGATCGGTGGGCCGTTTATGTCGGTGCCAGTCGGGACCTCACTGAGTGCGATGTCAGCGGCCACGGAATGGGGTTTGATTCTGGCTGCACCCATCGCGTGCTGTTTATTCATCACGTCGCTGATACTTGGGCTGATGGCGAAAGCGGCCCCACAGTTGAACTTGATGTCGTTCGGCTTCGCGCTGAGATTATTGGTTGGCTTGGTGGCGACGTGGACGCTGTGGCCGAACCTGGCGCCACGCATGAACGTGATATTACAGCAGTACTCCGGATTGTTGATCGGTCGATAACGATGGCTGACGGACACGACAACGAAAATACATTTCTCCCCTCACAGCGTCGTCGCGACGACGCACGTGCCCAGGGGCAGTTTGCGTACAGCCATGAATTGAACAACAGCTTGCTGTTATTTGCCGGCGCGTTCGGGCTGTGGTGGGGCGGTTTGGCTTTGGCGCAGGGACTGAGCCACGATTTTCGTGCGCATGTGATGGCGGCACGCGTGGAAATGAGTGTCGATGAGGCTCAGACATTGTTCGTGGAATTGTTCGGGCGCGGGCTGCAATTGGCGGGGTCATTGATGGCCGGGCTGTTCGTGGTGAGCTTGGCCTCGAACCTCGGACAAGCTGGCGTCCATATCAACGCGGAATCGCTTGGTCCGAAGTGGGAGAAGCTCAACCCGACGGAAAACTGGCAGCGGCTGCTGTCGATGGAAGGATTGACGCGCGGCGGTTTTTCAATGGCCAAAGTCGTACTCATTGGCACCGTTGCTTGGTGGGCACTCAGCGGTCGAATGGCACAGATTGCCACGCTCGGAGAGCAAGACTTGGTCACAATTGTTACGGCGGTGTGGGGGCTGGGAGCGAATCTTCTTGTCTCAACCTCAGCCTTGCTGCTCGTCATTGGAGCCAGTGATTACGGACTGCAATGGTTCCGCAATGAAAAGAAACTGATGATGTCCCGTGAGGATGTGAAGCGGGAGCACAAGGACGACGAAGGTGACCCGCTGATGGTCGCGAAACGGAAGCAACGCGCCCGCGAAATCGCGATGCAGAATCGAATGTTGGAGGAAGTGCCGAAGGCGACGACGATTATTTCTAACCCGACTCACTTTGCCGTCGCGCTGCATTTTGAACCCGGTCGGATGAACGCACCGATTGTGATTGCGAAGGGTCGTGATCAATTCGCGTTGCTCATCATGGCGAGGGCGCGGCGTCACGGCATTCCAGTCATCCAGCGAAAGCCATTGGCTCAAGCCCTTTATAAGACAGTGGGCGTCGGTCAGGAGATTCCGCAAGCACTGTATCTCGCCGTGAGTGAAGTGTTGAACTACGTGTCTGGGTTGCGTGGGACGAGGGCGTAGAAGCAATATCAGAATTCATGCTACGGATGAATTACTCTGTTTTAAAACAGGAATGGAAAAGCAGGTTCGCCGGTGACGTGCCTGACGGTTGATGTGAATGAGGATGACGAACCATGTCGATTGCGACCGCACCGCCGCTGACGATGAACCAACGCAGTGAGCTGGTTTTTCCGCTCGCTGTCATGGCGATCCTTGTCGTGTTGATCGTCCCGCTGCCGACGGCCGTACTCGACGTTTTGCTGACGCTCAGTTTGAGTTCCACAATCCTGTTGTTGTTGGTGACGCTGGGTGTCGGTTCGCCGATGGAGCTGTCGGTTTTTCCTTCCGCGTTGCTGTTGCTCACGCTGACACGGCTTTCGCTGAATGTTGCCACTACCCGGCTGATTCTCACCCAGGCCGACGCTGGTCAGCTCGTGGAGGCCTTCGGCAACTTCGTCGTCAGTGGCAATCTCGTCGTTGGGCTGGTTGTGTTCCTGATCTTGATCATTATTCAGTTCGTGGTGATCACGAAAGGTTCCACACGCATCTCGGAAATCGCCGCGCGATTCTTTCTGGATGCGATGCCCGGCAAGCAAATGTCGATCGATGGGGACCTCAACTCGCACGCCATCGACGATGTCGAAGCCAAGCGTCGGCGAGCGGCTCTGCTGCAAGAGGCTGAGTTTTACGGATCGATGGATGGTGCGAGTAAGTTCGTGCGCGGTGACGCCGTGGCAGGCCTCATTATCACGGGCATTAATCTCATTGGCGGAATTATTATTGGTCTGATGAACGGAATGCCGCCGGTACAGGCGTTGAAGGTCTATTCCGTCCTGACGGTGGGAGACGGATTGATCTCTCAAATTCCGGCACTCATTATTGCGACATCGGCCGGTATCTTGGTGACCAAGTCGTCCAACCAAATTGGCCTCGGTTCTCAATTGGGATCGCAATTCTTTTCCAAGCGTCAGCCACTACAAATCGGTGCAGGGTTGCTCGGACTGCTGGCCCTTGCGCCGGGGATGCCTTCGCTGCCGTTCCTTTTTATCGCGGGAACGCTTTACTACGCCTCGCGGCAGTTGACTCCAGCGGCAATTGCAGCGGCGGCCGAGGCTCAGGAAATCGTGAAGCCAGTCGCAGTGCGCAGCGTCATGGAACAACATCTGGACGAGTTCTTGGAAACGGATCGGGCGTGTATCGAGATCGGGCCGCATTTGGTTTCGCTCGTCGATCCCAAACGCGATCTGGGCCTGCTGGTCCGGATCTCCTCCATGCGAAAGGATCTCGCCAAACGGTGTGGCTTGTGGATTCCACTCGTTCGGATTCGCGACAACGCGCAGCTCGGGAATGAAGAATACCGCATCCTGATCGCGGGACAGGAAGCGGGGCGTTCTCAGGTGAACATTGGGCAGGTGCTGGCGATCCATCCTGGGGGAGGCCGGATCCCATTGCAGGGCGATGACACTCAGGATCCTGCGTTCGGATTGCCCGCCAAGTGGATCTCTGAGAACGATCGGTCACAGGCCACAATGCTCGGCTGCACCGTGATCGATGCGCCTAACGTCATTGTCACTCACCTGCGCGAAGTGCTGAAGCGTCACTCCGGCGACCTGCTCAGCCGCGAAGACCTCGGTCAACTGATCGCCAAGGCTCGTGAAAAAGCGGCTGCTGTCATTGATGAGCTGATTCCGAACATGCTCTCAATGGGAACGCTGCATCGCATCCTGTCGCTGCTGCTGGAAGAGCGAATTCCGATCACCAACTTGACGGTCATCCTGGAAGGCTTGGCCCACAACGCGCAGTCTTGCAAAGAGCCTGCGGATTTTGCCGAGCGTGTGCGGCCCTATCTCGCCCGCGCCATTTGTGACCCATTTATCGACTCTGAAAAGCGACTGCACGCGGTGGTCTTGGAACCGTCGTTGGAGCAGGACCTGCGACGCAGCGTGCAGGACAAAAAACTGGCCGTCTCACCTGATATTCACGAAGCCTTGATGCTGAAAATCGGCACCGCGTTGCAAGCCGCCGGACAAAAAGGAGTCGATGTGGCGCTGCTGGTCGATTCCCAGTTTCGACGCACGGTCCGCCAGTTTATTCAGCGCGCGTTTCCAGACCTCAGCGTGATTGCATTCACGGAAGTTCCCATCGGTGTGATTCTCGAAGCGGAAGCGGTCATCAAGCGGAGCGAAGTTTACGCGCCTCATGCTGCCAACAGCGGCGGATCGACAACGTGAGCGGACTTCGGTTCTGTCGATAAATCACTCCGCCGTTTGTCGCTTTTCACTCCGCGAAAGGGCGTTCTTTCGCGGAGCGAAAGACGACTTTGTTTTTGGGCAGGTTCCTATCAAGCCGCGGAGTCATCGATGATTCTGGAATTGGTCGAGTACCTGCTCACACCGTGTTCCTTCGCGATGCGGCGGCTCGGATATTTGCGAGGGCAGTTGGGGATCAAGGTCCGTCACCGGCAATGCCGTCGCGCGTGGAAAGAGCATCTGCAACGGACACAGGCCACGATTCGAGCTGCCTTGCTGGACTGCCCGCAGCGTCGGAAGGCGGTCATTCTTGGATCGGGCTTGTTGCTCGACGTGCCCCTCGCCGATTTGGCCGCCACGTTTCGAGAAGTGATTCTCGTCGATGTCGTTCATCCACTGAGGGCCTATGTGGCCACGCTGCGTTACCGCAACGTGCGACTCGTCCGCACCGATGTCTCGGAAACGGCAGCGGAACTCGCGCGCATCGCCCACGATCCCCTGGCTCCGTTGCCGCGTGCCGTGCCGCAGTTGTTCTGTGACGATGATGAAGTCGATTACGTCGTCTCGGTGAACCTGCTCTCACAGCTTCCTTACATCCCCGCGATGTACTTGTCGAAGAGTCCGCCGCGACCGGAGCAGGAAGTCGATGACTACGCCCGGTCACTGATCGAAAGCCATCTCGATTACTTACAACGTCTGCCCGGAGTAGTAACACTGATCACGGACATCGAGAAGATTCAGATCGACAGCGATGGCCGCGAGGTCGATCGGTTCGACATCCTCTACGGCGTGACGCTGCCGTGGTCCGGTGAGGAATGGACGTGGGAGCATGTCCCGCTGAAGCATCTCTCTCGCGAGTTTGCGTATCACCGTCGCGTTTGTGCGGTGCAGAACGTGAAGAGCGGTCACCGCAAAAGTGTGTCTGATCCCATCGAAGCCTGACGCGCAAGCGAATGAATTTCCACGGCCCGCGCTGGGGGGCCAGGGCCATCGCCAGTCTGTCGGGTGGGACCAGCTCGCTTCGAGCGCCGGCCCACCATCGTGCAATCGCTGGAAATCATGGTGGGCCGGCGCGGCGAAGCGCCACTGGTCCCACCCGATATTCTGCCCAGCTTCAAAAAAGTATTGGCCACCCTGCGGTTGCACATCGTGGCTTGTTCGTCAGAGGTTGTTTAGATAGCTTGCCGCGGCAGCGTTGAGCATCGAGTGCGTGACTGTGATGCACAGTGCGTGACGACTGAATTTCCCATCAGCGATTCCAGAGAATCATGACTTTCCTTCGACTCACTTCGTTCGCGGCTTGGCGTTTTGGACGCTCAGTGCTGCGCATATCGAATTGCCTGCAACTGGTCTTGGCCGCAGTGATCTTGGCCTCTTCTGGCGCGAGTCTCTTGGAAAAATCGGAAGCGGAGTCGTCCGAGTCTTCGGTTCCGGTTGAGGAACGCGGGGACTGTTCAGAGTTTTTCGTGACCGGACGATTTGCTCCGACTCGTCGCTCCGTTGGGCGAACCACGCATGCGTTTGGATTGAAACGGGACACGATTGGCAGCCTCCGTCTCCGCGCATCCAACCCGCGACGGGCACGCTTTGTTTTCGGTCACCGTCTTGCCAACGGACTCTGTGCCCCGCTGCGCTGTTAAAACAGCCTTCGGTTCGCGTTCTACCCGTGTGGTCATGATCTGTTGATGTCGTTGACATTGATGGGCTTGGCGATGCCGGGCAGACGTTTGATGGGGCGGCGCTGATGCCTTGCTATCGGTGTGGCTTTGCATCCGCGCGAACCTCCACCTCTTAAAAACGCTGGATTTGCCTCACGGTCTCAATCATTGATCGCGCAGGATTTCAATCCATTGCCTTTGGATTTGCCGGGTCGCACGTTTGTCCCGCTGCACCGAATCCGTGTTCCGTCGTGATGGCACCTCGTTCCCAACCGTTGCCACGCGAGGCACCGCCGCCCGGCAAATGCTGCAATGGGCGAGGGTTCAGGTCTTGAAAACAATTCTCATCATCATCATCAGTCAAATCGGAGGAAATAATGACAGACAACAGGATGTTATCGGCGACGGCTCTCCCGCGCGATCTCACGGCGGGGTTGGTCGTGTTTCTGGTGGCGTTACCCCTGTGTTTGGGAATCGCGTTGGCGTCCAACGCGCCGCTGTTCTCGGGATTACTGGCGGGAATTATTGGCGGCATCTTGGTGGGAGCATTGAGTGGCTCGCATACCAGTGTTAGCGGTCCGGCGGCCGGCTTGGCGGCGGTTGTCGCAGCCCGAATTGCCTCCCTCGGATCTTTTGAGACGTTTCTGCTGGCGGTGGTCATCGGCGGCATGATTCAGATCGCGTTGGGCCTCATCCAGGCCGGGTTTATCGCCGCGTTCTTTCCGTCCGCCGTCATCAAGGGTTTGTTGGCTGCGATCGGACTGCTCCTGATTCTAAAGCAGATTCCACACGTCCTCGGCCACGACACCGATCCGGAAGGGGACATGGCATTCCAGCAACCGGATCATCGGAACACCTTCTCTGAGTTTGGGGAGTTATTCCGCGACCTGCACCCCGGTGCCGCAGTCATTGGTCTGTTGTCGATCGCGGTGTTGGTCCTCTGGGATCGGTACAAGCCTCTGAAAAAATCATTGGTCCCTGCGCCGCTCGTCGTGGTGGTATTGGGGGTCGGACTCAGTTTAGTGTTTCGGCAGCTTGGTGGGCGATGGTTCATTGAGGCCAGCCATCTCGTCCAAGTGCCCGTGTCAGAGACCGTGGTCGGTTTCTTCGGGTTCCTGCGCTGGCCCGACTTTTCTCAATGGACGAACCCGGCCGTCTATACAGCCGGTGTGACCATCGCCATCGTGGCTTCGTTGGAGACGCTGCTGAACCTGCAAGCCATCGACAGACTTGACCCGCAGCAACGCAAATCGCCCCCCAGTCGGGAACTGCTGGCGCAGGGCATCGGGAACGTGGTTGTCGGGTTGATCGGCGGCATTCCCATCACGTCGGTGATCATTCGCAGTTCGGTCAACATCAGTGCGGGAGGCCGGACGAAGATCGCGGCGGTCTTCCACGGCGTGCTGATGCTGGTTTGCGTGATGTTCCTGCCGGTCTGGCTGAATTACATTCCGCTATCCTGCTTGGCGGCGATCTTGCTGGTCACGGGCATCAAGCTGGCCAGCCCGACTCTGTTCAAACAGATGTGGAGCGAAGGACGGTATCAGTTCATTCCGTTTGTGGTGACAGTGGTCTCCATCGTCCTGACCGACCTGCTGATCGGCATCCTGATTGGGCTGGCGATCAGCGTCAGCTTCATACTGCACAGTAATCTGCGTCGCCCGCTCCGTCGCGTCGTCGAGAAACATCTGGGAGGCGATGTCATCCACCTCGAACTGGCAAACCAAGTCAGCTTTCTCAACCGGGCGGTGTTGGACCAAGCTTTGAATGAAGTGCCTCACGGGGGACACGTGCTGCTCGATGCGCGCCAGTCGGTCTACATTGACCCCGACGTGCTGAGTCTGATCCACGATTTCAAGGATCGCACCGGCCCGGCTCGTTCGGTAAAGGTCAGCCTACTTGGATTCCGACAGAAGCATCAGTTAGACGATGAAATCCAGTACGTCGATTACTCCAACCGCGAACTTCAAGACCGGCTCACTCCCGAGCAGGTGCTGCAAATCTTCAAGGACGGCAACGAGCGATTCCGAACCGGTCAACGACTGACACGCGATCTTGGCCGCCAGATCAATGCGACTTCCGAAGCGCAGTATCCTCTGGCGGTGGTCCTCAGTTGCATCGACTCGCGCACGCCGACCGAGATGATCTTCGACTTGGGACTGGGAGACATCTTCAGCGTCCGCATCGCCGGCAACATCACCAGCGAGAAGGTGCTGGGGAGTCTGGAATACAGTTGTGCCGTGGCGGGAGCGAAGCTGATTCTCGTCATGGGACATACACGTTGCGGTGCGGTGACAGCGGCTGTCAACTTCGCGTGTTCGCCCAAGACTGCGTCCCAAGTCACGGGCTGTCAGCATCTGGATCGCGTGGTGAGTGACATCCAGAAATCGATCGACCTTGAGACCTGTCAGCATGTCTCGAAGCTGACTTCCGATGAGAAACAGTCCTACGTCGATGTGGTGGCGAGTCGCAATGTGTTGTCCTCCATCCAGATGATCACCAAACAAAGCGACACGCTCAGCAATCTGATCCGAGAAGGACGGATCGCCATCGTGGGAGGCATGTACAACATCGCAACGGGCGAGATCGAGTTTCTCTAATGGTGGCACCATTTGTTGTTCAGCGGAATGGCCTGCCGGGTGCGGTTGGCGGTTGCTTGGAATCGCCAGTGTTTTCAACGGAGGCGAGTACAAAGGTGTCACAACTTCTCACTTTTCGAGTCGTTGGGTCGGGAACCGACCGGTTATGCACCTGCTCCCCTCCGGTCCCGAAGATGTTCTTCGGCACAATCTGACAGGCCCGCTTTACGCCGCCGTCACTGACAAGCTATCGTTGATGCACATGCCTTGAGCTGTCCTGCTCCCGCCTTTGCTGCCCTGCCTCAGTTGTCCTTCCTGAACTCCGCCTATTGGAATCTCGATGATGCTTCAACGTCTGTTGCTCGCGAGTTTGCTGTCGTTTGCCTGCCTGGTCTCGCTGCGTTCGGTCGTGGCCGATGAGCCGAAGGCCGAGCCAGCCAAAGTCAGCTTTTATCGCCACGTCCGACCGATTCTTCAGCGCCATTGCTCGGGCTGCCATCAGCCGTCGAAACAGGGCAGCAACCTGCAGCTGATCTCGTTCGAGACGTTCTCCAAGGGGGGCGACAACGGCCCGTGTTTCGTCGCCGGAAAGCCCGATGAAAGTCTGATCGTGAAGCAGATTTCAGGCGAGAAGCCCGAAATGCCGCTCAACGCCGATCCCCTCTCGGCCAAGCAGATCGAGACGATTCGGAATTGGATCGCGCAGGGAGCGACCGACGACACTCCGGCGGCCGCCAAGGATGATGTCTCATCGACCAAACCGCCGGTCTACGCGGCCTCACCCGTCATCACCGCGTTGGCCTTTTCTCCGGACAGCACGCTGCTCGCCGTCTCGGGCTATCACGAGGTCGTGCTGCACAAGGCCGACGGCAGCGAACCGGCCGGTCGATTGATCGGTCGCTCACCGAAGATCAACTCCATCCGGTTCTCACCCGATGGAACGAAGCTCGTTGCCGTCGGCGGTGCCCCGTCGCTGTTCGGTGAGATTCAGTTCTGGGACATGGCGAAGAAGGAACTCGTACGATCCGACACGGTCGGGTTCGACACGCTCTACGGGGCCTGCTTCAACGACGACGGTTCGTTGCTCTCCTTCGGCACGTTCGACAACCGCGTCCGAGCGATCCAAGTGGCCGATGGCAAGCAAGTCATGTCGATGGACGCTCACGCGGATCTCGTCTACGGCACCGCTTTCTCGCTGAAGAACGATCACGTCATCAGTGTCAGCCGCGACATGTCGATGAAGTTGACCGAACTCAAGACTTCACAGTTCGTCGATAACATTACGAGCATCACACCCGGTGCCTTAAAGGGCGGAGTGATGGTCGTGCAACGTCATCCGAAGGAAGAGCAACTGCTGATTGGAGGCGCGGATGGTGAGCCGAAGCTCTACAAAATTTTTCGCACGCAGGCCCGCCAGATTGGAGACGACTTCAACCGGCTGCGCAGCTATACGAAGCTGCCCGGCCGCGTGGTGAGCCTCAACTTCAACGCCGACGGCAGCCGGTTCGTGGTCGGGAGCAGCAACGCCACCAGCGGAGCGGCTCGCATCTACAAGACCGACACCGAAGCACCGCTGCACGAATTGAAAGGGCACGCGGTCGGAGTCTTCGCCGTGGCGTTCCGTCCTGATGGTAAACAGGTCGCCACGGGGGGACTCGATGGCGTCGTCAGGCTGTTCGACGCCGAAACGGGGGGCTTGGTGAAAGAGTTCGTTCCCGTCACGATCACGCCCGTTGTGGCTGGCAAGTAGTTCTGATTTTCCGCTTCGTGTTTTACAGACAACAACGCTCCCGAGGAGTCGCTCGCATGCAACGCACTTGGAAACTGGGTTCACTGGTCGTCGCGCTGGTTGGCGGACTTTCTGCCGGATTGCAGGTATTGGCTCAAGATGCGCCCGTGATCGTCAAAATTCAGACAGTTCCTGATCGTTTGACGCTTAGCGATGTGCGCGATGCTCGGAGCGTGCTGGTCATCGGACAAACGGCCGACGGCAAGTCGGTTGATCTGTCGGACACGGCGACGCGCACGGCGGGGGGGCCGCAGATCGCGATTGATCGCGAAGGTTATGCGGTGCCGGTGGCAGTTGGTTCGACAGAGTTGGTCGTTGCGGCGGGAGGCCACACGATCAAGGTGCCCGTTGATGTCAAAGACATCACTCCGCGCGAGACCGACTTCATCCGCGATGTCGAGCCGATCATGGCCAAGGTCGGTTGCAACGCGGGGACGTGTCACGGTGCTCAAGCCGGACGCAAGGGCTTCAAGCTGAGTCTGCGCGGGTACGACCCAATCTACGACTTCCGGGCACTCGTCGATGATGTTTCCGGCCGCCGCTTCAACCGTGCGAATCCGAGCGACAGCCTGATGCTGCTCAAGCCGACGCAAGGCGTTCCTCACGAAGGGGGCTTCTTGTTCGATGAAGAATCGCGGGCGTACAAGATCGTTCACCAATGGATCGCGGAAGGTTGCAAGTTCAGCGAGGCGGCTCGCCCAACCAAGCTCGAAATCCTGCCGAAGAACCCGATCTTGGATCGGTCAGGTAGCAAGCAGCAGATGCTCGTGGTCGCCACTTTCGCCGGCGGCTCGTCGCGCGATGTGACTCGCGATGCGATCTTCGAGACCAGCAATTTTGAAGTGGCCACCGTCAGCGGAACGGGTCAGGTTAAAGCCGTTCGACGTGGCGAGGCATCGGTCCTCGTTCGGTATGAGGGGACGTATGCGTCGAACACGGTCATTGTGCTTGGCACGCGCGAGGGCTATGCGTGGCAGGACTCACCCGAGTTCAACTTCATCGACACGCACGTCAACAACAAGTTGAAGAAGCTGAAGATTCAGGCGGCGGGCCTCTGCACCGATGCCGAGTTCTTGCGGCGTGCGTCACTCGACCTGACCGGTCTCCCCGCGACGGCCGATCAGACGCGGGCGTTCATCGCGGATGCACGCGACTCGCGCACCAAGCGTTCGGCGATGATTGAAGAGTTGCTCGCCTCGCCCGCCTACGTTGATCACTGGACGCTCAAGTGGAGCGACTTGCTTCTCTCGAACCGCAAGTTCATCAACGAACAAGGCGTGTGGGCCTTCCGCAATTGGATTCGCGAGGGAGTCGCGACAAACAAGCGGTACAACGACTTCGTGTACGACTTGATGACGGCCAGCGGCAGCACGCTCGAAAATCCGCCCGCCAACTACTACCGCATTGCCCGCGAACCGCGCGAAGTCATGGAGAACATGACTCAGGTCTTTGTCGGCACGCGGTTCGTTTGTGCCCAATGCCACGATCATCCGTTCGAGAAATGGACGCAGACGCAGTACTACCAGCTCTCGTCATTCTTCGGTGGTGTTGGTCGCAAAGGTGGCAAGAACGGAACTGAAGAAGTCATCTATGACATGCGGACCCCGGCGCTGGTGACGCACGTCGGTACTGGTCAGCCCGTCGCGGCAGTCTTCCCGTTCCAGCTTGAAGGAGTCGATCTCTCCAGCGATGTGCCGCGCGTCAAGTTGGCACAGTGGCTCACCGCGAAAGAGAACCCGTACTTCGCGAAGAGCCTTGCGAACCGTTACTGGAGCTACCTGAACGGCAAGGGCATCATTGACCCGGTGGATGACATTCGGCTCAGTAATCCGGCGTCCAATCCGGAACTGCTCGACGCGTTGACGAGCGATTTTGTGGCGCATGGCTTCGATCTCAAGCAACTGCTCCGCACGATTTCCAACTCGCACACGTATCAGCGGACGTTCGTGACGCACCAATGGAACGAGGACGACGACACGAACTACTCGCACGCGACGCCCCGCCGTTTGGCTGCCGAATCGCTCTTCGACGCGATCATGACGGCGACCGGTTCGCCCACGAATCTGCCCGGTGTCCCGAGCGGCTTCCATGCGTCGCAGTTGCCTGACGCATCGGGGGCCGTTGCGTTCCTCGACATGTTCGGCCGCGCCCCGCGTGAGTCACCCTGCGAGTGCGAACGTTCGTCTGAGGTGAGCCTCGCGCAGACGTTGACACTCATCAACGGCCCGACGATCTCCGAGGCCATCGTCCATCCGCAAGGCCTGATCGCGAAGCAGCTCGCCGCGAAGGTCGAGCCAACAAAAATGGTCGAAGAAATTTACCTGTCGGTCTTCAACCGGATGCCGACCGACGCGGAACGCCAGCAGGGCGAGAAGTATCTCGCCGACAACGGCCTCGCCGAAGGTGCCCAAGACTTGATGTGGGCGCTCATCAACAGCCCGGCGTTCCTGTTCAATCGGTGATGCCGCGGTGAATGACGGCGGTGGCAACACCAACCCGAAGCGTGAGCGAGGAAGTGCGGTAGCGCGTCAGTGCTATTGACTTTCTCACTCACGTTTTTTCGTTTACTCGCTCACGCTGTTCGTTTTTCTCGCTCACGCTTCGGGTTGGTGTTCCTGATTCCCACTGCCCGATGGCAAAAGTCCATCCCAGACCGACGACAACCTTTAGGACCACCACCATGCCAAAGCCGATTCGTGGCGTGTTGCCAATCGCTCACACGCCGTTTCTCGATGATGATTCGATCGACTTTGAGAGCCTGCGGCGGCAAGTTGATTGGGCGTTTGATGTCGGAGCCGATGGACTTGGCACCGGCATGGTTTCGGAACTGTTGCGACTGACGTTCGATGAACGAGTCGCGCTGACCGAGAAGCTGGCAGAGTTCACTGCTGGACGTGGTGTGTTCTTCGCGGGAGTCGGAGCCGAATCGACGAAGCAGGCGCTCGAATACGCACGGCGGGCGGAACGGGCGGGGGCGGATGCCGTGATGGCGATTCCGCCGATCTCGACACGCCTCCCCGTGACTGCTGTGCGCGACTACTTCATCGCACTGGCCGAAGGTGTGGGACTGCCGGTCATCGTGCAGGATGCTTCGGGCTACGTCGGTCAACCGATCCCGATTCCGGTCTGCATCGAGCTGCTGCGCAGGTTCGGTCCCGACAAGATTCTGTTCAAACCGGAGGCATCGCCGATCGGCCCCAACCTGTCGGCGCTGCGCGATGCGACTGGTGGAGAAGCCCGCATTTTTGAAGGCTCGGGGGGAGTGTGCCTGATCGACAGCTTCCGTCGCGGCATCACGGGGACGATGCCGGGGATGGAGTTCCTGCCCGCGATTGTCGCGTTGTGGCAGGCTCTCGCGCGGCAGGACGACGACGCGGCGTATCGTCTCTATTTCCCGATCTGTGCGTTGGTGAGCCTGCAACTTCAAGCGGGGCTGGACGGCTTTCTGGCCGTCGAAAAATACGTGCTTCACCGGTGGGGCCTCTTCGCCACCGATCGTCGTCGCACGCCGAATGCGTGGAGTCTTGACGACGAGACGCGGGCCGAGTTGGACCGCCTGCTCGAACGCTTGGATGTGGCGGTGGCTTCCGTCGATCAGGTCCGATGACGAATGCTCAGGGTAATACATCTCACTCCCCAGGATGAAAGATTGGCGAGCCGCATGCCGTCAGGCTGCGGGTTGCTTGATTGTCATCGGAAACCCGCTCGCCTTACGGCGCACGGTTCGTCTCGCACCCGACCGTTGACCAGGACGGAGCCATTCGGCCGAAATAGCCGGTGCAAGTTGGGCACGAGGGGGGCTTGACCGTCAAACTCGGTCAACGCTTTCAACCCGATTCAAGCGGCACGATGAAACTCGTCGATAGCGACGAGGCAGGGGTATATCTGTGCGGGACGGGGGCATTGCGCGAAGGATCGTGCGTGTTGGTAGGAATGGCCCTCGGTTACAGATGATCGACCTGACAGGATGATGGAGAAACGGCATGGACGGCCGAATCAACGCGATGCTGGCGCTGACCGGCCTGTGGCTGGCGAACGGCGAAGCCTTGGCCGCTCCGCTGCCGAAGCCGATTGCGACCAACAAGAATCGCTTCCGTATCCCCTTCAAATTTGACTCGGCTGCGCTCCAGCGCATGAACGCTCGCGAGCTGCAGTTGCATGTGTCAACGGATCGCGGTCTGACTTGGAACTTGACTCAAACGCTCGCACCCGATGGCGGGAAGTTCGAGTACGAAGCACCGAACGACGGTGAGTATTGGTTCGCCGTGAAGACGCTCGACGGGCGCAATCAATTGCACCCACAGGTCGGTTCGTACGAGACCGGGCTGATCGTCGTGGTCGATACGGCTCAGCCGTTGTTGGACGTGAAGCTTCAGCAAGTCGGACCGGGTCGGGTCCAGCTTTCGTGGCAGGCGGCCGACGCGAACTTGGATGCTTCGACGCTGAAGCTGGAGTACTACCAGCCCGGCAGCGAGGCTTGGGACATTGTGGAAGTCGCTCCGCGCGCCAGTGGACAGACGACGTGGAATGTCGCTCAACTAGGCAAAGTCACCGTGCGTGGGACCATCGCCGACAGCGCGACCAACATCGGACGGGGTGAGTCGCAATTACAGGTTGCGGCAGAGGGTGAACCGATCTCGAAACCGAAGCCCGTTCGTCGCGTACCGATCGCGGGTCTCGAAGACGGTGGCGAGCGAGCCGCTCTCGATTTCAAACACGCTCCGCAGCAGGTTCCTGCTGCCCGACGCGATCAGACTGATGACCTCGCTGGTTCCCGCCCGCCCGCGTTCTCACCGGCCGTCGAAATGCCCGCATTGGGAGGCTCGTACAGCGGCCCGGTCATCACGCCGTTTGGCGGAAACGCGATTCAAAATGCTCCGGAGAGGTTCGTTTCGGGCAACTCCGTGACAAAGCCGGAGATCACGCAGGACCGCTGGAACAGCAACCCGGAACCGGTCTTTGCTCAGCCAATACCTGTTCCGCGCACGGTCGTCGGACGGCAGCGCGTGGTGAACACTCGCAAATTTCAAGTGGGGTACAAGGTCGAAGATGTCGGTCCCTCGGGCATCGGCGGCGTGGAGATGTTCATCACGCAAGACAACGGTCAAAAGTGGTGGAAGTACGGCGAAGATGCCGATCAGCGTAGTCCGTTCGATGTTGAGGTGCCTCAGGACGGCGAGTATGGCTTTGCGATTCGAGTTCGTAGTGGCGCGGGGCTTGTGAACGAGCCGCCCCAACGCGGTGAGGCTCCGTCGATCGTCGTGGCCGTGGATCAGACTCCGCCCGCACTGGAGTTGCTGCCAGTCCAGCAAGGTCAGGGGCCAACCGCCAATCAGTTGCGAATTCGCTGGCGAGTTCGAGACGATCATCCGGCCGAAAAATCCGTCTCGCTGTATTACGCATCGAGCCGCAATGGCCCGTGGGAACCGATCAGCGCGTGGAAGGAAGACGGCGGAAGCTTTGACTGGACGGTCGGACCTGGCGTTCCCTCGCAGCTATTCCTGCGAGTGATGGCACGCGACTCGGCAGGCAACGTGAGCAAGGCAGAGACTTCCACACCGATCGTCGTCGATCTCTCCCGTCCGTCGGCGAGAATTGTCGATGTCGAGACGCCACAAGTGGTCGGTCCACAGTAGGACCAAGGGCCGGTGGAAGAGCTGTGGGCGTGAGCAGACAAATCTCGGCACCGCTCCCATGCGAAGCGTCGATGCCGAGAGTGACGCTCCCGACAAAACTACCGTAGTCCTGACGCTCCGCCGACAGGACATGCAGTACGGTGCATGATTTATCGAGAAACGCTCGCTCCGCACACGTCCCGTCGGCGGAGCGACGGGACTACAGTCGTTTTGTCCCGCGCGCCAAGAGTCGCCGAGTCATTCGGTGATTCGAATGCGGGGCGCGGAGTGCCCGGTCTACGTTAATCGGCTCGCCTTTGTCACGCTGGCCGAACATGAGCCAGAAGATCGAACCGCGACGGCTTCTCCCTCACGCATCGAGTTGGTGTGGAATGTCGTCGGGGTGACAGCGTCTTCACGAAACAAAAAACGGGGCAGGCTTGTCCCCTGCCCCGTCTCCATATTCGTCGAATCGGGGCCGATTCAATCCGCCCCGGTGCTTCGTACATCAGCGTGTCAGTTGACGGTCTGCTCCAGCATCTGCTCGAGTAGTTTCGCGTACTGATGCAGCGTTCGCCCATTGCCTTGGATGACGGCAGCTCCAGAATTGAAGGCGTCGTCCCAGTTGCGTTGACCTTGTGCGAGCGACGCGAGCGTCTCGACGTTCAGTCGGCACGTTGCCAGACGGTCTTCGTGCAGTCCGGTTTCCACGCCGACGATCTCTTCGCCACGGACGATAACCTGCCATTGACCGCCTCCGTGTCCGCAGACATCCAAGCCGAGCAACCGTTCGTCCGACGACTTGGGTGGATGCACGTCCGTCTGCTCCAGCAACGGAGTCAACAGCGAGACAACATCGAACTCAGGGACCACTGGGCGTTTGCTTGGTTCTGGAAATCCGTCATCAATGACGATGCGCGACAGCTTTGTCAGCAGGTCTCGGCTGACATGCGGACAGGCCAGATGAGGCGCGGCTGCTTCGGTGTTGGTTCGATCGAAGATCGGGTCCATCTTCCAATACGAGTTGTAAATGCGGATGTGCTCGTAGAAGAGTCGTTCCGCTTCGGTGGGATCGCCAGGTTGTTGGCTCGGGCCGACGAGCGTTGACCCGTAAGTGCCGGTCGTCTGTTCGAGGACATCGCGGATGAGCCGGGTCGTGACCGGGTGCTTTGGCGTGAGATGGTACGTTTCGCCATGCAGTCTCGGGTGAGTCAGCACGTGAGCCATGAACGCGGAAACCCAATCCACAGGGACCAAGTGCTTGGTTTCAGTGCCGTTCAGTGTCAGCCGCACTGGCTGGTCGCCGACCAATCCCGTGAGGTCTTTCGGGAACGCTTGAATGATGGTGTGAGTCAACTTGAGCGCGGCGTAAAAGCCGTGGTAAGTCGTGGTCAGCCCGGTCATCGAATCACCGATGATGATCGCCGGACGGAAGATCGTGGGCGTGTCGATGAAGTCGCAATTGCGAACCATCGTCTCGGACTCAAGCTTGCTCCGCTCGTAGTCATTTGAGAATTTCTGTCCGACGTTCAGTTCGGACTCCAGCACGCGTCCCTGACGCAGCCCAGCCACGTACGCGGTGGAGACGTGATGAAATTGGCGGAGGCCCGTTGTGCGACAGAAGTCCAGTACGTTGCGAGTTCCACCGACGTTCGACCGCCACGGCTCGCCCTCTTTGCTGGTCGAATGAAACGTCAAACTGGCGGCATTGTTGATGATGGCCGAGCAGTACTCCGCCACCCATCGCACGTCGTTCGCGTTCAAGCCCAAGTCGGGCTGGCTGATGTCACCTTCCATCACCACGGGGCGAGGCAACGCTCGTCCCGCTTCCGCGTCCCAGCCGCACATGGCGACTTCGATTCGTTGCCGGGCAGACTGTCGCCGATTAGATCTGCCAATCACCGCCACGGGCACGTCGGCGAGCAACAGGTCACGAAGCAGGTAGTTCCCGAGCAGACCGGTCGCACCGGTAAGCAAGAAATAACTCATAAGGCAGGTTTCCGCTGGAGATGTCGGTGGAGATCGAGCCTCATGCGCGTTCTAAATCGCTCGGCGTCCTGAGCGAGCGGCTGAGTCTAACCGGCTGGATTCGACCAATGCAATCGACGGAATCCCCGCGCGTCGTTTAGTTCTCTTGGCCCGTCGTCAAAATTGCGCTGAGTGAAACGACTCGCGGAACGTGCAACATTTCCCGGACAGTGAGCCTCTTCCATGCGATGGCCGCGGTGCGAATCTCCCAGCACGAGAAGGATTTGTGTTCGACGAACATGGGTTGTGATGATTGCATCGAGCGATCACGGTGCGACTCATCGGAATGTTCCGGTTCGGCGGATTCCGCCGACGAGACGGCTCCCAGTCGAACACAAGGCGATCTGCTGCATGGGAGAGTTCCGTTGGCTGGCAGCGACGATTGTAAGTGTCGCAACGACGAGGCATCGCTTGGTGGCCTCAAGATTTTTTGAGACGGCGTAACAGTTTTAGGACGGACAATGCGCGGACTGATGCTGCGAGCGCCATCTTCCACTTCCACGCCCCTCTGAACGGTCACCGGAGATTCAATCCGCAGGCGGTGACTTCGGGATCAGTTCCAGCCGCTCCAATTCCTTGATTCGCTGCGTCGCACTGTTCCGGCATTGCTCCAGCGAATGGCCGTTTCCGAACACAGTACAAATGGGCCATTCCGCGTCGATGGCAGTCCCCGGTGCTGGAATGTCCGCCAGAAACGGCGCTTGCCACGGCGACGTTCCGAGCAACAGGTGGCTCACGTCCGGAGCGGTGAATCGTTGTGGGGCGTAGAGAATGATCTTGGCGACGAATGAGTCCAAGGCGTTGACCGTGAGTTCACCGTTTCCGTGGCAGACGTGGCTACTGCACGTCGGTAGTAACGGTCGGCCGTTCGACAGTTCGAGGACCTCCACCGAGGCCGTGTAACGTGGGTTGATCTCGGTCGGCCAAATCTGCTCTCCGTCGAGCAGGAAGTCGATGCTGAAGAGTCCTCGTAGGGAACTGGCTTGAGCGAAGGTCTCCGCCATTCGAGTCAATGTGTGGCGAACGGCCTTGGTGATTGGTCCCGATTCATTCGGCCGGTCGATCGGCCCGATGGAACCGCAGTACGCGAACGGCATCGCCGCATGAGACGATGCGAGATTGATGAACTGCCGCGATGCTCCAAGCCACTCGACCTCGTGGCCCTCCACGCGAAACACGGCGGAGCAGGACTCGCCCACCGCACGCCGTTGAAAGTAGTGTGGTTCCGCGAATTGCTTCTCGGTCGCGAACTTATTCCACACGCGGATTGCTCGACCGCCTGCGCTGGCGAACGGCTTCTGCATCCAAGTGCCGTCCGTAGGCGGCGTCGCTGTTTCGTGTTCGACATCCAACGCGGGAAGGTCCGCGTTGCGCAGTGTCGCCGTCAGCCAAAAGGGATCTCGTACGAGTCGCAATCCAGCGGCGGTCGTTCCCCAGAGAGGCCCATACGAAGCATTTGGCTGAGCCAGTCGCTCGATGATTTCTGGATGATTTTCCAAGGCTCCCGTGTAAAACCAGCCCTCCGCCTGAACGCTCACAACATCCTCGGGCAGGCTCCGTGGATAGTCTCGCACGGGGATGACCTCGGCCACTTGATGCGTGTCCAAGTCGGCAAACAGGTCCGCGCAGATCGGCTGCCAACCCGCACGAACAGCCGACCATGCGGCCGCGCGCGTGCTGCCCCCGACGATGAGAACTCGCCCACGCCGCTGTGGCGGGACAGATTGTGAATCCATCAAATGCGTCACCACAGTGTGTAGCCGCCGTCGATCACGAGCGACGCCCCGGTCATGTAGCGCGAGGCATCACTCGCGAGGTAAACCGCCAGCGGGCCGAGGTCTTCGGGTTGACCGAAGTCTCCCTGCGGAACCTGTTCGCGAAACTTCGTGATGACATCGGGATGCTCGCTCGCCCAACGGACGTTCGGTGCTGTCATGAAGCCACCGGGACAGATCGCGTTCACGGTGACTCCGTGAGGTGCCCAGTCGGCCGCTGCCGCGCGAGTCAATTGAATCACGCCAGCCTTGGACGCTTCGTAGCTCCGTCCGCCGATCCCACGATTGGCGATCAGCCCCGAAATCGACGCCACGTTGATGACTCGACCGCCCTTCCCGCGCGAGACCATCGCGCCGCCAATCACCTTCGTGCAAAGAAACGTGCTGGTCAGATTCAGGTCGAGAATCTGCTGCCACTGTTCCAGCGTCTGCTCCTCCAGTGGCACGTTGACGCGCCGACCGCCGACGTTGTTGATGAGGATGTCGATCGGCCCGCACTCGTCCAACACGCGACGACACAGAGCCTCGCACTCCTCCGTTCGGCCGACATCACCGATGATTGGTGTTGCGGTTCGGCCCAACTTCCGAATGTCATCCGCCGTCGCGTTAAGGCTCTCCTCATCGCGACCGACCAACACAACATCCGCTCCAACATCGGCAATGGCCAACGCCATCTCACGCCCCAGCCCGCGACTTCCTCCCGTAATGAACAGCCGCTTTCCATCAAGTCGAAACCGGTCGAGAACACTCATCACGAAACTCCTCAATTGATCCGACGATCAATAATGGACCTGTCTCTGTCGCTTAGGGGCTGTGCAGAATCTATTTCCGAGAGTTCGCGAATGACGATCAGGCTCCAGACCGCAGAACGGCACGAACTCCGATCTTTCTGCCACACATTTTTCTGCCATGTTCTTTGAGGAAGCGACAGAAAATGTGTGGCAGAAAGGTGGTTCAAAACTGAGCCTCCGTCATGCGGCAACCCTTTGGGACGACATGATCACTCCCGAAATTCTCGGATGTAGTAGATGCACAGCCCCTCAGCGACGATTGTCACTGCGATTTGAGTCTGCTTCGTCTTGAATTTGCGATGCATCGAAAGCATCACGCACTGAACGCCTTCCTTAGCAGATCGAGGCTCTTCGGGATCGCCGTGGCCGGGGCTTCCTTCCCTTCCATTTCGAGCGACACGTAGCCGCGATAGTTGTGCTGGCGGAGCAGCTTGGCCACGCGGTCGTAGTCAATGTCGAGCGAGTACCACTCACCACCGCCGTGGTAGGTCTTGGCCTGGACAAGAACGGCTCGCGGGGCGAGGGCCTCCATTTGCTCGTACATGTTGTCGAGGAAGTTGCCCGTGTCGAGCGTTGCCTGCAACCACGGGGACTTGACCGCGTCGAGCACCTTCAACACGCCGGTTGCCTCGCGCCCCAGACCCCAATGATTTTCGAGGCCCATCACGACACCACACTCCTCGGCCTTCGGTAGGAGTTCCTCGAAGCTGCGCTGGACCCATTCAAACCCCTGCTCGTCCGAGTAGCCCGGCAGACGCGGCTCGATCCCCTTGTTGGCCATCAACTCGTCGAAGCTCTTGCTCGTACCCCAGCGGCCGGTGTTGACCCGGATCGTGGGGATGCCCAGTTCGTAAGCCAGTTCCAAACAGCGGGCGGTGTGCGCGACGTTCTTCTTTCGCTTCTCTTCGTCCGGTGTGACGAAGCCTTGATGCGTCGAGAAGCCCATCAGGTCGAGGCCCCGTGAAAAGGCGAGCCTCTTCAGTTTGCGAAGGTACGGCTTGTCGACCTGCCCTCCCGCCGCTTTGGCCGCCTCTTCCATGTGAACGTGCAGGATTTCGACGCCATCGAAACCCATCTCGGCCGCTTGTTCGAGACAACTCTCGATGGGCGTCGGCTCCCCTTGGAAATGCCAGAACGAGTACGTCGAGACCCCAATCCGGTTGGCTCTCAGCCGCTCGGCGGCCCGCCCCACCGCAGCCGCTCCCCCAAGAAGGCCCAGCGCGGCGAGACTCACCATTTCGCGACGAGTAATCTGCACGATGTTCATTCCTAAAAAGGCTTCGCCTCAGACCGATCCAATGATGGCCGATGTCGCATGCGTGCAGGATGTCGTCCCGTCGGACGGAGGAACGTCGCCTAGGGACAACAGCCACAGACGCAGATCGTTCTGGTACTCGCACGACAAGTTGCCCTGCACGAGTTGGCGATGGAAGGCGGCGGCTCCGGTTTCGGAAAGGTCTGCCGCCTCGGCACTCGCGAAACGGTGCTCCGGATTTGCAGCAATCAATCCCACGATCAACTGCATGAGCAGCTTGTTGCCGAGTACCTCGGCCGGGAGCAACTCGCCGAGTCGTTGAGGAAGTTTGCGTTTGGCGTCGATCAGGTCTTCATAGGAATCGGCCTTCTGAAACGGCGGTTGACCGGCGAGCAGTTCGACTAGGACATAGCCGAGACTGCACAGGTCTGAACGCGGTGTCCATGCGGCACCGCGCATGACTTCGACGGCGGCGTACTGGGGCGTCCACTTGCGATACGGGGCGAGTTCACCCAACTCGGTGGCCGAGCCGAAATCGACGACCTTCGCGGTGCCCGAGCGTTCGAGCATGATGTTCGCCGGCTTCAAGTCGCCGTGAAGGATGCCCACTCGGTGCATCGCTCCGACCGCCGCCAGACAGTTCCGCAAGATGGCCACGGCCACCCCCGGCTTGAGTGCCAATTGCTCCGACTCCTCGAACAAGATTTGCTGGAAGCGTTCGTAGTCCTCGGGACTGCAACCCGCGCGGGTTTGAGCGGCCGTCGCGGGACGCAGCAACTGACTCAAGTCAAACCCATCGACGAACTCGGTGACCATGACGTGGATGCCGTCGCAATCGACGAAATTTTGTACGTTGAGCAGATGATGGTCCTGCACTAGGGCCAGCACGCCTGTCAAACGTGCAATCCGCTGCATGTCGCAGCGATAGATCTCGTTCGATGCGTATGAGGCTGGCGAGAAGAACTTCAACGCGACGGGCACGGCAATGTTGTGAGCGGCCAGACGTTCGGCCAGACAAACGACTCCCTGACCGCCCCGCCCCAGTTGCCGAAGCAGACGGTAATGAGCGGTCCACGAAACCGACTGACTGCAGACCATTTCCAGGTAGCGATCCGCCAGTGGACTCGATACGGAGTCCGTCCCCAGTCCGCAGGGATCCGGACGCATGATGGCCGTCGTCAAAAGAGAACCGAACTGAGACATAGCGTTCCGTTACTTTCCTTGATGCTTTCCTGACTCGAACCGATTCATCAAGTCGTGGAGAGAAACCTGCGGGGGAGCGGGGTTGTATTGCCCTTAATTGCTTCCTCGCAAGCCCTGCGCCAAATGGCTGGGTGGCCCGGTGTGAATCATGCACCAATGCGAGCCGTGGCACGTTCTCGGGTGGTTTCGTAGCTCAATTAGGGCCAACTGCCCCGTTGCTCGAACAACTTACCGTTCAGGAATGCCTAGAGCGTATTTCAAAACCAGCCCGACGCGCAAGCGAGGGCTTCGCCGTCATCGAATGTCCAGCCCTTGCTTGCGCGTCGGGCTGGTTTTTCGAGGCAA
>JAYVDI010000110.1:0-28457 GCA_043749505.1 Schlesneria sp. | reverse complement strand
AGAAACAGACGGCCGGTGAGGATCGGCGAGACGTGGCGACGGATCGGTCGGTTCGCGACATCATTGCCTCCGCGCGGACGGCTCAGGAGGGGCGGCGGTTTCAATTGGGAAGCGTCGGGGCGTGGAGCATGTCGCTGTTGTCGGCGGCTCTGTTGTGGGCCTGCTTCACTCCGGTGAATGCCAGTCCGCTGGCGTGGATCGCGCTGGTGCCGTTGCTGCTGCTGGTGCGGATCGAACAGCGCACGCGCTGGATGTACGCGGCCGTTTACGGCGGCGGACTGCTCGGGCAGTTGGCGACTCTGCAATGGATGCGGCTCGGCGATCCGACGATGTACATCGCATGGGTGGCACTGTCGGTTTATGTCGCGATGTACTCGGTCGCGTTTGTCGCGGTCTCGCGCGTGGCGGTCCATCGGTGGGGGATGCCGCTGGTGGCGGTGGGGCCTGTCGTGTGGACGGGCCTCGAATATCTGCGTGCTCATCTGATGACGGGCTTCGCGTGGTACTTCCTTGGTCACTCGCAATACCGCTGGTTGGAGTTCATTCAGATCAGCGACCTCGTCGGCGCGTACGGCGTCAGCTTTGTGATCGCGATGTGTTCCGCCGCTCTCGCATTGCTGGTGCCTCATGCGTGGCTGATTCGGTTCCGGCTGGTTCATTCTTCGACTGGACCGGTCACGTCGCCGGGACTGACGCTGGGGCAGCTCGTTCAGATCGCGGCGACGGTCGTCGTATTTGGTTCGACGCTCGCGTATGGCTACGTTCGCCGGAGTCAGGCCGTGTTCACACCCGGTCCGCGCGTCGCGTTAATTCAAGGCAACTTCACGGCGTCGCTGCGAGTCACTCCGCCATCGGAGCAGGATGTGTTTCTGACGCACCTGCGGCTGATGGCTCAGACGGTGAAGGAGCAGCCCGACGTGATCGTTTGGCCCGAGGCGATGTTTCCGTTTCCGTTGTTCAACGCGCCGGCCGACATGACGGACGCGCAGCTTCAAGAGTTGGCTCCATACATCAAGCCGGAAGTGTGGCGCGACGAGTGGGTGCGCAAGACGATGGCGACCGAAAGCCTGCGGACGAACGCCGCGCTGATTCTCGGAGTGAACACGGTGGTCGCGACACCCGAACGCTTGAAGCAGTTCAACTCGGCAGCCTTCGTGCGGCCCGATGTCGGCCTGGCGGGACGCTACGACAAGCTGCATCGCGTGCCGTTCGGAGAATACGTGCCGTTGCGCGAGTCACTGCCGTGGCTGCTGAATCTCACGCCGTATCGCGACGCCGGGGGCTTGGACAAGGGAGAGCGGGCGGCGGTGTTCGAGTACGGCAAGTGGCGAATGGCACCTGTGATTTGCTTTGAAGACACCGTGCCACATCTGGTGCGCGGGATCGTCGCGGCGGGCACGAACAACGACACGGGAACGGAACTGAGCCTGCTCGTGAACCTCACGAACGACGGCTGGTTCCACGGGTCGAGCGAACTCGATCAACATCTCATCACGTCCGCCTTCCGGGCGGTCGAATGCCGAACGCCGCTGATCCGCGCGGTGAACACCGGGATCAGCGCGATCATTGACGGCGACGGCGCGATCCTCGATCCCGAAGTCTTCATCGACGGCGACGCACGGAAGAACGCACCGCTCGCACCGCGCACGTCGGCTCGCGATCCGAAGACGGGTGCGTGGCACAGGCAACTCAACGCGGCACTCGTTCACACGGTGCCGCTCGATCCGCGACGGAGCCTGTACGTCCGATTCGGCGACTGGTTTGCGATGCTCTGTTGTGCGGGAGTGGTTTTCGTCGCCGGCAGCACATGGCTGCCGAAGCATGTCGCGACGTGAACGTCGCGCGTGGGAACCTCTGAAATGCCGGTGCCGTACCTCACCCAAGGTCGTGTGAGGTATGGGGGGAGCGGCAGGAAAAACGTTATCTGACACCAGTGTGAGCCATCCGTCATTCTTGAGCATAATTGGCACGGTATCACCACGCGCTGCCTTTCGGCAGGCGGTCGGTGCGCCGTACAGATCACGGATTGCGGGTCAAGGAGGCAGATAGTCGATGGAATCACGTTTTATCTGGCCGTTTGAACTCCTCGACAAACTGGGCGAGGGAGGCATGGGTGTGGTGTACCGCGCCCGGTATGTGGGTAATGATCGCCAAGTGGCGGTCAAGCTGCTGCCCGATGACGTCGCCACCAACGAAACGCTGCTGGCTCGCTTTGAACGTGAGTTGGAAGTACTCAAACAGCTTCGGCATCCCAACATCGTCCACTGTTTTGGTGGCACCTGCGAAAGCAAGCAGCAGTTCTACGCGATGGAATTGGTCGAAGGTGGAACGCTGGCGGAGTTGCTGAGTCGCAAGGAACGCCTGCCGTGGGAGACGGCAGTCGATTACGCCCTGCAAATGTGTGCCGCCCTCCAGTATGCCCACGAACGTGGCATCATTCACCGGGACATCAAGCCCGGAAACTTTCTGTTGACCAAGTCGGGGCAAATCAAGTTGAGTGACTTTGGCTTGGCGGCGGTGGTCTCGGCCAGTCGAATTACGGCCGCCGGAAAGACGCTCGGCACCATTCAGTACATGGCTCCAGAACAGATCCGTGGCAAGCCGCCTCTGACTAATCGCGCCGATCTGTACGCTCTGGGCTGTGTGATTCACGAGATGCTGACGGGAGACCCGCCGTACCTTGGTGACAGTGTCGCCTCGGTCCTCCAACAACATTTGAAGGCACCGATACCGCATGTCGCCGCTGAAGTCCTTGATTGTCCGCTGGAACTGGACCAGTTGGTTTTTGAGCTGCTGAGCAAAGAGGTGGAGCAGCGTCCCGAGACAGCAGCTTTAGTCGGGCTGAGGCTGGAGGGAATTCTTCAACCCGGACGCAGAGCAGCCTGTGTCAATCCAGATCTTTTCTCGGCCAAGATACCCCAAGCCTCGATCATTGCCCCATTGCAGGGGATTCGGAGCAGTAATCCCGATGCCGACATCGTGATGTTTCCGACTCGCCGAACCGTGTCACCACCTCCTGTGGCGTGGGTTGTCGCGGGGCTGTTGCTGGTGTCTTGCTTAAGCCTGTGGATCGGCTGGAGAAACACCGCAGTGCGGTTGCGTCATGCCGAGAAAGTGTGGGTCGATTTGCTCGAGCAGTCGGATCATCCGACTCGTCTCTTGGCGTTGAGTTCGCTCGGCAAGTTCGGCCCGCTCAGTTCCTCCACCATCGAAAAGCTCCGCGCTGCTATGAAAGGTGACAGCGAAGAAATCCGCGTCGCGTCACTTGTTGTTTTGGCACAACATGCCGCCGAGTGTCGTTCGTTGCAGTTGGAAGTCTTCAAGATTCAAAATACGGATGGCAGTCCCGCAGTCCGTTTCCAAGCTGGCCGGACCCACGCGGCCATGAAGCAAGCCAACAGCCAGTTCACGGGAGCTGGCGTTCTGTTTTGGATTGTGATCGTCGCAATCTTGGGTAGTGCCATCGCAGGCGGCTGGTGGCTCTGGGAGCGACTTCGGAAGTTTGCGTAGTGATAACCTCGCCGAGCCATGAGTGTGAGATGTTTGAGGCAAGCCGTGTGCCGTCAGGCGACGGGTTTCCTGCGACGATCAAGAACCCGCAGCCTTCCGGCATGCGGCTCGCCAATATCTCAACTTTGGCCGCGTATCGTATAGCCTCGCCGAGTCGATCGGTTTTTGATGCGGCTTCGCCCGGCATGGCGTTGAGCAAACGGCGGTCGCTGCTCAGAATGCCTGATGTCAGAACTTCTCCTCATTGACACGGGACATTCTCATGCTGAATCCTCTTCAGTTGATTGCGCTCTGGTTAGTATTGGCGACTGCGATGAACCAGGCCATCACGGCACAAGAGACTCCGGTTCGTCAGGGCCGTAATGTGATCTACATCACATGGGATGGATTTCGGTGGCAAGAGTTCTTCGGCGGGGCACAGCAGCTTTTCATCAGCAAGGATGCGGGGGTTGCGGATGTTGAAGGTGTGAACGCGCGTTTCCATCGCGAGGACGAAGTGGCGCGGCGCGAAGTGTTGCTGCCGTTCGTCTGGACGGTGATGGCAAAGCAGGGACAGATCTTCGGCGATGCGAGCAAGCAGGCTCCGGCCAAGATCGCGAACACGATGAAGTTCTCATACCCCGGCTATAGCGAGATGCTCGTCGGCTATCCCGACGATGAGCGAATCACGTCGAACAATAAGTTCCCGAATCCGAACGTCACGGTGCTGGAGTTCCTCAACCGGCGTCCGGGATTTGAAGGGCGCGTTGCAGCCGTGGCGACGTGGGACGTGTTTCCGTCGATCATCAACCAAGAGCGAAGCGGCGTGTACGTTCATGCCGGGATCACGCCGATCCCCGGCAACAATCTCACGCCGCGCGAACGAATGCTCAACGAGATGATCGACGATACGGTTGTGCTTTGGCCGAACAACCAGATCGACTCGATCATGTTCCAAGTGGCGACGGAATACCTCCAGCGAAAGAAGCCGCGCGTGTTCTTCATCGGCTTGGGCGAGACCGACGAGTGGGGTCACGGCCGGCGTTATGACCGGTATTTGAATGCGGCTCACCTTGCGGACGCCTTCGTGCGGCGTGTCTGGGAATTGGTGCAGTCGATGCCCGAGTACAAGGATCAGACGACGATCGTGATCGGTCCCGATCATGGTCGCGGCAGCACGATCCGCGACTGGACCGATCACGGAGCCAAAGTCGAAGGGGCTGAGTTCACCTGGTCGGCGATCCTCGGTCCCAATACGCCGCCGCTGGGAGTGCGCAGCGATGTCGAGACCTCGCTCAGTCAGATCGCCGCCACGCTGGCGACCGCTGTGGGAGAAGACTTTAACGCGGCAAGCCCCAAGTCGGCGCTACCGCTGCCGGGGGCGGTGAAATAGATGGTGGCCGATTGAAGTTTTCGTTTCACAGATCACTCGTTCGGCCCGATCATCCAGTGATGAAGCCTGACGAGAGTCGGGCTGCTCGCGGAGGTTGGCTTCACGAGCAACAGTTCGATCTTGGTTGGCTCGGTCGCTCCGACAGACTCCGGAATCACGAACGAAAAGCCCATGCGAGCTGAGGCGGAGACAAATGTCCGTGATGCATCGGCGACAATTCCTCCGATGACGAGCAGGACTTCGGCCGGAGATTCCTCGACAACGTGCGAACCCAGCATTCCGGTGAGCAGCCGGGACTTAAGTTTGCTTCCAAGTATTACGCTTTCTCGATCGAAAGATCCTTGCGACATTGTGATGGATGGGGCTTTCGACGGCGGGGCCTCTTCCACGGTGAAGTCGGCCAATGACCGGCCGATCCACTCGGGACGACTGATCGCAGCGCGTGGTGGCCGGTCCAGCGAAACGTCTCCGAAGGCCTTCAGGCGTAGTTGTACGGAGGCTTGCAGGTTCGGGATGCGAGGTTCAAGGACGGTCATTCCGTTTTCAAAATAGAACGTCTTTCGTGCGCGGCGCACGGAGTGTGAGACGGGCAGTCCATCGATCGGCTCAGGCAGCGCGATTCCGAGTTCTTCGGTGACGGTGGGGAACACGTCGATGGTCTCGACGTTGCTGTCATCGATCCGGCCGACCTTCTGGCCGGGGCGTTTGATGAACAGCGGAACGCTCATCAGGTCTGCGACGTTGTCGCCATCGGGCAATCGACGTGATCGTGTTGGTCGGAACGAGACCCCGTGATCGGCCATCACAACCAGCAAGCAGCGGTCGAGCAGGTCGGTCTCTTGCAGCCTGTCGAGCAGTCGCCCCACAAAGCGATCGGTCGCAGCGACCTGCATCAGATAACGATGTTCGCTACGCCGGACGAGGGCTTCCTCTGTGGGCCAGTCTTCACCCAACTCACCCAGCCCTCCATCGGGCTTCCACGCCGTTTTAGTGTCGTCGGTATAACTTTGCCCTGACGGATAATACGTCCACGGATAATGGGGCAGCACGACGTGCAGGAAAGCGAACGGCGGCCGCTCCGACCGTTTGATGCAATCCAGAAAGTGGTCCAACTGCACGTCGCGCTTGCTGCTGTAGACATAATGAAACAGCCCGCTCTTAAAAGGTCGGATCGTCGCGACGAGTGCTCGATTCATTCCAAACCACGGTTTGGGGATCTTGGGAAATTCGATGGGAATGTCCGTCGGAAAAATGAGATGCGGATAAACCCGCGCGAGTGTCATCAGCAAGTCGGATATTCGCCGGACGGGATGCATCGGTGTTCGCTGCGCGTCATGTGCTAAGTCTTCGGGGCAGAGCCGCGTGATTGGCTCGAACACCGACATGTCGAACTCCCCGGATTCGTGAATGATTTCCAGCAGGTTGCCCGGATGATCGGCTCGGACGGGGCTGCGCGGCGTGGAGGGAAGTCGCCCGGACAAGATCGCGGGAACGGCACGCTCGGTTCTCGCATGGACAGTTGTCGCCTGCCGATACCAAGTGGAACTGGCGGCCAACCGGGCAAAGTTGGGATGACGCGCGGCATCGACTTGAAGTTGTTCATCCATCAAAGTCGTGCCGCTGAACTCGTCGAAAACCACCATGACGACGGGAACCGGTGTCTCCGCGTGGCTGCGCGATTCGCGCTCCGAATGCTGACGATGCAGGATCTGCATCTGCCACACGAACGACAGTGGAAACGCGACGATGCCGATCGCAGAGACGGTCAACCAGCGCCGCAAACCTTCGTAGCGATCATACGAGCGGGTGAAGAACCACGCGCCGGGAACCGCCACGACCAGCGAGAACATCCATGCAGAATAGCTCTTCGCCAAAAAGTCCCACTGCGCGGTGGGCCGCAGCAAGGATAAGGCGACGAGAAAGCTCAGCAGAAATAAGACCGTGTTGCGGCCTCGACCTGCGCTATGAGTCGCGATCCGCCGAGTGAGGCCATCCAGCATGACACACGTCGCCGGAACGACGATCACGAGTCCGAACAGTACGGCCCCGAACTCAACGATCCCGAATTTCTCGTCGTACAAATAGAGCGTTTGTCGAGCCAAGGCACCGAGTAACGGCTCCGTAAATGCGAATGCGCACAACGTGAACAGGTGTAGTGTCCGCTGTTGCCGAGTTGATCGCGAACCTGACTTGCTGATGTTGGATGCGGTCGTCATCCCGTCCCCCGTGCCGTGGACTTGGGAACCGCGTGCAGCAGCGTTCGCTGTCCCGAGGGGAGCGACGCCCGCTGCTGAATTTGGAAGAACCGCATCAACGACGCTTCGAGTTGTTCCAACGAGTAGTCTTGATATTGGTCGCGCTTGTTTCGCAGGAGCATCTGCACCATCGCATCTTGCTTGGACGGAAACTCGATCACGACTTCGCCGCCCAGACTGGCCAACCAGTCCACGACATCAGGCAGTGGGATGTTGTGGCCGATCACGAGGTGATGGATCAGTCCGAGACACAGCACGAGTCCCGGACGGCCCCGCTCTTCGAGTCGTTTTCGTTCGCGGCCCCGCCAACCCATGGCAGGCGACAAATTAGCGAGGTTCACGCACAGTGGCAGGATCGTGGAGGACGCCGTCTCAGGGGCGTTGGCTTCGCTCAGCGAACGATACAGTCGTTCAACACAGCCGTGATCGCGGTCCATCGCGACGACGGTTTCAGCGGTCTCGGCCGCGATGCGTGCGAAGGCCCCGTCGTTGCAACCCAAGTCCCAGGCGAGTGACCAGCGCCGCGAACCCGAGACGCTGCGGACAAACTCGGCTTTGGCGGCAGTGTCCTCGACAACATGCGGCAGCGCGATGCGGTAATCGGTCCATTGCGTCTCCGTCGGCTTCCACTTCAGTCGCTCGATGAGCCGCTTCAATCCGGAGAGATTGCGAAGAATCAGCTCTGTATTGAAGCCGCTCGATTGCAGGTCATGCATGGTACTCGCGGTCGCCGATCGTGACGGTCGGTCGAGCGCGGCCTGCAACCAACCGTGCGTGAAAACTCCCGGTCGCAAGAAGTCTCGCCACGACAGCCACTTCAAAAATTGACGGGCCGAAATCCCTTCCAGTTCGCCGCGCAGCACGGATTGAAGATCGACGTGTCGATGTGCCTGAAGCAGCAACGGAAACAGCATCAACTCACAGAACTGGCGGTACGCGGCCCAAGGCTCTCCGGGCACGTGGGGCACGAACGATCCCACATCGATGAACACCGGACTCGCCCCGCGAAACATCACGTTGTAGGGGGACGCGTCTTTCAAAATGAGACCGCTGCCGAGCGCCTCCGTCAGAATTTCCAAGTGCAATAGAGCCGCACATTGGAGCATTCCAAATGACCACTCGTAGGGATAGCTGACGAAGGGAACTCGCGCATGCTCCAGCACGGCAGACGATTCGCGGGGGAGCCGTATTGCAGCGATCTCTTCACGGGACAACTCGCGCGTCGTGACGATTCGGCCAGCGGACATTAATCCTTGAAAGAACGGCGCGCGTGAAGACTGCTCCCATGCGAGCTTCGCATCGGGAGCCAGCAGTCGGAGTACGCGACCATTGTGAATCAGCACGCGTGCCGAACGATCTCGAAACGAGCCTTCTTCAAACACGCTCACTACCGGTGAGACGAGCAAACTGGCGCTGTTTTCGGCGCGACCGAGGGAATACGTCGGCTGTTGATGAACTGCATCCATGTGTAACGTCCCAACACGACCAAGCCTCCAAAGCCACCGACCAAAGCTTGTAGTAACAAGCTTCCGGCACTCGGATCGAAGTACGCGATGACTGAGATCATGCTGTCCATTTTCTGTTTCACTCCTTGAGTCGAAATTCAACGATCATTTGCGCCGCTGGCATACTCGAATCAATCTTAGTTCAAGCTGCCTGAACCAACCCTGAACGTGACGAATGTGTTCTGCTTGTTTAGCTGGAATTCAGCGTGACATCCTCATGGAAAATTAATGTGTGAGACATTGGTCAACCTCATGATTACAAACCTGCAAGAGTTATGGTCGATGAGAGCGATTGGGGCGATGATGTTGACGTTAAAGGTGATCTCGCCTTAATTCCGGGTTAGGTTGGTTCGATACTGTCGTGACGGATGCCAGATTGATCGCTCACGGCCATTGTCCTTCACTTCGCGGGTTCTCTTAGGCATTCTGTACCCCGGTTTGGCATCGAGCCAAGCGGGGGTTTTCACGGCGCGAACAATCGGTGAATAGGACACGCTAGCTATGACCAACGTCAGAGATTTTGGAGCGATGGGTGACGGGCTATTTGATGACACGGCTGCGATCGAACACGCTCTGCGCGACGGAGGCGACGGCGTGCTGGAGTTTCCTCGCGGCGAGTACCGCATCACGCGGACCATTTCATTCGACCTCGCGAAGACGAAGGCGCTGGCCATTCACGGATCGGGAGGAACCGCGCGCGTGTTGATGCACGGCGCGGGACCGGCCTTTGAATTCGTGGGCCATCACGGTGGCTCGGCCGATCCCGGCAGCTTCAAGCCCGAGGTGTGGGTGCGCGAACGAATGCCGACCGTCAGCCAGATCGAGATCGAAGGCAAGCACCCCGAGGCGGATGGCCTCCGTTTCATCGGTGTCATGGAGCCGACGCTGACCGGTGTTCTGATTCGTCGCGTGCGGAATGCCATTCATCTCACTGAGCGCTGCCGCAACGTGCTCATCAGCCACTGCCACATCTATCACAACACCGGCATCGGCATCTGGCTGGACAAGATCAATCTGCATCAGATGAACATCATCGGCAATCACATCAGCTACTGCCGACTCGGCGGCATTCGCATCGACAACAGCGAGATTCGCAACTTGCAAATCACCGGCAACGACATCGAGTACAACAACTACCGCGCCTTCAACACGCCCGAGGCCGCCGACGTGCCGACCGCCGAGATCTACATCGACTGCTCGAAGGGAGGGACCGTCCGCGAGGGGACCATCTCCAGCAACACGATTCAGGCGACCTACAGCCCCAACGGCGCGAACATCCGCATCATCGGCGGGGCGTCCGAACATAGTCATCTCGCCGGGATGTGGTGCATTAGCGGGAACCTGATCGGCAGCCAGGAGACCAACGTCCACCTGACGCTGACGCGCGGGATCACGTTCGAGGGGAACTATGTTTACAGCGGTCACCATCGCAATTTGGTGTGCGACAACTGCCAGAACATCGTGATCGGTGCGAACTGTTTCGGCCACAATCCCGACTACAAAGAGCAGGAACTCTGCACCGGCATCCGCCTCATCGACTGCAAGAACTGCACACTGACCGGCCTGCAAATTCAGGACGCTCAGGCGGGCGAGCACACGGTCACGGGAGTCGTCCCAATCAAACGGCAGGGCCTCATCGAGATGATCCGCTGCCGACAGATGACTTTGACCGGCATCCAGGTCTTGGAAGGCTCGCCCTTCGGCCTGTACCTCGAAGACTGTTCGGAGACGATGCTGACGGGTTGTACGCTCCTCGACACCCGCCCGGAAAAACAAACGCAGGCCAGCATCAAGTGGACTGGCAAGGGACGAGGCAACGCGATCGCACACTGCCGCGCGAACCGTGGCCTCCAAGTCCCCGAGCACGTTCGGCTGAGCGACAACTTGCTCGACGAGTGAATTCCTTTTGGGAGACTCGCGAGGTTTACACGCTCTTGATCGAGACTCACTCGACTCGCTTCCAATCATCGGAGACGAATCGACGAACAAAGGGCTCGCGCGGGTGGCTCAGAACTGCTTCAGAAACCGCAGTTCGTTGTCGTAGAAGTGCCTGATATCGGTGATTCCATGACGCATCATGCAGAAGCGGGCGATCCCCAAGCCAAATGCGAAGCCGCTCACCTGTTCCGGGTCGTAACCGCAGGCGCGCAGGACGTTCGGATCGACCATCCCTGCACCCCCTAGTTCCAACCAACCGGAGCCGCGCCGCGCATCGAACTCCACACTCGGCTCGGTGAACGGAAAGAACGACGGCCGGAAACGAACAACCGTTCCTTCGCCGAGATACGACGCGGCGAACAGTCTCAACACCGTTTTGAGCGACGACATCGTGACATCCGGCCCGATCATCAGGCCCTCCATCTGATGAAACATCAAATGGTGAGTCGCATCTACTGGGTCGGGGCGATAGACGCGACCGACCGAAACGATGCGAACCGGTGGCGGGCGGTGTTCCATCGTCCGAATCTGAACCGTCGATGTCTGACTTCTCAACAGCCGCGCTGCTGGGTTCGTGGACGAAGCCACGGACAGATAGAAGTTGTCCAAAGGGTTGCGGGCCGGATGGTCATCGGGAATGTTGAGTGCCACAAAATTATGCCACTCATCTTCGACCTCAGGCCCCTCTTCCACGTCGAAGCCGAATCGAGCCATGATTCCCTTGAACTCGCCGATCGTCTGAGACAGTGGGTGCCGACTCCCAATCTCACGACGGCTTCCCGGCAGGGTGACATCGATCCATGACTCGGATTGCTTCGGCTTCACGAGCTGCTCTTTGCGGCGTTCCCAAGCAGAGGTCACTCTGTCCTTGACCGCGTTGAATTTCATACCGACAGCAGGACGCTGGTCAGGCGGAACCTGACCAAGTACGGCCTGAAGATCCTTCAGACGCCCCTGCTTTTTGCCAAGAAATTCAATCCGAACTTCTTCGAGATCACTGGAGCTCGTGGCTCCGGCAATCGCCAGCAGAGCGGTCTGTTCGTAGTCGGCAAAGGACTGGTTGTGGTCCATGTGTGCGCCACCGATACGCGGAACAAAAGGGCGATTTGAGAATCTGTTGAGAACCGGAGGCTCTCAGGAAAACTGAAGGCCGCGCAGCGACCGAACACCCGCCGGGTCACGCCAAAGTCGCCACTCACAAAAGGGGAGTGAGACCCATCGAAAAACAAACACCGCCAAACGGTCTCCCGTGGCGGTGCATGAATCCAAGGCCCATCAAAACGCCCGGTGTTAGCTCTTACTGGCGACGCCAGCGAGAGCGGAACGCACCGAAGCCGTAACCTCATCGAACACCTGCGGCTCGTGAATTGCCAACTCGCTGAGTGTCTTGCGGTTCAAGCCAAGATTCGCCAACTGTAAGCCGTGGATGAACCGGGAGTACGACAACCCTCGCATCTCAGCAGCAGCCTTGATGCGAATGATCCACAAAGCGCGGAACTCGCGCTTGCGATTCCGTCGATCCCGGTAGGCAAAACAACGGTTGCGGACGACGGTCTCCTTGACCGTTCGCAGCAGATTCTTTCGGCCGCCGTAACTGCCTTTGGCTTCACGAAAAAGTCGCTTATGTGCTCGATGACGGGCGACGCTGTAGCTGATTCTCATGTTGAAATACGCTCAATCAAATAGACAAAACCAAAATGCACACCACAGGATTGAAGCTAACGCAAATCAACACCTGATGGCTCGCACAGAGAGAGATTCACGGTAAAGCTTACGAACACGGACGAAGAGCATCGACTACCACACGAGCATTCGGGCCAATCAGCACTGTATCACAGCGGTTCTGACGTTTTCGCTTGCCTGATTTATGGCTCAACAGGTGTCCACGAAACGGGCTGCGACATTTGGCTTTGCCACTGGCCGTGACAGTGAATCGCTTCTTGATTCCCTTGTGGGTCTTTTGTTTGGGCATCGTGATCTTTCCGAACTCTTGGTCTCAAACAATCATTTTCAACAGCGACCCGGCCTCAAGCCACGCATGAGGGGGCGGGAGTATAAGCATGGAAGACAGGCGGTTCCAGTCCATGACTGGCGAAAAACCGAGACTGGTTCACACCCGGTGAATAGTGAACCGGCTGGCTCAAAAAACAGGTATCGGTCAACCACTCATGCCTAGCGTAAGGGGCTGACTGGGCGACGAGGCAAGCAAGCCTAATTCAGCCTGTGATGACATTCATGATCGGTCAGGCTTTGGGGGACAACACCGCCGTCATGTTGCGGCCACCTTCCATTGAAGGCGATTTTTCGATTTTCGCGACATCCTGCAAGCTTTCAATGATGGCCAGTAAGATCTCGCGGCCACGTTCGTGGTGCGCGTTTTCCCGCCCTTTGAACTGAACGTTGAACTTAACTTTGTCCTTGCCGACGAGGAAATCGCGAGCCTGTTTGACCTTGAAGTCGATGTCGTGTTCACCCGTCTTGGGGCGCAAACGAATTTCTTTCAGTTGCACTTGATGTTGTTTTGCCGAAACGGCGGCTTTTCGCTTCTGCTCATACTTGAACTTTCCGTAGTCCATGATTCGGCAGACAGGAGGGCGCTCGTTCGGGGCCACTTCAACCAAATCGAGGCCAACGTCAGCGGCAAGCCGTTGGGCTTCCGATGTGGGAATGACGCCAAGCATCTTTCCCTCGTGATCGACGACGCGGATCGGCGAAAGTCTGATTTGCTCGTTGATTCGATGCGTGGTTTCGATTGCTGGCAACTCCCCGAAGGCGAAATCTATGCAGCCCCAGATTGCCGAGTTCACACTCGAATGGGCTACCGGTACTGCGAATTCAATGCGGAATGAGGCGGATAGTATTAGCCCGGAACTCGCGCTCCGTCAAGGAGTTGGCGAAACAACGAATCAGCCGGGCCGATCACAGGCACAATCGAGTGCGACTTTGGTGATCGTAATCGTGTGTACGAAGCCCAAGTGGATCTGGGCAGTGAGGAGTTCGAGGCCACACGTAGGAATGGTTCTCCGTGATTGAACCGTTTCCCGTTTCAATCGACATCCGAGCTAGCGGATGTTGAAAGTCGAACTGACTTTTTCCCATCCAACGCGCCGATGGCACATCGAAAGAGTCTTCGGCCTCCGAGACTCAGTGACGCATCATCGAATTGCGAGACATCCGTCATCAGAATGTCTCCGATTGTGAGTTCTGAAACTTGAATTGTTTTAAGTTTGATGCGGGCAAGTTCCGCTGCGATCGCGATCTTGGGCGAATGAGCAAGCAGTTCAACACAACTTGCTGGATTCGGGGTGGGCCCAGTCAGTGGTTCTGATTCCGGCACCGATACCTCGCGAAATCGGCCTTCGGTAACACTTGCCGAAGGCAACCAGCACTCGACGAGACCGCTTCGGTCATTGCAGGATACTTCAAAGTGGACCCGCAGAAACGAAGCCGCCGCGAGTTCGGGTGGGATGATCGTTGGCCCGTATTCGATCGTCGGCGTCCGTGGATGAGTAAGGCTGGCGATCGAAGCGGTGTTGTCGAACACTTCCAGAAAGGTTTTGCACAATCGGATCAGGAGCAGGTTCTCGATTTCCGAGAGAGGTTCACTTGTTGATCTACTTGGCTTAGCTCTGTCGCCGCCCAGCAAGAGACCGATGAGTGTGTTTGCCATTTCCGGTTCCCATGAAACACGCCACGGCAGCGGTTCTGCGGGACTGAAAAACTGGCACGTCCGCGACAAGCTATCCACGCCATAGGCGTCGAATCGAACGACCTCCAAGCCGACCGGGCGAAAACGGATTGCCGCGCCCAGTAACGATTGAAACCGCTTCTCTAACCTTTGGCATAGTCCGGTTTGAATCGCAACCAACAGCTCAACTGCCTTGGCGGGAAGTGGAGCAGGCTCGAAAAAATTGAGCGGAGTCCAGTCGGCAGATGCTTCGTGCTTCAAAATCGGGGGGAGCGTTTCTCGTGAGCAGAGTGACGTTGATTTTGCCGCTGAAAGCAACGCTTCACACTCGGAATGACTGAGGAGTCCGCTCATCCTTGGCCTCATTCGCATCTCAAGAAAACAGTGGATTGCGACAAGGCATCTGGCCTTGATGTCCGGTTGGCAATTCATGCGCACCTAGTTCGGGTGACCATTCAGAATGGCCCGCCTCATTCGCGAATCTGCCCCGAACCGAAGGCCACCCACTTGTACGAAGTCAGTTCGCGAAGTCCGCAGGGACCACGAGCGTGAAACTTATCGGTACTGATTCCGATCTCAGCTCCAAGCCCTAGTTCGCCGCCATCGTTGAATCGCGTGCTGGCGTTGACGAGTACCGCCGCCGAATCGACTTCCGCAGTGAATTGATTCGCGGCGGAATAGTCATTCGTCACAATCGTTTCGGTATGGTGCGAACCGTAATGGTCAATATGGCTGATCGCGGCGTCAATCCCCTCGACGACCTTTGAGGAGAGAATCAGGTCGAGATATTCGGTGTGATAGTCTTGGTCACACGCGACTTTCGCCGTAGGAATGAGCTGCCGCGTTCGGTCGCAACCACGTAACTCGACCCGCTCCTCGACAAGCATTTTTTCCATCAAGGGCAGGAACTGTGTCGCGATCTCTTGGTGAATCAGGACGCACTCGGCGGCATTACAGACACCGGGCCGCTGGCACTTGCTGTTCTTCAGGATTCGCACGGCCATTTCGAGGTCTGCCGACCGATCGATATAGACATGGCAGATGCCGTCGAAATGCTTGATCACGGGCATCGTTGCTTCCCTCGAAACTCGCTCGATCAGCGACTTGCCACCGCGTGGGATGGTGACATCGATCTGACCATTCAATTTGAGCAATTCTCCCACGATGTCGCGTTCGGGAAACTGCACCAATTGGACGGCCTGTTCGGGCAGGCCGCACTGCAAGAGCGAGTCTTGAATGACACGGTGCAGCGCGAGATTGCTCTGCAACGCTTCCTTGCCACCGCGCAGAATGACGGCGTTTCCACTTTTGACGCAGAGCGATGCGGCATCGACCGTCACATTGGGGCGAGACTCAAAAATGAAGAAGACGACCCCCAGCGGGACTCGCACGCGACTGACTCGCAAGCCGTTGGGGCGGATCACGGACTCAATCACTTCTGCTACGGGATCGGGCAGTCTTGCCACATCGCACAAGTCGGAAGCCATCTTTGACAGTCGTGACGGAGTCAGTCGAAGGCGGTCAACGGCGGCTTCGGTAAGTCCATAGTCCGGCGACTTTGCCAGATCGAGTTCATTCTCGGACAGAACGACCGCAGAGCGTTCCATTAACAGATCGGCCAAGTGTCGCAGCCAACTATTCTTCTGCGCACCCGTCGCCGTCGCCAACTGCCGTGATGCGAGCTTGGCCTGTCCTGCAAGCTGGTTGGCATAATCGGCCCACGACAGAGATGGGCCTGCTCGGGAACTCACTTTTGAAGACTCGTCCATGATCGCCATTCCGGGGGATTATCGCCGATTCAAACCGGTTCCATAACGTCCATCATTCAATCGCCGTTCAGACAGGGACGCGTCGAAATCTTGCGACAATTCTCAACGACCATCCTGGATCGCCGTCACTTCGTAACGCAACGTTCCTTTGGGTACGGTCACTTCCACATGATCGCCAACCTTCTTGTTCATCATTCCTGTTGCCAAGGGGCTGGTCGTGAGGATCTTCATCACGTCTCCGGAATAGTCCTCTTCCCCAGGGCCGACGAATTCGTAGGTCTCGACAATCCCGTCGCCAAGATCCTTCACCGTGACCCGTGATCCAAACGTCACCACTCCCTTGGGAAGACTTGCCCGATCAACGATGTAGCAGTCGTTGAGTTTGCTTTTGAGCTGGTTGATTTTGGCCTGCGTCATGCCCTGCGCTTCGCGTTGAGCGTGATATTCAGCGTTCTCTCGCAAGTCTCCTTCGGCACGGGCATCGGCAATCGCCTGCGTGATCTTGGGAATTTCGACATCTTCCAAGAAGCGAACTTCTTCTCGGATTTTTTCATAACCCTCGCGGGAAATCGGCTGGCGGTCCATGTTGGACTCCTCTGTCCCCACTGCGGACACATGCAGGCCAAAAAGGCTGAGCGAATCAAGTCATCAAAATGAAACACGGGCGACGCAAGTGGTCGCCCGTGTGCTTCAGAATTCGGCCGGATTATAGCGTTCACACAAGCAAACGCTATCCGACGTTCGTCCAACTGCCGGACTTCGCACTATCCAGCACGGCATCGCAAATTTTTTGCGTTTCCAATGCTTGGCGGAAAGTGGGTCCGACGGGCGCTCCTTTATCGACTCCTTCGAGGAAGTCGGCAACATGATGAACGAAGCTGTGTTCGTAGCCGATCTGAAGGCCCGGCACCCACCACTTGTTCATGTAGGGGTGATCGCTGTCGGTGATGTGGATCGAACGCCAGCCGCGAAGGTTCCCTTCGTCACGGTGATCGAACCACTGGAGGCGGTGCAGGTCGTGCAGATCCCACTTGATTGAGGCATGCTCTCCGTTGATCTCAAACGTGTAAAGCGCCTTGTGGCCGCGAGCGTATCGTGTGGACTCGAACAACCCGAGCGAACCGTTTTCAAACCGGCAGAGGAACGCGCACGCATCGTCGATGCTGACCTTCTCGACCTTCCCGGTCAGAGTGTGCTGGCGTTCCTTGATGAACGTCTCGGTCATGGCGGTGACATTTTGCATGCTGCCGTTCAGCCAGATGGCCGTGTCGATGCAGTGCGCGAGCAGGTCGCCCGTCACGCCGCTTCCCGCAGCAGCGGCATCCAAACGCCAGAGGGCCGTACCGCCCTGCGGCAAGTCGGCCGAGATTGTCCAGTCTTGAAGGAAGTTCGCGCGGTAGTGGAAGATGCGGCCGAGCTTGCCTGAATCGACAAGCTGCTTCGCAAACGTGACAGCCGGAACGCGACGGTAGTTGTACCAGACCGTATTCATCACACCGGCGGACTCGACCGCCTGGCACATCTTCTCGCCCTCGGCGGCATTCATTGAGAGCGGCTTCTCGCACAGAATCATCTTGCCATTAGCCGCCGCCGCAACCGCGATATCGTGGTGCAAATTGTTCGGAGTGCAGATGTCGATCGCGTCGATATCCTTCCGTTCGACGAGCTTTCGCCAGTCGGTCTCAATCGACTCGTAACCCCATTGATCGGCGAAGCCCTTCACCTTGGCGGCGTCCCGCGCACAGACGGCCTTCAATACCGGATGGTGTTCCGTCTCGAAGAAGTTCGACACTCTGCGGTACGCATTCGAGTGCGTCCGCCCCATGAAGCCGTAACCGACCAGACCGATGTTCAGTGGTTTCGCCATGAACGAGATGCCTTTCCAAAGTTGAAGAGCTTGAGTTGACGAACCTGTTCACCATCCAAGTTGATCCGCAATCGAAGATCACACTTCCCAGCCGTGAGCGTCGCGGACCTTGATCATTGCGCCGAGGATCGTGTTCCACGTCTTGGGGTTCTCCAGCGTGGCGTTCGCGAACATGCAGCCGTCCCAGCAGATGTGTCGCATGCCTCGGTCGGCGGCTCCCTTGAGCCAGTAACCCGCCGTCGCGGTGATGTCGAGTTTCCCCTTCGGATCGTCGGCGAGGCAGTGCCGTCCAGTCTTGTCGTGCGAACCGGAACCATGCACGGTTCCATCGTTCTGAGCAACGTGGAAGTCGATCGTCCACGGTCGCAGCGCGTCCGTCATCTTCGTGTAGGCCGCATCGAACTCCGCCTGTGAATAGCCTTCCTTCAGCAGCGCATGTTCGGGAGCGTTGTAACCCATGAGATAGAGATATGTGTGAGCCTGATCCGCCTGGAAGCCGACCGTTCCCGGCATGTCAGTCTGTTCGAGCAGATCGACCATGTTCTTCCACGAGTGCATCCCGGCCCAGCAGATTTCGCCCTCGGCCGCGAGTCGCTCACCATGAGCCGCCGCAACGATGCCCGCTTCCCGAAACGTCGCAGCGATGGTCTTCGTTCCAGCGACGGGATTCTCCAGCCACTGACTCGGTCCAGTCGCCGAATCAATGCGGATGACTCCGTAACGGCGAACGCCATGCTTGTTGAAGATCCCCGCGATTCGGCAAGCCTTCTTCACGGCCAGCACGAACTTGGCACGCTGCTCGGGACCGCCCATCGCACTGTCGCCAACCGTGCCCGGCCAAACGGGAGCCACGACCGAACCAACGGCCAAGCCCTTCGAGGCAATCTTGTCGGCCACTCGTTTCACATCGTCATCACTCAGGTCGATGTTGACATGCGGGTCGAAGAGAAAAAGATCGACACCATCAAACTTCTGCCCGTTGACCTCCGCCTGAGTCGTCAGTTCCAACATCCGGTCGAGCGAAATGGTCGGCTCAGCCCCCGGAGAGCCTTTGCCCACGAGGCCCGGCCACATTGCGTTGTGAAGTTTCGGGAAGGCATTCGACATCGTTGAGATTCCTTGGTGCGGAGCAGAGTCGATGGAGATGAAACAGAGGAGATCAGAGCGGTGGCATCATCTTTGGGACGAAACGATGCCACCGAGTTGTCGAGTGGCCTTACTTTTTCTTCTTCTTGCCAGCGGAGGCCGCTGCGAATTTCTTGTGGTCGCCGACTTGAGGCAGCACAGAATCGGCGAAGGCGTCCGGACCGAAGTACCTCAGTCCGACCAGCGGTTCGGTTCCGGTGTTTTCGACTTCGACTCCGGCAGACGCCGCCTTGTGGGTGATGAAGACTTCGTCTTCGGTCATCGCACCAAAGCGGATCATGACGGGCGATTGCAGGTTCATTTTGCCGATGCGACCGCTTCCCTGGACGGTGATCCAGCTCGAGGCGGCTCCGTCCTTGATGACACACTTCGCTCCCGGCATGACGGTCAGTTCCTTTGCCGAGAACAACTGCTTGCCATCGACTCGACCGTAGACAACCCAGCGATCCTGATAGCCTTCGCTGCCGGTGTCGCCGATGTTGATCGGTTCGAGGTAGTTGTTGTCCTTGAAGTTTGGATCGACGTTCTTGTCCCAGTCGAGTGCATCGACGAGGTGTTCCAAATCGTCGTGCTTGTTCTTGGGGAAGTCCTTCGTCAACAAGGCTCGCGGTACGGCGCGGCCTTCGACCATCGACTGGTACATGCCGAAGACATCCGAACCCCATTGAGGCTCATACGTCACGAGGCTTCCCGGTGCATGCAGCACGCATGGCGGGATCAACCAACCAGTGCCGGGCTGCAAGCGGTAAGCCTTCGACAGATCGAGAATCCCATTGTCGCCATCGTTCCAGCGGGCGAGGCTGTCGATGACGTTCTGCTTCGTCGTCCCCGGCTCCAGTCCCATGAACGTGTACGGGAAATTGTTCCCGATCTGGTTCATCTGTGGCGGGAAATAGTACGACTCCGGCTTCCCTTCCTGACCGACCAACTTGGCCTGCTTGTCGTTCTGGTGCATGTGGTGCGGGATCGGCCCCATGTTGTCGAAGAACTTCGAGTAGACCGGCCAGCGTTTGTACTTCTTCCAAATCGCCGGGCCGACGATGTCCGCACCGCATTCCTCGACGGCCTCCTTCAGCGTGAAGCGGTTTTTCCCGAGCACAACATAGCTCAGCCCTTCGTCCTCCGCGCGGTTGTCGTTCATCGCGAACGTGGTCGATCCAAACCAACGCTCATCAATCCCGCCGCGATGAGTCCCCAAGGCGTAATAGTCGGCCGGATGAAGCTTCAGCCGTTTGCCGGGCTGCAAGAACGAGCGGGGCACCCAGGTCGGTGCGAGTCGAAGAAGGCCGTTCCCGGCTTGAAGTGCGTCAGTCGTCAGCTTCGCCACGTTGGCCATTGTCAAGTATCCCCGGATAAGTTTTGGGAGTGAGTTGGATCGTGTGGTAGGGTGCGTGGCGTCTTCGGAACGCACCATTTTGAGCCCATCAGGTGCATTCCGAAGACGCCACGCACCCTGCATTCTGTTGATTTCTCGGCTTGGACTGAACCAAATCCAAGGCAGAAGTGTCGGCACATTCTCAGCTTTTCTCTTAGGAATGCAACGCAGCCGCAATGCCTTGTTTTCGTAGCTTGTTCCGCTCCGCATGTCCCGCCAGAATGCCGCCGCTTGTTCGTCAAACTTCTCGAAAGGGACTTCGTTCACATGGTCACCGTCGGCATTCTGGGAGCGACCGGTTACACGGCGCTCGAACTGCTCAAGATTCTCGTCAATCATCCCGAGGCCCAAGTCACGGCGGTCACGTCGCGGCAGGAGGGATCGCCGCCGATCTCGACCGTCCATCCGAGCCTCACCGGGCGGCTCGACATTCGGTGTGAAGACCTCAAGCCGGCACAGGTGGCCGAGCGGGCGAAGTTTGTCTTCTGCTGTCTGCCTCACGCCGCGAGCATGGCCGTCGTGCCCGAGTACCTGGCGGCGGGATGTCGCGTGATCGATCTGAGTGCCGACTACCGGTTGAACGATCCCGCCGTCTATGCGCAGTGGTACGGACACGTGCATACCGATCCGACTCGACTGGGATCGACCCCTTACGCGCTGCCGGAACTGTTCGCCGACCAGATCCCCAATGCAGACCTCGTCGCGAATCCCGGTTGTTACACGAGCACCTCGATTCTCGGACTGGCGCCCGCGCTGTGCGGCAAGCTGATCGAACCAACCGGGATCATCATCGACGCGAAGAGCGGCGTCAGCGGGGCCGGGCGGACTCCCAAACTGAACACGCTTTACTCCGAGTGCAACGAAAGTTTCTCGATCTACGGCGTCGGCACTCACCGCCACATGCCCGAGATCGAACAAGTCCTCTCCACCGCGTCGGGCCAGTCGGTCGAAGTGATCTTCCAACCGCACCTCGTCCCGATGGATCGAGGCATCCTCGCGACGATCTACGCCACGCCGACGCGGCCCGTCACACAGGAGGAACTCCTCGCCGAATACCGCCGGTTCTACGCGGGCAAACCGTTCATCCGCGTCGTCGATCATCTGCCGTCGACGAAGGACAGCGCGTACACCAACTTCTGCGACATCACCGTCCGCATCGTGAAGGGCAAAGTCCTGATCGTCTCGTGCCTCGACAACCTCATCAAAGGCGCATCCGGCGTCGCAGTCCAAAACCTCAACCTGATGGCGGGCCTCCCGGAGACGATGGGTTTGCTGCCATGTGTTCGATAGCGTGCTAAGTCTCATCGAATCTTGAGAGGTGCCACCATAGTGGACCGTTTGGATGTTCAACTCGGGCAGGGAATTGGTTCAATCAAGTTCGGCATGACTCCTGACGAAGTCATCGCCTTGTTTGACGAAACGTCGGTGTATGAAGAATGGATGGGTGGCAACCTGAATGACTCGCTCCTGTATCACGGGATGATCTTCGGGTTTGATCGTTGCGATGGGAGTGGTCCGCTAAAAGACTCAGCACTAGGCGAGGTCATTGTTCGAGAAAGGGACGACGTTTCCCTGTATGGGAAACCAATGACAATGTGGACGAAGCCTGAGTTACTTCAGCGGTTTGCCACCGATGGAATTCGCGTGGAAGGTCAGCACTTCATCTACAATACCCTTCAAGTTCACGCCCCTGATTTTCGAATGGATTTACGCTTCGACGACGATGGGCGATTGCATGAACTCCATACTTGGTAAGGGCCGACCGCTGAGCATTTGCGATTGAGAACTTCTTTTGGAGACTGACACCAATGGCCGACTTGCTTCCTCTCCCTCAAGGCTTTTCTGCTGTTGGCATTCTGTGTGGGATCAAGGCCGATCCGCAGAAGCTTGATTTGGCGTTGTTTGTGTCCGACCGGGCTTGTGCGGCGGCGGGGGTGTTTACGACCAATTTGGTGTGCGGGGCACCGGTGAAGGTGTCTCGCGAGCGGTTGCCTCGGGCGACGGCGCGGGGAGTGGTGGTGAATTCGGGAAACTCGAATGCCGCCACGGGGCTGAAGGGGATTGAGGACGCGCAGGCCATGACGGCGCTGGTCGCTCAGCAGATCGGGGCCTCGGCGGAGGATGTGCTCGTCTGTTCGACGGGCGTCATCGGGCGATTCCTCCCGATGGAGAAACTGCAAGCGGGCATCCCGGCCGCCGCGAAACAATTGGCCTCGTCGCCGGAAGCCTTTCACAATGCGGCCCGGGCCATGATGACGACCGACACGTTTCCGAAGCAGGCGACGGCGACGGTTACGGTGAGCGGAAAGACGGTGCGGATCAGCGGAGCCTGCAAGGGCGCGGCGATGATCGCGCCGAACATGGCGACGATGCTGTGCGTCATCATGACCGATGCGGTTTTGAAACCGGATGAGGCCGCAGCGATGCTCAAGCACGCGGTCGCAGACTCGTTCAACTGCATCAGCGTTGACGGCCATGAAAGCACGAGCGACTCGGTTATTTTTCTCGCGAACGGCGCGGCAGGAGTCGGCCTCACCACCGACGCCGATCGCGCCGCGTTCCAGCAGGCGCTCGATGAGGTCGCGATGAAGCTGGCCACCGACATCATCCGCGACGCCGAGGGAGCTTCTCACTTTGTCGAGTTGAATGTGACGGGATGTCGCACGCGCGACGAAGCCTTTCGCATCGCGAAGACCATCGCCGACAGCCCACTCGTCAAGACGGCGATCTGCGGAGCCGATCCCAATTGGGGTCGCATCGTCTCGGCGGCGGGATACGCTGGTGTCCCGCTGAAGGAGGAGGACATGTCTCTCGTCGTCAACGGCTTCCTGCTGTACCGCGACGGTGCCCCGGTCGCGTTCGATCCCAAAGAGGTCTCATCCAGTTTGCGAGACAACCGCGAGACGACGATCGACCTCACTCTGAAGCACGGCTCGTCATCCGTTCGCTTCTGGACGTGCGACCTGACGAAAGAGTACGTCGAACTCAACGCGGACTACACGACATGACGCATCCCGACGTTCGCCAACCAGCCTTGATTCAAACCGACATTCGCGAGCTTCGGCGGCTGTTGTTGTCGGTGATGTGCTTCGTCGTGTGGCATTGCAGCGCGAGCGAAGTTGTGTTGGCTCAACGACGGGTTCCGGCGAAGGCTTCGGTTGAGACTCCTTCGCAGCGGTTGCTCCCTTTGCCGGAAGGGACTTCGGCGGATTTGCGGCAGCAGGTGCAGTGGCTTCAGCGATTGAAGGGCTTGTTGGGAAGCGGGGGCGAGCTACCCAAGTTGCCTCCGATGGATGTCGAGCAAATGAAGCTGCTGCGGGAGGCGATGAAGCAGTTCGGCGGTGGTCGTTCCGATGGAACACAGCTTCCCGCTTTCGATGGTCCCTCACTGGAACAGGTGTCGAAGGCGCTGGCTGATCCCGCGATGCGCGAGCAGGTGCGGAAGGCCCTCGAACGGTTCCAGCGCGATGGCCAGTTGCCTCGCGAGGATGCGGCTTCCGACTCTGAGGCCGTTCCGTTTCCGTCGCGTCAGTCCGGACAGGGCAAGACTGGTGAGAATGTTCAGCCCGAGCAAGATCGTTCCTCGACGGGAGCGGCTCAAGATTCGTCGGCGATGCCGCAGGCGTTGCAAGAGTTGTTGAAGCGGCTGTCACCGCCAACAGATCGCTCCTCGAACGGTGTTCTCCCAGAACGCGAACGGACGGAAGACGCTTCCACGGAGAATCAGCCCGAGGCTGGCAAACGAAATTCCGCCAAACCCAATATCCCGCCGATGGTACCGGGCGGGTCGCAATCGAACGTGCGGCGGCCGTCGGGAGAGGATCGCTTGAATACGGAGCGATCCGCGTCGGAGCCGTCGAATCCGGATCGTTCAAATCCCGTGACTCGTTCTGCGGCTCGTCCACAGACGCGAAGCTCTGGGCCGAATCCACGCGATGAGCGACGCCTGAGTGAGCGCGGACCGAGGATGACTGAGTCACGAACCAGTCCGAATCGTGAGCCGCGATCGCCTGAGATGGATCAACAACCCGCTGCCGGTTCGCCGCGCGAAGCGGTTCAATCGCCCGGAGTCACTCCGCCATCGGGCATGTCTCCACACGAGAGTTCGCGCGATCCCAACTCGACCAGTCCTTCCGCAGGCCGAATGCCCAACCCCCGGCCCTCAACGAACGATGCCGCAAGCGGCGCGGAAATGCAGCGACCGGCGATGGATGTTCGCACGGAACTCGAACAACAGGGCTTTGCCAGAACATTGCAGAAGCTTGTCGAGCAAGCGCGCGAAGAAAGCTTGGTCGCTCCAAGCGGCGCGTTGGGAGCCTCCAGTGGTTCGGGAGCGGCGTTTGATGGGCAACCCGGAGGAGGCGGTTCGTCAGCGGGGCAGCAGAGTTCCGTGAGCCGCATCGTGGACGGTCTTCGCAAGGATCTGATCGGTGCTGCGACAGAGAGTCGATCCAATCCCCCTTCGACAAGTGGGCGAACTGACACCTCACGAACGACTCCTCCTATTTCATCCGCCATCGAACGTCCTTCCACGTTCAACAACGTGACCAAGGCGGCGAACAACTTGCTGTCGGACATCGCGACCGCTCCGGCCCCTCGACCCGTGCCGATTCGGTCTCTTGGTTCCATCTCGTCCGGTGGAATGACTGTGCCTCAAGAGTCTGACACGAGATCCCTGTTTGGTTTGCTGGTGCTGCTCGCCGTGTTGGGATTGGTGTGGTACTTCGCTCCGCAGTTGATGGCCGCGATGGGGGAGTCGCAGCGCAAGTCGAGTTTGGTTGTCAGCGTGATTCATCCCGCCGACATTCATTCGCGCGTCGATGTCGTGCGTGCGTTCCATCAGTTCGCACTGCGACCGGCGACACTGGCGGCGGAATGGTGGACTCACCGCGCGGTGGAGCAACGGGTCGCGCAGGAAACGCCCTCGCTGCAACCGGCCATTCAGAAATTGACGGACTTGTACGAGCAGGCACGCTACCTTCCCGACGATGCGGACTTCACCCCTGATCAAATCGGAACGGCTCGTCAGGCATTGGAGCAGTGTGAGGCAAATCAGCCTCGCGGATGATCGACGCAACGTCCTCCTGTCGCCAAGAGCCAGACTGAAACCACGGATGACACAGATCACCCAGATCAGACGAAGGCCAAGCCTCCTCTTGCCCAATCTTTTCTTTATCCGTGCCATCTGTGAAATCCGCGGTCGGTCTTTTGCCTCTTCAATGGTCTGGAGTCGGCCCTCATGCTTTCGATGCCAATTGAAGACTCAGGGCGTGCCACTCGTTCGAGCGTTGATGCTGATGTTGCTTCAATCGGCAGCGGCCTTCGCACAGGAGGACCGTGGACCGGCCGCCTCATCGCCAGCCAATTCCGCCTGGCATTTTCGACACGAGCTGTTTCAGATGCTGCTTGAAGAACGGGGGCTGACGGTCGAGAATTCACTCGATGCGGCGTTGGCCTCGCCCGAGGAATCTGTCGTTGTGATGCTTGGCAAGCTGAACCGGATTCAGGTTGCCGATCCGGGCAAGCTGCTGCCGTTTATCGCTCGCGGGGGAACGGTCCTCGTTGCGTGCGACCGGTCGGGTTCAATCGGTGTCACTGCGAACTTTGTCTCCGGCCCGATCACATCCGACGATGAGGCGACTCAGTACCAGAACCTTCCCGATTGCCTGCGCGTCGCCGATCTGGATCGCGATCATCCGCTGATGAGTGGCGTGAATGAGATCGTGCTCAATCGAACGGGCTGGCTGACGTTTCTGCCTGGCGGGGTGATGACGTGGAAGATCGTCGCGTCCGTCCCGAAAACGTGTTCACCTCGGCGGAGTCGCGGGCAACCGTTGATCGCGGTTGGACAGAGCCGCTCACCGGAGACATCGATTACGGGAACGATGATCGTCGCGGCCGATCCGAGCCTCTTCACAAACAGCATGCTGTGGCACGGCGACAACTCGATCCTCGCGATCCGCGTGAGCGAGCTGCTCTGTCGCGGCGACAAAAAGCGGCTGGCATTTCTCGTCGAGGGACAACCGCAACCGAGTTACAGTTCGAGTCCACTGCTGCAAGAGAACCCGAGTCCCTCGCCGCAGCAACCGCCTCCGCCACCATTGCCGCCGTACCCGCAGACGCCTCCCAAACTGACGTGGGAGCAACTGCTCCGCATGGCGAACGCGGTGATTCAGAATGTCGAAGAGTCGAACATCCTCAATGAGGCTGTCATCAACCATCCGCGCTATCCGAACGCGCGGCTCTATCCGTTGGTCATCATGCTGGGACTGGCGGCGATCACGGCGGTGTGGTTGCTGAGTAAGGTCGCTCACACCGCAGCCGCGCGACCGGCGGCTCCGGTCTCGCGCGCGATGCAATCCGCGCACGGGATGGAGGCTGAGGAGAAAGAGGAATCGTCTCGGTATGGCTCGGCGGCGCAGATGCTGGCTCGCGACTTCTGTTTCGAGCTGACCGGCTCGCGTGTGGTGGCCGATTGGCAGAAGGTGTTGGTCGATCCGTCGCTGCTCTCCGTCGAGGTGATGGCGCAAAAGCCGCATCGACACGACTTGGTCGCAGTGATCGAACTTGCCGTGAGCCGCAGCGCACCTCATATTTCGTCCCGTCGGTTGCAACAATTCGGCGGGATCATCCGTCGGCTGAGAACACTGCACTGCGAGGCCCTGCTCCCGACAGTTTGATTTTCAATTCGAGGACCGTGTGAGGTTGTCTGTACTCCGAAGGAGTTTTGGCACATAGCCCAGGGTTGCCGCGCATCGCGGCAACCCTGGGTGGAAGAGCGACACCAATCATCTACCATGAAAGGGCTGCGTCATTCGAACGACGATGACGGAACCCCGTTGGGGTACAACGACCACTGAATCCGCGACCCAGGGTAGCTCGCTTCGCTCGCAACCCTGGGCAGTGTACCGAAACTCCTTCGGAGTAAATGCAGACTCAACTCCCCTGACATCAACACGACATTCCCCATCGAGTACCCCGCTACGTGACACCGCCCCACCTGAATCAACTTGCTCAGCGCGTCAGTGATCTTCGCGAACGAACTCAACGGGCTGTTGAGCAGGTCGTGGTCGGGATGGCCGATGTCACCGATCAGATGCTCATGGCGTTGCTCGCCGGGGGGCATGTGTTGCTCGAAGGAGTCCCCGGCACCGCGAAGACGACTCTGTGCCGCACGTTCTCGACGGTTCTCGGCATTCATTACGAGCGGGTGCAGTTCACACCCGATCTGCTGCCGTCCGATGTCACCGGGACGCAGGTGCTGGACCGGCAGACAAGCGACTTCATCCTGCGCAAGGGGCCGATCTTTTGTCAGCTTCTGTTGGCGGACGAATTGAACCGCGCACCGGCTCGCACGCAGTCGGCATTGCTCGAAGGGATGCAGGAGCGGCAGGTCACAATCGAGGGAAAGACGCTGCCGCTGCCCGAGCCGTTCATGGTGCTGGCAACTCAAAACCCGATCGAGCAAGAGGGCGTGTATCGCCTCCCCGAAGCCCAGTTGGACCGCTTCCTGTTCCGCATCCATGTCGGTTACCCGGCGCGCGACCAAGAGATCGACATGCTTGCGCTGCACAGTCGTCCCGCCGCGAAGCCGGTCGCGATCACCAACGCCGAAGAAATCGTCGGCATCCAGCACCAGATCGACTCGGTCTTTGGAGCCAGAGAACTTCAGGAGTACATCATCGACCTCGCTCGCAAGAGCCGTCAGCACCCCGACCTCGTACTGGGAGCCAGTCCGCGCGCGGCGATCAACCTGATGAAGGCTGGCCGAGTTCACGCCCTCATGCACGGGCGACACTTCCTCACCCACGAAGACATCCAAGCGATCTGCCTGCCGGTGTTGTCGCACCGCCTCATCATCCGCCCCGAGTCCGAGATGGATGGCAAGACCATCGGCGACATCGTGCGGCAATTGATTCAGTCGGTGCCGGTTCTCCAATCGAATCCCATGAAGTAGGGTGGGACCAGCTCGCCTCGAGCGCCGGCCCACCATTCGGAATGCCGGCAAATATTGGTGAGCCGGCGCTCGAGG
>JAYVDI010000109.1:0-6354 GCA_043749505.1 Schlesneria sp. | reverse complement strand
CCGCGTGGGCAACGCCCCGCGCGTCGGGCGGCGGAGAAAGCTGTTTTTCCCATCGACGCGCGGGGCGTTGCCCACGCGGTTAAACGAATTAACACCCTGCCTCACAACCGAGTGATCCGGTAGCCGGGGTGTTCGGGTGAGAACAGTTCCGGGAGCAGGCGGACTCCCAAGCCGGGGCGCGTCGGCAGGGGCAGGTGCCCGTTTGTCACGACGACCGGTTCGTCGATGAGCAGCGGGTAGAGCGTCTTCAAATGGGCGCGGACGGTCTCTTGATAGGTCACGTTCGCACACGACGCCGCGATGTGCAGGCCCGCGAACAGCGTGAGTGGTCCCGTGCAATCGTGCATCAGCGTCGGGACGTTGAAGGCTTGAGATAGCTCCGCCGCGCGGCGGGTCTCACTGATGCCGCCCACCCATGTCGGGTCGATCATCGTGTAGTCGGCCGCACGCTGTTGCAGGACTTGGCGGTACTCTTCGCGACTCACCAGCATCTCACTCACGGCGATGGGGACTCCCGCCCGGTCGCGGAAGTCGGCGATCGTGTCCACGCAGTCGGGGCGGATCACGTCTTCCAGCCACAGCGGTTGGATCGGTCGCATCGCCTCGGCAATGCGGAGTGCGGCGGGGAGCGAAAAGAAGCCGTGTCCGTCGAGCATCAGTTCCATTTTCAAACCAACTCGCTCGCGGATCTCGTACAGCGGACGGAGGGCCTGTTCGAGGTCGGGCCATGAAACGCGGTGGCCTCCCGTCTGGCGATAGACCTGATCGAGCGACCACGTTTTCATCGCGGTGTATCCGGCGGCGAGCAATTCCTCGGCGAGGTCACCGGCGTGATGGACGCTGTTGTAGTTGTCTTCGAGCGGACCGGGTTGTCCGAGATCGCCGTGTCCCGGCCAGCCCTGTGCGTCGGGAGCGTCCTTCGGGCGACGGCCATACGTCGGACCACCGCAACTGTTGTAGACCGGGATCGCGTCTCGAACTGGCCCGCCCAACAGCTTCCACACCGGCCGCTCGGTCAACTGGCCGAGGATGTCCCACAGCGCGAGATCGATGGCGGAGATCGCTCGCAGCTCGCAGCCTCGCACGCCGAAGGCAGTCCCGCGTTCGTAGAGAAACCGCCAGTGACTTTCGATTGCGGTGGCATCGGCTCCGAGCAACCGTCGCGACATCCAATCATGCAGTGTCGCCGCGACGGCGTGAGGAATGTAGTAGGTCTCACCGTGTCCGATGACTGGTTCACCACCGACGGTCCCGGCGTCGGTGTGAATCCGCAGCAGCATGATCCCCGCCATGATGTCGTGCGGAATGAGCGTCTCAATCGCCACGATGCGCGGCCCGTGACGAAACGCATGTTCCTGCGTGGGACTTGAGGCGCGGGAGAGGAAGTCGGCGGGAGGAATTGTCATGGGGAGCTGTGTCCAAAGGGAAGTTGTCAGGCATCTCATTCGTTTAACCGCGTGGGCAACGCCCCGCGCTTCGATGGGCGAACCAGCTTGCCATGCCGCTCGACGCGCGGGGCGTTGCCCACGCGGTTAAACGATGTGCTGTTGGTCGTGCTCAGGATCGACGAGTTCATCCACACCAAGCAGCCGCTTGATTTCGGCGAACGAACACATGCGATCGGCCAAGCCATCGACGCGCCCGTCATCCAGCATCGCACGGACAAGCCGCTCAACGGCAAACGCGGTGATTGCGAGCGACTCGACCGGTGAGACCACGATCTTGAAGCCGAGCCGTTCCAATTCATCGGCCGAGAGAATCGGAGTTGCTCCTCCGACGAGCATGTTCGCCAGTTGAGGTTTTTTGATTTCGCGGGCGATGCGGCTGAGTTCCGCCACCGATTGCGGAGCCTCGACGAAGATCATGTCGGCCCCGATGGCGGCGTAACGGTGTGCGCGGTCGAGGGCGGCGTCGAGTCCTTCCACCGCACGGGCATCCGTCCGCGCGATGAGGACGAAGTCAGGGTCGAGCCGCGCATCGAGCGCCGCCTTGAGCTTCGTCTCCATCTCCTCGACCGGGATCACCTGCTTCCCCGCGAAGTGGCCGCAGCGTTTGGGAAAGACCTGATCTTCGAGCAGCATCCCCGCCGCACCCGCTCGCTCGAACTCGCGCACCGTGCGGATGACGTTTTGAACTGAGCCGTACCCGGTGTCACCATCGACGATCACGGGGACGCTCACCGCGCCAGTCATGCGTCGCGCCGCGTCGGCCATCTCCGCCAGACCAAGCAGCCCCAGATCGGGCAATCCGTAGCCACTGGCCGAGGCCCCGAACCCGCCGAGAAACAGCAACGGCATCCCCGCTCGCTCCATCACCTTCGCGGTGAAGGCATCGTGCGGAGCCAGACTGCGCACGATGCCGGGTCGCGCGAGCAGCGTTCGGAGTGATTGAGTGGATGTCATGCGGTTCATCCGAGGACGGGGCGAGAGACGTACTGGACACAAAAGGCGGTTGGGGTGGGAACGACCATAACGACCCTCGACATTCTCGACCACGACGCGACCTGTGGGGATCGTCAACCCTCTCGAAGTCCGGCTTTTCTGAAAGCCGGACTTCTGCTTCGGAAGCTGGCTCCGGAAAGAAGTCCGGCTGACAAAGCTAAGCCGGACTTCGGGCGGTTGCGAAGGCGACGGACGTTATGCTCCAATGCCGCCCCGCGCGAGGGCCTTAAAACTCTTCACGCGAATCGTAGCCGTGACTGACCAAACGAGATTCAACAGGAGACGACGATGCGGTTCAGGATGCGAGTGGCAACGTGGTTGATGAGCCTTGTGGCGATCTGCTCTTTCGGAGCGATGGTTCATGCTCAGGACGATGGCTGGGTTTCGATCTTTGATGGCAAGACGCTCGACAAGTGGGACGGCAATCCCGAATTCTGGCGAGTCGAGGACGGGACAATCACCGGCCAGACGACCGCCGACAAACCGACCAAGGGGAACACCTTCATCGTTTGGCGCGGCGGCGAGACCGGCGACTTTGAACTCAAGCTGGAATACAAGATCGTCGGCGGCAACAGCGGCATCCAGTACCGCAGCTTTGAAGTGCCGAACGAGAAGTGGGTCATCGGCGGCTATCAGGCCGACTTCGAGGCGGGCGACACGTACAGCGGCATCAACTACGGCGAGCGGTTCCGAGGCATCCTCGCTCTGCGCGGGCAGGAGACCGAAGTCGGAGCCGATCACAAACCGAAGCTCATCAAGGAAATTGGCGACACGAAAGAGATTCAGACCAAGATCAAGAAGGAAGACTGGAACACCTACCACATCACAGCGAAGGGTTTCCGGTTCGAGCACCGCATCAACGATGTTGTGACCTCGATTTGCAATGACGAAGACAAGGAACAGCGTCGCGAGAAGGGAGTCCTCGCCCTCCAGCTTCACGCCGGTCCACCGATGAAGGTTCAGTTCCGGAACATCAAGCTCAAGCAGGCGAAGGCCGATGCGAAGACCTCCGCCGCTCCGACCTCAACCAGTGGCAAGAAGAAGGCGCTGCTGCTGGCCGGGAATCCGAGCCACGGCTTCGGTGCTCACGATCATCTCGCAGGCTGCTCGCTGCTGGCCAAGCTCATCAACGAAAGCGGCTTGCCGGTGGAAGCCGAAGTTCACTCACTCCAAAAGCAGGGCTGGCCGTCACCCGAGAAGCTCGCGTCCGCCAACTCGATCACGATTTACTCGGACGGCGGCGGCGGGCATCCCTTCAACGGGCATCTCGACGAGTTGCAGGCCCTGACCAAAAAGGGAGTCGGCATCGTCTGCATTCACTATGGCGTCGAGACGACCATCGGCAAGCCGGGGCAGGCGTTCATCGACTGGACCGGCGGCTACTTCGAGCCGAATTTCTCGGTCAATCCGCACTGGGATGCCAACTACACAAAGTTCCCCGATCATCCGACGACTCGCGGCGTGAAGCCGTTCAAGACGAACGATGAGTGGTACTACCACATGCGATTTCGCGAGAACATGGACGGCGTAACGCCGATCCTGACCGACCTGCCACCGCTCACGACGCTGGTCGTCGTCGATAAGGACGGCAAGGTCGTGATGGAAGAGAAGGACGGCAAGCAGGTTCCAAAGCTCAGCCGTCCCGAGAACCAGCACAACAACAACCCCCACGCGCGCAAGGCGATCCTCGAAGACAAGGCACCGCAGCACATGGCTTGGGCCACGCAGCGCCCCGATGGCGGTCGAGGCTTCGGTTGCTCGGGCGGCCACGTCCACTGGAACTGGGGCAACGATCAGTTCCGCAAGCTGATGCTGAATGCCATCGTCTGGACCTCGGGCTTGGACATCCCCGCTGGCGGAGTCAACGCCGGAACCGTGACCGTCGATGACCTCCTCCAGAACCACGACGAGCCGATCCCCGCCGACTTCAACAAGGCCCGGGTTCAAGCGCTACTCGACGAATGGAATACCGAGAAGCCCGTCGGCAAACGCGCGGCCGAGTGAACGGATGGCTCGTAGGGTGCGTGGAGTCCTCGGAACGCACCGCGATCGGTAGCAACCAGCGAATGACGGTGCGTTCCGAAGACTTCACGCACCCTACAACTTTCAATCCGTCCCACGCAGAGCAGGCCCGTGTATTCATGGGCCTCTCCTTTCGGAGTCCTTCTCGATGCTTCATCGTTCTCTCGCTTCATTCGCCGTACTGCTCGCTCTCGGCGCGACGGGCTTCGCTCAGGAGCCGAAGTTTCAGTCGAAGGTCATCGACACGCAGACACCCGGTCATGCAGTCGAGATCGACGTGGATGTCACGGGGGCGAAGGAGCTGTACCTCGTCGTGCGCGACGGGGGGAACGGCTTCACTGCGGATTGGGCCGACTGGGCCGAACCGCGCCTCGTCACGGCCAGTGGCGAGCAGAAGCTCACCGATTTGAAGTGGAAGTCGGCGGCGGCGGAATGGGGCCAGGTTGGCATCAACAAGAACGCTCAAGGGAACGGACTCAAGATCGCCGGGAAGCCGGTCGAGTACGGGATCGGCACTCACGCCAATTCGGTCATCGCGTTCGATCTCCCGGCCGGGACAACCCGCTTCAAGGCGCGGGGTGGCATCGACAACGGAGGCTCGGACCAAGGTGGTAGCAGTTCGGTTCAGTTCTTCGTCTATACGCAAAAGCCTCCGGTCCAGGTGGCTCAAGCGACTCAGGCTGCTGGCGCGGGGAGTCGCGATCCGAAGGATGCCGTCTCGGGACTCGATGTTGCCGACGGGCTGGAGGCCACGCTGTTCGCGAGTGAAGCGTCCAACCCACCGATGCTCAACCCGACCAGTATCGACATTGATCATCTTGGCCGCATCTGGGTCTGTGAAGTCGTGAACTACCGCCACCGCAACGGCGAGCGGAAAGAAGGCGACCGCATTTTGATCCTCGAAGACACGAACGGCGATGGCGTCGCCGACAAGCAGACGGTCTTCCATCAGGGCAAGGATGTCGATTCAGCTCACGGCATCTGCGTCCTGCCCACGCCCTCGGGCAAGGGGACGAAGATCATCGTCTCGGCCAACGACAACGTCTTCTTCCTGCACGACGAGGACGGCGATCTCAAATCCGACAAGAAGGAAATGCTCTTCACCGGCATCGAGGGGGTTCAGCACGACCACGGCATTCACGCCTTCCACTTCGGGCCGGACGGGAAGCTCTACTTCAACTTCGGCAACAGCGGGCGACGGATCAAGGACAAGGACGGCAAGCAGATCGTGGACATGTCCGGGCGTGAGGTCCATGACCACCGCAAGCCTTACCAGGAGGGGATGGTCTTCCGCTGCAACATGGACGGCAGTGAGTTCGAGACGCTCGGGTGGAACTTCCGCAACAACTGGGAGATCGCGGTCGATAGTTTCGGGACGATGTGGCAGTCGGACAACGACGACGACGGCAACAAGGGTGTCCGCATCAACTTCGTGATGGAGTTCGGCGACTACGGCTACAAGGATCAGATCACCGGCGCGGGCTGGCAGTCGCCGCGCACGAACATGGAAACCGAAATCCCGCTGCGTCACTGGCATCTCAACGATCCCGGCACGGTGCCGAACCTGCGGCAAACGGGAGCCGGTTCGCCGACGGGCATCTGTGTCTACGAGGGCGATCTGCTCCCCGAGGTTTTCCGCAACCAGATCATTCACTGCGACGCCGGGCCGAATGTCGTGCGAGCCTACCCGGTGAAGAAGTCGGGCGCGGGCTACACCGCCGAGACGGTCAACATCCTGACGGGTGCTCGCGACAACTGGTTCCGCCCGTCGGACGTGTGCGTCGCTCCCGATGGTTCTTTGATCGTGGCCGACTGGTACGACCCCGGCGTGGGAGGCCACCGCATGGGCGACGCCGACCGAGGCCGCCTGTTCCGAGTCGCCCCGCCGAAG
>JAYVDI010000108.1:0-22667 GCA_043749505.1 Schlesneria sp. | reverse complement strand
GTCACTCAGGCCGCATCTCTTCCTCCCTCCCCTCGGTGGGGAGGGTCGGGGAGGGGGGACGGTGAACCATCGGCCACGCCATCTCAATCAACACCCCTCCCCAACCCTCCCCATCAAGGGGAGGGAGGAAATGCCGAGGCGGATCAGCCCGCCGATGCCGATGCGGTGGTCTCTCTCGAAGTGAAGGTCGAGTGGTTCGGAGTCGTCTTGCAGCAGCAGGTCTCGACCGCGATCAGGGCGCGCGATGAGCTTGAGGCCACCTACGCGAAGCAGCTTGCCGCAGCCGCCGATGCGGACAAGAACAAGGTTGCCAAACCCAAGTTCGACGGGCCGCAGGCCGAATTGCTGAAGGACATCATCACCGCCAACAACGCTCCGCTGTTCATTCCCAAAGGGAACGCCGAGAAGCACTACCCCGAAGCCAGCAAGGTTCTGTTGGCGGGAATCCAGCAGGAACTCGACCAGTCGAAGAAGGAACTCGGGCCGAAGTATCCGACCGCGCATAGCCTGACCGACGGCAAGGCCACCAATGTCAAAGTCAACCTGCGCGGCAATCACAAGGAATTGGGAGACGAAGTCCCTCGGCGGTTCCTCGCGATCCTCAGTTCCGCCGAACCGCAGCCGTTTCGTGAGGGAAGCGGTCGGCTGGAGTTGGCCCGGGCGATCGCCGATCCCGCCAATCCGCTGACCGCGCGTGTCATGGTCAACCGCGTCTGGCAGCATCATTTCGGACGCGGGCTGGTCGGCACCCCAAGCAACTTCGGTTTGCTGGGTGAACGGCCGACACATCCCGAGTTGCTCGATCATCTCGCTGCCAAGTTCGTCGCGTCCGGCTGGTCGCTCAAGCAACTCCATCGCGAGATCATGCTGTCGGCGACGTACCGGCTCTCATCGAGCGCGGAACTCGGAGCGCGGAGTGCGGAGCGAAACGAAATCGGTTCAACTCTGCTAGGTTCTTCCGTTCCGCACTCGCTTGATACCGACAACCGCCTGCTGTGGCGGCAGAATCGGAGACGGCTCGACATTGAAGCGTGGCGGGATTCGATGCTGTCCGTCAGCGGCAACCTCGACGCGACACTGGGTGGCGCGGCGGTGAACCTCAACGACGGAGGCAACCGCCGTCGCACACTTTACGCCGCCGTCAGTCGCCATGAGTTGAATGGGACTCTGCGGCTGTTCGACTTCCCCGATCCGAACCTCACCAGCGAGCGGCGAGTCAGCACAACCGTCCCCATGCAGCAGTTGTTCGTGTTGAACAGCGATTTCCTCGTGCGCCAGGCCAAATCGCTTTCGACCCGTCTCGCCACTGAAGCGGCCTCCGACGACAAGGGCCGGATCGAACGAGCCTACTCGCTTCTGTTTCAGCGTCCACCCAACGAGGCCGAAGTGCGTCTCGGCCTGACCTACCTGCAAGCCCCACTTCCCGACAACGTCACGGCTTCCGACGTGAAACTCACCGCATGGGAGCAGTACACACAGGCACTGTTGGGGACGAACGAGTTCGTGTTTGTTGACTAACTTCGGAGTTCGGCCATGATCCAATCCCATTTGCTTTCGCGCCGTCACCTGCTCTCACAAATGGGCAGCGGTTTCGGCACGCTCGGGCTGGCGAGCGTCATGGCCCAAAGTGGGTTACTCGGCAATCAGGCTCATGCGGCGAGTTCGCCATCTGTCAGCCCTCTCGCTCCGAAATCTCCGCACTTCGCGCCGAAGGCCAAGCGGGTCATCTTTCTGTTCATGAATGGCGGGCCGTCGCACGTGGACACGTTCGATCCGAAGCCGGACCTTGCGAAGTATGCCGGGCAGCAGCCGGAGGAATTGACGAAGAACTACCAGCGTTCGGTCGGCAAACTCTTCCCGTCGCCGTTCAAGTTTGCCAAGCATGGCCAAAGTGGGATCGATGTCAGCGAGCTGTACCCTCATGTGGCGAGCGTGATCGACGACATCTGCGTCGTGCGGTCGATGCACACCAACATCCCGAACCATGAGCCGGGGTTGCTGATCATGAACTCGGGGCACTCGCAGCCGACGCGGCCGAGCCTTGGGTCGTGGCTGACGTATGGCCTTGGCACCGAGAACCAGAACCTGCCGGGATACGTCGTCCTCTGTCCGGGCAAGCCGGTCGTGGGGCCGCAGCTTTGGGGAAACAGTTTTCTGCCCGGCATCTTTCAGGGATGCCACATCAACAACAGCAAGCTCGATCCGCAGACGCTCATTCAGCACGTTCACAACTCGCACCTTCCTCCGGCGGTTCAGAGGCGGCAGCTCGATCTGCTCCAGGAGTTGAACCGCGTTCACCTCGAAGACCGTCCCGAAGACAACCAGCTTGAGGCGCGGATCGAATCGTTCGAGATGGCGTTCCGTCTGCAGTTCGCCGCTCAGGAAGTGTTCGATCTGAAGAGCGAGTCGCAGGCGACGCGAGAGTTGTACGGAGCAGGTCAGTTCTCCGACGCGTGTCTCGTCGCACGGCGGCTCGTTGAACGGGGCGTCCGGATGGTGCAGCTCTATTACGGCAGCGGCCAGCCGTGGGACGATCACGGTGACATTATGAATCACGCCAATCATGCGAAGCAAAGCGATCAGGCGATTGCGGGACTGATCCGCGACCTGAAGAGTCGCGGCCTGTTTGACGAGACCCTGATCGTGTGGGGCGGCGAGTTCGGCCGCACGCCCTGGTCGCAGGGAGCCAAGGGCCGCGATCACCACAGCCGCGGCTTCACGATGTGGCTAGCTGGCGGCGGCGTGAAGGGGGGGCTGGCCTACGGCACGACCGACCAGTTCGGCAACATGGCCGCCGAGAACCCCGTCCACGTCCACGACCTTCACGCCACGATCCTGCACCTGCTGGGCCTCGATCACGAACGCCTGACCTACCGCTACAGCGGCCGAGATTTCCGCCTGACCGATGTCCACGGCAAGGTGGTCACGGATATTTTGGCGTGAAGGAAGGAAGCCTGAAGCGCAAGCGAAGGACAACATGCCCCAAGACTTCGCTTGCGCTTCAGGCTTTTGTTCGACCCCGTGTTGTTCACCTTATTTCTGCGAGAACCTCCCCCAATGCTTCGACTCACTTCCGTCTTTGCCTTTGCCGGCTTGTGCCTCTCCATTACAAGCTCGATTTCCGCGCAGGATCGAGGTGAGGTGGAGACCGACCTCATCGCGTCCGCTCCCGGCGACTGGCCGTGGTGGCGCGGGCCGAATCGGAACGGGATCGCGGCGGCCGATCAGAAGCCGCCGCTGACGTGGAGCGAGACCGAGAACGTTGTGTGGAAGAGTCCTGTTCCGGGGAAGGGACATGGGTCGGCGATCGTCGTTGGTGAGCATGTCTATCTCCAAACGGCCGAGAAGGACCGCGATGCTCAGTCGGTGTTGTGTTTCGACCGCGCGACGGGCAAGAAGCTGTGGCAGACCGATGTCCACACCGGCGGCTTTGACGTGAAGGGGAATGAGAAAAGCACGCTCGCCAATTCGACTCCCGCCTGCGACGGTGAGCGGCTGTATGTGAACTTCCTCAACAGCGGGGCGATCTACACGACGGCGCTGACTCGCGATGGCAAGAAGATCTGGCAGGAGAAGATCACCGACTACGTGCTGCATCAGGGATTCAGTTCGTCCCCCGCGCTGTACGGGCCGCTTGTGATTGTGTCGGCTGACAACAAGGGCGGAGCCGGTGCGATCGCGGGTCTCGAACGGGCGACTGGCAAAGTGGTCTGGAAGCACGCGCGGCCGAAGCTCCCCAATTACACCTCGCCCATCATTCTGAAGATCGCCGGGAAGGATCAGGTCGTGTTCTCGGGCTGCGATCTGGTGACGAGCTTCGAGCCGCTGACAGGCAAGGTGCTGTGGGAGTTCAAAGGCTCGACAGAGGAATGCGTGACCTCGACCGTCACCGACGGGACTCACATCTACACCAGTGGCGGTTATCCGAAGAATCATCTCGCGGCGGTGAGGGCCGATGGCTCTGGCAAGGTCGCGTGGGAGAACGGTACGCGTGTTTACGTCCCCTCGATGCTGGTCCGCGACGGGTTCCTGTACGCCACGCTCGACGCGGGCGTCGCCATGTGTTGGAAGAGCGACACCGGAGAAGAGAAGTGGAAGAACCGCCTCGGCGGGACATTCAGTTCGTCTCCGGTAATGGTCGGCGAGCACATCTTCGCCACAAACGAAGAGGGCAAGACGTTCGTCTTCAAAGCCGATCCGACCGCGTTTGAACTCGTGAGCGAGAACCAACTCGGCAACATCGTCTTCGCCACGCCGACGATCTGCGGAGGCCACATCTATCACCGGGTCGCCACGCAGTCGGAAGGCCAGCGCCAGGAATGGCTGTACTGCCTCGGGAAGAAGGGCGAGTGAGATGAAAACGTCGGGCGCTACCGTAGTCCCGTCGCTCCGCCGACGGGACGGCTTGTTGAATGCGGTGCCATCCCATTCGTCAGCGTGGCCCGCACGAAGCGTCTTGTCGGCGGAGCGACAAGACTACAGTAGGCGACGGCCTCTCCCTGAATCTCTCTTGCTCGCCATGTTGCTGATGGCTGGAATTGTTCGCGCGGAAGAGGCTCCCTCCGAGAGTTGGCCGCGGGCGCGAGCGTTTCCGGCGGCAGAGGCTCATCAGGCTGCTGCGGCTGACGACAAGTTTGTGTATGCCATCGCGAACTCGGTCGTCGCGAAGTACGACCGGATGACGGGCGAGAAGATCGCAGTCAGCTCAGGGGAGAAGGCGACTCATTTGAACAGCGGCTTTGTGTGGGAGGGGCGTTTGTACTGTGCTCACTCGAACTACCCGCAGACTCCCGAGCAGAGCGAGATCATGGTGCTTGACCCGGCGACGATGACGCTGTCGCGGTTCAGGGAGTTTGGCAACTTCGGCGGCAGCCTGACGTGGGTTGTGCGTCACGCGAAATCCTGGTGGTGCAACTTCGCCCGCTACGGAGACGACAACGGGCAGACGTTCCTCGTACAGTTCGACGATCAGTGGAAAGAAGTCGGTCGGTGGACGTATCCCGCTGAGGTGGTGAAGGAGCTGCGGCGGTCGAGCCTTTCGGGCGGCATCTGGCATGACGGGTTGTTGGCTGTCACGGGGCATGACGATCCCGTGTTGTTCCGACTGCGAGTTCCAGCCGACGGCAAGGTGTTGGAGTTTGTCGAACGGCAGACAATCCCGTTCACGGGGCAGGGGATCGCGTTCGACCCCGTGACACGCGGCCTGATCGGGATTGATCGGTCTCGCAAGGAGATCGTCTTCGCAGATCGAAGGCCCTCGTCGTCGCAGCCGCGTCTGCCGCGCGACAATTTGCTCGTTCATCGCGACTCGAACAAAGAGACTGTTCCCGTGAAGACGCTCGACGACTGGCAGCCGCGTCGCGCCGAGATCATTCGTGGGGCGCAGTCGGTGATGGGACGGTTGCCCGGTGTCGAGAAGCGCTGTCCGCTCGACATGCAGCTTGATGAAGAAGTCGATTGCGGCAGCTATGTCCGTCGCCTGATCACGTACGAGTCCGAGCCGGGGTCGCGCGTTCCGGCCTACCTCTGCATTCCGAAGACAGCTCTCGCAGCGGGAGCCAAGCCCATTCCAGCGGTGCTTTGCTTGCACGGCACCGACAACACGATCGGTCATGGCACGGTCGTCGGTTTGGGGACGAGGCCGAATCGCAATTACGCCGCCGAACTGGCCGAGCGGGGTTACGTGACGCTCGCCCCGAACTATCCGCTGCTTGCCAAGTATCAGCCCGATGTGAATGGCCTCGGCTGGCAGAGCGGAACGCTGAAGGCGGTGTGGGACAACATGCGCGGGCTGGATTTGCTTGAATCGCTGCCGTTCGTCCGCAAGCATTCGTTCGGCGCGATCGGCCATTCGCTGGGAGGCCACAACTCGGTCTATACCGCACTGTTCGACAACCGCATCCACGCGGTCGTGTCGAGTTGCGGGTTGGACTCGTACCTCGACTACTACAACGGCGAGGAGAAGAACTGGCATCCCGAAAAGGGTTGGTGTCAGACGCGCTACATGCTGCGACTCGCTGAGTATCGGGATCGACTCGCGGAGATCCCGTTTGACTTCCATGAGCTGATCGGTGCGCTGGCTCCCCGCCACGTCCTGATCATCGCTCCCACGAAAGACCACAACTTTCAAGCTCCCAGCGTGGATCGCATCGTGGCGACCGCCCGTCCGGTCTTCAAACTGTACGGCCATGCCGAGCGACTGGTGATCGAACACCCCGACTGCGAACACGACTTCCCGCCCGAGATGCGTCAGCGGGCTTACGAACTGTTCGACCGGGTGCTCGGGCCGTAGTTTGCATGTCAGGGGTCAGGCACTTCGGAATTCGGAATTGGCCGATTGAATCGTATTGAATCGGAAATATCTCACGGCCAATTCCGAATTCCGAAGTGCCTGACCCCGGCTTGAGTGCTCGCAGAGACGATTCAGCAACATTCCGCCGCATCACACCGACTGGAGTTCTCATGGGTTTCATCAACATCAACGACATCGAACCGATCTCGCCCGTGCCCGGCTGCCGGATGCGCACGCCGTTTGGTCAGAACCTGATGCTGTCGTATTTGGAAATGGACGACGGGGCCGAAGTGCCGCTGCACTCGCACCCGCACGAACAGGGAGGGATGTTGATTCGCGGACGGCTGGAACTGACCATCGGCGACGAGACGCGAGTCTGCGAGGCGGGGGCGATGTTTCTGATTCCGCCCCACGTCCCACATCGTGCGGTCGCGGTGGACGGACCGGCTGTCGTGCTCGATGTCTTCAGTCCCGTGCGAGAGGACTATGCCAAGCTGACCAACACCTACATCCCACCACGTTCGTGATCACCGCAGGCGACGCGGCACTCACATTTCTCTTCCGGCGGATTCAATGTGCGCGGCTGGAATCGCGAGCCGAACTGCTGGAATTCGCACTGTGACTGACCAAGCGGACTCAGCCAACTCAGCCCGTATCGACCGAGCCGACTTCGCGCTCGTAAATCCGCCGCTGCCAGTCTAGCCACTGCCGCCAAAGTTCGTGGCATGCCAGCAACTGAAGGCTTGCGATCCACATGAAACAGCCCGGTAGCAACTCATTCAGCGTGGCCGACACTCCTTGTTCGTAGAACCCGATCAGTTCGTAACTCACGGCGAGCAAAGCGGCCACGATGGCGAAGAGGATGGCAATGCGGGGGCGGTTCAACAGAGACGCGGTCACCGCGATGAAGTAGGTTGGATTGGCCCACCACGGCGCGAACCAACACGCCATGAAACACAGGCAGACGTAACCACGAATCGGATCGCCACCCATGATCGGCGGCAGTGCGGGCAACACACACGCGAGCGCGTACATCGCAACCGACACGAGCACCCAGTCCCTTCCCGGTCGGAGCAGTCTGTCGCGCAGCGCTGCGACGAATGTCGGGCGTTGTTCGGTTGCCTGCCTGTTCTGAGGTGATGGTGTTGCTGTCATGGCGAGGCCTCGTCACTTCACTCATCGCAGGAACCGGCCGCCGTTGAGGTCGATCACGGCTCCAGTCACGAAACTGGAAGCGTCACTCGCGAGATACAGCACCGTCTGAGCGATCTCGTCCGCTTGCGAGTTCCGCGCCAGCGGCGTTTGGCGGCGGTAGTCCTCCATCTTTTCGGATGTCGTGAAGACTTCGTGATGCCGCGTTTCGACGACGCCCGGCATGATCGCGTTGGCTCGCACGAGGGGAGCCAGTTCGCGGGAGAGCGTGCGGGTGAAGACCTGCATCGCACCTTTGGCCGCCGCGTAGGGACCGGCTCCGCCCGAGCCTCCCGTCTGCACCGAGAGCGACAGATTGTTGATGATGCTCCCGCGACCACCGGCCTTCAGATGTGGAATTGCTCGCCGCGTGACGAGGAACGCGCTGTGAACGTTCACGTCGAAAGCTTGCTTCCACAATTCATACGAACAGTGTTCGATCGATGACCGCTGCAATGGGTTGCCCGCATTGTTGAACAGGATGTCCAGCCGTCCGGCAAACGCCACGAAGTCATCCACGACGCGGTTCGCGTCATCCTCGCGCGTCAGATCGCCACCGAGCAACACCGCGCGGCCACCGGCATTCTCGATGGCGGCGAGCGTTGCCTTTGCGCCCTCAATGCTGGTGTGGTAGTGAATCCCGACGACAGCACCCGCTTGAGCCAATGCGATGGCGGCGGCACTGCCAATTCCCACGCCCGCACCCGTGACAAGGGCGGCACGCTGTGTGAGGTCGAACGCGGTGTTCTGGAAGGGGCGATTCATCGAGGGCAGTTCCTTGTGGGTGAGTAGGAGCTTCGGCGAGCGGCGAGATTTGATTTATACCTCTCGCGGCCCAAGCTGAGAGGTTGGCGAGCCGCATGCCGTCAGGCTACGGGTTCTCGACCGTCGCAGGAAACCCGTGGCCTGACGGCACACGGCTCGCCTCGAACATCTCACTCAGGGCCGTGCGAGGTATCTCCAAAGTAGACGTTTCACTCCGTGACACGAGCAACTCTCTCCACAGAGTACCGGGACGACTATTATCTCCTGCCAGTTGCCCTGTTGTAGGGATGTTCCATCTGGGATCGGCCTTGCTCACGCAGCGGGTTGGTTTTGGAACCGGATCGGCCCGGATGTTCACACGCCAAAGATCGTTTCGACGTTGCCTCGCAGCACTTGCCTTCCGAGTGACAGTGCTTGGTCCTCGCTCCACCGGCGGGCGATTACAAAGTCTTGGGCCAACACACGGGAGAGGCATTCGCGGTACATGCGGAACTTTGGCCAGGCGAACTCCACCTTGTACATGTCGCTGTAGTAGCCGATCTGCTTGTTGCGCGGGACGGCGGTGAGTCGCGCCCGCGTGTCGAGTTCGATGTACGGCGGGATGTTTGAGTACCACCAGTGCGCGTTGGTCACGACGTTCGGGAAAATCCAACTGTAGCTGACCAGTTCTTGGTTGCTGATTTGGGCCAGCACGGAGACGGGAAACGTCACCTGCGGAAAGGCGTTGAACAGGTCTTTGTATTGAATCAGTGAGACGCGCTGGTCGAACAGGTCTTGCCCTTGATAGACACCGTCGGGGTAGACTCGCCGGTTGACGCCGATCATCAGATCGAAGGGCAGCTTGTACTCGGCGCAATACTCGGCGAGCGTCCAGAAGACAAAACGGCTGACGGAGATCATTTCATCTGAGGTCCATTCGCGTCCGGTCAAAAGGCCGTTCAATGCGGGATCGACTTCGTTGGCCGAGACCGCATGTGGCGAGAACGAGGGGGGAAGTGAGATCGCACACGCCCTCACTCCCTTCGACGCGAAGTGCTCGAACAGTTTGCCAATAGCCTGACGAAGACTCGCCGCGCCAGAGAACTCGATTCCGGTGGCCTTCGCTAAACGAGTTCGCACTTCCGACTTGGCGAGATGGAACACGAGGTCATCCGTTCGCAGGCATGGGATGTAACGCTCCGTGTCAAAGCCGGTCAGTGGATCATCGAAGTCATTCGTCAGGAAGACCCGCTCGATCCCCGACTGCTTCAGACACTGGTGCTCCCAGTCCGGCTCGGCCATTTTTGCGGCGGCCTTGTCGTACAGAGCCTCCCAGTTGCCAAGCGTGATCCGGTCATCAGTGAACCCGAAAAACTTGCGGCATAGCTCGACCAGCCAGTTCACTTGGATCGTGTTGTCGAGATGAGTGAGCGACTCCACGAGCCGTCCGACTTTCGTTTTCGGGTCCAATCCCGGCTCCTCAATCCGCGACTTCGGCATCCCGGCCGAGTGAGCCAACTCGGCGTAGTAGTGATAGCCCATGATGTCGGCCAACGTCTTCGACGCCGCCGAGTGCGGGTTGATGTGAGTATGCGGATCGATCAGCACCAACTTCGTCAGTTCTTCACATAATCGTTGTGTCAGCAGTTCAGACATCGTCGCTCTCCGTAATGAAAAATCAGGCCGTTCGCAGTGTGGCCGGGGAGCAACAACGATGCAACTGCGGACGGCAACACGATCAGGTTCATTGCAGCCTGGTGAATTCAGACAGATCTCGATCGAGGTGATGTTCCGGCTCGACGGTGTTGGTTCGCCTCTTGAGGCGGACTTGGCTTCGCTCAAATTCAACGCGACGATTGCCGTGCTTCGTTCTTGATCGTTCTTGAAACCGCCGATAAGATCGGCCCGCCTTCAGGCCGACCGTTTCGTCGTCCCGTATCTCCAACCCTTATTAGCGAAAAATGCTCAAAGCGACCGACATCCGCATCCGCAGTGCCGCCTGCGTGTTTGAAGCCGTGACGTTTCGAACCCCGCTGAAATTCGGCGGACGCGTGCAATCCAAGTCGTTCCTCATGAATGTCGATGTGGAGGTCGAGTCGCGCGATGGCAAACGTCACGCGGCTGGTCTGGGCAGCATGCCCGTCGGCAACATTTGGGCCTGGCCGACCGACGCCATTTCGAGTGATCAAACCGAAGCCGCGATGAAGCAGTTCGCCGAAGAGGTCATCGCTCTTGCGAACTCTTGCAACGACTACGGTCACCCGGTCGATCTGTCGTACCACATGTCGGCCGAGTACGAGCATCTCGGCAAACAGCTCGCGATCAAGCTGAAGCTGCCGGAGCCGATCCCCAAGCTCGCGCTGGCCGTAGCAGCCAGTCCCTTCGATGCCGCACTGCACGACGCCTATGGTCGGCTGCACGAGCAAAACAGCTACAACCTGCTGTCGTCGAAGTATATGTCTCACGATCTGTCCGAGTACTTGGACAAAGACTTCAAGGGCGAATTCCTCGACAAATATACGTTGCGTGAGCCAAAGGCATCGCTGCCGCTGTATCACCTCGTGGGCGCGATCGATCCGCTGACGGATGCAGATGTCGTTCAGAAGGTCGGCGATGGTTTACCCGAAACGCTCGGCCAGTGGATCGCCTACAACGGGCTGACTCACATGAAAATCAAGTTGTCCGGTGACAACTTCGACTGGGATGTGGAGCGAGTCCTGGCAGTCAATCGCGTCGCGGAAGAAACTCAAGCCAAGCGCGGCTGCACGACGTGGGTGTACTCGCTCGACTTCAACGAGAAGTGTTCCAGTCCCGCGTACGTGATCGACTTTCTCAAGCAGGTTCAAGCGAAGTCTGCTCCCGCTTACGATCGCGTCCAGTACATCGAGCAGCCGACGAATCGCGATTTGAAGGCGCACCCCGACAACAAGATGCACGAAGCCGCGAAGCTCAAGCCGGTCGTGATTGACGAGTCGCTGACGGACTACGACTCACTGCTGCTGGCTCGCGAAATGGGCTATTCCGGCGTGGCGATCAAAGCGTGTAAAGGGCACACGGATTCGTTGTTGTTGGGAGCAGCCGCTCAAAAGTTCGGCCTATTCCTTTGCGTACAGGATTTGTCGTGCCCCGGCTATTCGTTCCTGCACTCCGCCAGCTTGGCCGCTCGCATTCCAACCGTTGCCGCCATTGAAGGAAACGGGCGGCAGTACTGCCCGGCGGCGAACAAGCCGTGGGTCAAACGTTTTCCGACGATGTTTGAGATCAAAGACGGAACCGTGGGAACGGCCGCTCTGATCGGTGAGGGACTGGGCTTCTGACGGTTGGCTGTAAGACCGCTCTCGTCCATCAAAGCCTGACGCGCAAGCGAAGTCATTGATGCGACTCATTTTCTTCGCTTGCGCGTCAGGCTTCTTTTTTTGAAATGGCATATGGGCCGGAAGCGTTCACGGAACGTCATCAGTCTTCGCGAGCGACGCCAGCAGTGCTTCGATGGCCTCATCGGTGAGTTGCTCGGCCTCGGCCTGTAAGATCAGCAGAATGGTCCCTTCGCGGCCTCGAAACGATCCCGTCACCTGACGCATTTTTGTCGTCGATGCCCGGTCTTCTCCGGTCACGATTTCAAACTGGGCTTCGATACCTCGAACGATCAGCTTGCGAACCTCCGTCTGCTTCGGATCAATCAATCGCAGGTCGGGCGAAGAGTCGTCGATCAGTTGCCGGAGCTGCGCTTGTTCGTGTGGATTTGCCATCGGTCTGACATGCAGTTCGCCGATGAGCAGCATCCCGCGTTTCGCACTGTGATCGAACCGCGCGATCTGAAACCAAAACAGCGAGTTGTCGGCGGACCAACCCCATGTCGGTTGGAATTGCGGCGGAAGTTGCAGGGAAGCCATTCGCTGTGCGACCTCCTCGACCTCACTGGGCACATTAGTCTGAGCCGGGCCAAACAGCATCGCCAACCCGATCCAGCCGACACAGCACGTCACCACGCTCATCGCCGCAAGTATTCCGAAAGCGGTCAAGCACCACGCCAAGCGAGACCGTCGCGGGCGCGGCTGGCCGACGAGTTCCAACACGGTGGTTGCGTGTGAGCGATTCGACTCTGGCGAACTCTGATCTTCAAAACGATCTTTTCCGAACATCCACTCAGTCTCACTGTGCATTGAAATATAGACTGCGATCAAGGTGAGTGCCTTCGTATCGCCGGGCGATGCCGCCGACTTTTTGATCAGCTTGCGAGAGACAGGCGAGTCTAGTCCGCCTCGGTTATCATGCCGCCGCATCTTAGGCGGGAGCGGTTGAAATCGAAACCCGCCAGATTGAAACCTGACTCACCCTGAGACCGTTTGACATGACATTCATCCCCGCCGATGAGGACCGCTCCGACGAAGACCGCAATGATGGTGAAGCGAACGCCCGCGAGCGAGAACTCGCCGCCATTCGCGGTCTCGCCAGTGCGTACTCTCGTCTGAGGCAGGAGATTGGCAAGGTCATCATCGGGCAGGGCGAAGTGGTCGATCAGTTGCTCATCGCGATGTTTTGTCGCTCGCACTGCCTGCTGATGGGAGTGCCCGGCTTGGCGAAGACGCTGCTCGTCAGCACCGTCGCCAAAATCCTGCAACTCTCGTTTCGCCGCATTCAGTTCACACCCGACCTGATGCCTTCGGACATCACCGGGACTGACGTGTTGCAAGAAGATCCTGAATCGGGCCGTCGGTTGTTTCAGTTCATGCAGGGGCCGATCTTTACGAATGTTCTGCTCGCGGATGAAATCAACCGGACGCCGCCAAAGACTCAAGCCGCGCTGCTCGAAGCGATGCAGGAACGACACGTCACGGTCGGGTCCAACACGTACCGGTTGCCGGTGCCATTCTTTGTCCTCGCGACGCAGAACCCGATCGAGCAGGAAGGAACGTACCCGCTACCCGAAGCGCAACTCGACCGCTTCATGTTCAACATCGTCGTGAAGTATCCGAACGCCGCCGAGGAACTGCGTATTCTCAAGCAGACGACCGGGGGCGAGGAGCCTCAACTTTCGATCATGCTCACGGGACGACAAATTCTGGCGCTGCAAGAGGTCGTGCGGAAAGTGCCCGTCGCCGAACACGTTTTCGTCTACGCACGCGATCTCGTACGAGCGACGCGGCCGAAAGAGGCCGACGCGCCCAAGTTCGTCAAGGAGTTCGTGTCGTGGGGCGCGGGGCCGCGCGCCGGGCAGTACCTGATCCTCGGCGCGAAGGCGCGCGCGCTGCTGGAAGGTCGTTTTCACGTGACCACCGAGGACATCAAGTCGGTCGCGCATCCGGTCCTGCGACATCGGTTGGTCACGACGTTCGCGGCGCAAAGCGAGGGCTTCACTCCCGACCGCGTGATCGATCAGCTTCTCGAAAAAGTTCCCGTCGAACTCAATCAGCGGGCCGAGAAGCTGGCGCGAGGCTGACTGAGATCATCAAGCCCCCGCCCGACTTTGCCGATGATTCCGCATCTCGCGTCGGCTGGAGTTGCTTCGTTTAACCGCGTGGGCAACGCCCCGCGCGTCGAACGGCGAAACAGACCCGAACTTCAATCAACGCGCGGGGCGTTGCCCACGCGGTTAAACGAGGCGGCTGAGACTCAGCTCGCTGGTAAACAAGGATCGCCGTCGATGGACCTGTCATTCTGGGGCTTTCGCCACTGGCCATTCGCTCGTTCGGTAAGCGAGCGTCATTTGTTTGTGGGAACCGCGCACGAGGAAGCCTGCGCGCGGTTGTTGTTCTTGATCGAAGAGCGTCGCCGTTGCGGGCTGCTCACGGGCGCAGCGGGGACCGGCAAGAGTTGCCTGTTGCGGCAGATTCAATCCGCCGCGTTGCGACTCGGCCGACAGTGTGTTCGCCTCGACGCGACCGGCCAAGATGCGAGCGAGCTCGCGTGGCAGATCGCCGACGGATGTCATGCCGACTGCGGGGCTGATGATTCGTCCGCTCAGATTTGGACGAGCCTTCAAGCTCACCTGTTGGGACTGGCCGTCGTGGACCAACCGATCACGGTACTCGTCGATCACTTTGATTTGGTTGATTTTGGTTGCGGACAGATTCTGCGACGGCTCATGCAACTGGCCGAGTCAACCGGCGCGGACCTCACCGTGCTAATCGCCGCACGCGAACGCTTCACGGCACCGCTGCTACTCGATGCGGTCGAATTGCATGTCGAACTGACGGCGTGGTCCGAGCACGAAACGTCTCGCTACATCGCCGACTCGATTCGACATGCTGGAGCCATTGCCCCGATCTTCACCGCCGATGCGGTCTCGACCATTCAACGGCAAACGCAAGGCAATCCCGCGCGCGTGGCGTGGCTCTGCGATCTCGCGCTCTTAGCCGCAATGAGCGGCGATCAACGGCGAGTCACCGCGCGCGTCGTGAATGCCGCCGCCGAAGAACTGGAACCGACTTCTCGCTCATCTCAAAACCGATTTCAGGCCGCGATGGCTCACGCCTGAATGATCGTTGGTGCCCGCCGCGCACTTCACTCGGTGACCACCACCGGCTGCTTCGTTCTACCCGACGTGAGGATCGCCTGTGTCAGGTCGAACACGGGGAGCGCCGCCGCCGGTGGTGAGACCTCTTCCGCACCGTTCAAAATTGTGTCGAGGAGGCTCGTCACGGGAGTGGACTCCGGCTCATCGACGGCCAGCCGCTGACGCTCGCCACCGCAAGCCAGCCACAGTTCACCGTGACAGAGCATCAAGTCGGCTCGTTCGCAGTGAACGTGAAATTCCTCGCCGAGGTACTGTGCGTGGCCGATGAAGTCGATCGTCGCCGTCACTTCTTCAGTGAGGAGTGCCGAGACACTCGCCACGATCTCAACGTGACTACCGCACTTCTGACTGCGGGCGAACGCTTCGAGCGGTGCGAGGCCCGTTACGTAAAAGATCGAATCGAGTTTGTGACTTCCCGCGTCGATGATAAATCCGCCCGGGTTCTGTTGCGGATCGTCACGCCATGTGCCGCCGATGGTCGGCTGCCAGTGTTCGACGTTGTGCGAGACCACCGCGCGGACTCGACCCCACCGCCCCGATCGGACTTCCCGGCGCAGAGTTTTGTAGATCGCCGTGTGTCGCCGCTGATAGCCGAGCGAGAATGCTTGCTGCTTTTCGTGAGCGACCTCGGATCGCGCGATCAATTCCACTATTTGCTCGCGATCCGACGCGAGCGGCTTCTCGCACAGCAGGTGCCAGCCGCGATCGAGACACTGCGCGGCCTGATGAAAGTGCTCGGCCGTCGGCGTACAGAGAATGGCCGCGTCGATGTTGTCGAGCTTCAGTAACTCATCGAACTTGCGGCAGATGCGAGCCTCCGGCCACAGCTCCCGTTGTAGTCCGGCGGCCATCTCGGGGACTGAGTCTTGCAGCGCCACAACCGTGCCGCGTCCGTCCGACACGAGCCGCTCACTGTGATGCCGCCCCATTCGGCCGCAGCCAACAATTGCGAAACGAAGTCCTGCCATGATGAGCTTCCGGTGAGATGGTGTGATGGAATGGCCAGAGGCCACGCAAGCTTGGTGTCGATGTTGTCAGATGGCTGCTACGATCCCGCCCCGGATGCGTGGGTCGTCTTAAAGAAAACGCTTCGGTTAGCGGGCGGCGTTCGCCCAATGGCACTCACTTTAGGTTCGCTGTCTGTCAATGTCGTCTTTCGCTCCGCGAAAGAACGCTCTTTCGCGGAGCGAAAGGCGACCAAGTCACCCGCAGTGTGAGCGAGAAAAACAGGGGGGAAACGCCTCTGACTCTCGTCCTCGCTCACGCTGCGGGTTAGTGGGGCGAGTGCCATTGGGCTGACGCCGCCCCACTCACCTCGATTCCAAATCGAGCGTCAAATAGTCCAATGTCGAACTCGAAGGAGTCCAGCGTGCAAGTGTTGTTGTTCGATATCGACGGCACATTGATTGATGCGGGGGGAGCAGGTCAGGCCGCGATGGAGCAGGCGATCGCTCGTGAGTTTGGTGAGACTCGACCTGTCTTCGATATTCCGGCCACAGGTCGAACCGACCGCGCCATCGGACGCGATCTGTTCGACTATTACTCGATCCCTGCAACCGATGCCAACTGGTCGCGCTACGTGCAAACGTATCTCTCGCTGCTCCCCGTTTCGTTGAGAGAACGTGAGGGCGGGATTCTGCCCGGCGTCGTGACTCTGCTCGAACAACTCACTCGACGAGACGATGTATTCCTCGGCTTGTTGACGGGTAACTTCGTTGAGGGTGCCAGGCTGAAGTTGCAGCATTACGGACTGCATGGTCACTTCCGCATGGGAGGTTACGGCGACGATCACTTGGAGCGGGACGATGTCGCGCGGCATGCGTTCATGACCTTGCAGAGCCATCTGCCCGAGGTCGCCACGTCAGACATTTGGGTCATCGGTGACACTCCCAGCGATGTCCGTTGCGCCCGCGCCATCGGTGCCCGCGCGGTGGCCGTCGCGACGGGAATATTTTCAGCCGAGCAGCTCGCGCCGTGCAACGCGGATGTCCTATTGGCTGATCTGACTCAAGCCGACGCCTGGATGGTCCAACTTGGGCTGTGAGTCTCAAGTCCGTTCCACGCCGTAGCATTTACGCGGCGGCATCTTGTGGCGGTTCAAATCTGTCGGGCGAGTGCAATCGCTGGAATGCCTCTCGCGCCCGCAGGATCGAATCGATATCGACACGGTTGCCGAAGTAGTGGCTCCGGGCATGCTCATCCAGCAGCACAGACTTGGCATCGCCGTCGGCTAGGATGTGTCCGCCGAAAACGACGTAGTTGCGATCGGTCAGCATCAGCGTTTCGGCTTCACGATGGTCGGTGAACAGAATCGAGATGCCGCGATTGCGCAGATCGGCAATCATGTCTTGAATACTCTGAATCGCTTTCGGATCGATCCCCGTGAACGGTTCGTCGAGCAGGATCAGCTTCGGTTCACTGGCGAGGCAACGGGCAATCTCGCACCGTCGCCGTTCGCCGCCCGAAAGCGTTCCCGCCGCCTGCTTCCGCTTCTCAGTCAGCTCGAACATGCCGAGCAATTCATCAGCGCGAGCCATCCGGTTGCGATACGACAGCGGCTGGAATTCGAGGACCGCGTACAGGTTCTGCTCGACGCTCAGCCTGCCAAACACACTGTCCTTTTGCGGGAGATAACCCATCCCGTGTTGAGCGCGTTTGTAGAGCGGCCAGCGGGTGACATCGACTCCGTTGAAGAAGACTCGCCCCTCGGTCGGCGTGACCAATCCGACGGCCATTCCAAAGCTGGTCGATTTACCGGCACCGTTCGGGCCGAGCAGCCCCACGATCTCACCCGGTTCGACGTGAAAGCTGACTCCGTCCACGGCCAGCTTCGACGGGTACTGCTTCACCAACCCAATGCACTGCAACAGAGACATGACTCGTCCTCCCTGACAACTCACTTTATGGCATCTCGTAGGGTGGGCATTGCCCACCTCCAGCGATTGCGGAAGGTGGGCAATGCCCACCCTACTACTGCCGTCGTCCTCACCTGATCCGCTGCCAACGCCACCACTGTGGATAGAACGGCGCGACGTACTCGGGATAGGCCGCTGCTGCGGCACGATCCTGTTGAACTTGTTTTCGCTGCCAGTCGGGCGTTTCGGCATCTATGAACTGCGGAACGGTGCTGTGTCCTCTCAGCTTGAATCCGGCTCCGCCATTTAGGAACGGCACGCCGTGCGGCCAGTACACGAAGAACGCTTTGCCAATCAATGCCTGGCGGGTGACGGCATGCCGGTTGGCAGCGTGACGAATGTGGTTCGGCCAGAGTCGGCTGTCTTGGCTGCGCGGACTGTTGTCGCCCATGACAAAAAATTCGTCGGGACCGAGTTGCCCGAATTCGGCCCGGCGCGAGTGCTTCTCGTACATATCGCCCCACGCTTGGGGATCAATCAAGAGGTCTCGCAACGGGAGGCTCTCATCCACTTCATTACCGGGATCGGTGAAAGCTCCACTGTCGTTAGCCACGCTGTCCGCGCGATAGTAAATATCGCGTTCGATCAGCATGTTCGAGACGCTCACGGCAAGCCCCTGAGCCGCAATGCCAGCGGGCGTGAGGTCGGCGGGTTGAGGCCGTCGGTTCGCGGGGGCGTTGAATTCGGCCTCTTTGCCGAACGTCACAAAACCGCTTCGTAGCCAACTGTCATTCACCCACAGACAGAGTCGGTCATCGACGTTGGCAAACCGCAGCGTGTAAGTTCCCGGCCCCGTGATGGATGTCTGCGCCTGGGCGAGTTCAATCTCGGGTGCCACGTCTGGATCGGCCGCAAGATCATCGGTGCGGGTCAACGTCGCCAGTCCGCTCGGGACTTCAATTCGGCAACGATAACGCCGCACGCCCTCGACAAGTTCGAGCAACAGATGTGCGTCTTTGCCCGGTGCGGACGCAATCGTGACTTGGAAACTTAAGGTGAGATCACCGACCCAATAGCGATCGTCATCAGTCCCGGCGGAGCGGCCTCCGGTGTAGGAGTTGTAGCCGCACAAGTCCGAGATCAACTGGGGGCGCGGATTCGGCGCGACAGGCTTTTGGTCGGCGACAGCCTCCCAATCAGCCTGAGTTGGAACGAAATTTTGATATCTCACCCAGCGCGGTTGCTCGGTCGGTTGCAACTCAAACTGACGTGACTTCGATTGCGGATCACGTTTCCAGCCGCTGACATCTTTGGACCACCCGTCCACAACTTCGGAAGCACCCGTTTTCTCAACGGCCGACCACGCCTCCGGCCAGCCGCCCGCAAGTAACTCGTCGGGGAAATGCCGGTCGTCGTGAACGACCAATTGCAGCAGCTTCTGTTTTTCGGGGTCTTGCTTGCGAGTGATTCGGTACTCGCCCTGATCCCCGTGCCGGGCATAGACATCGCCCCGCTCAACACGAATCGCCTCGTTGGGCAAACCGACCAACCGCTTGATGTAGTTCTTTTGCGTGTCCTCGGGATAACGGAAGACGATCACGTCCCAGCGACTCGGATTATTGAATTGATACGCCGACTTGTTGACGAGAATCCGGTCTCCTTTGAAGACATTCAGCGGCTTCACGTCGTGCATGTGCTGGCAGTTCGGACAGAGCGACTGGGCGATCCGGCGAGATGTCACGAGGTACGTTCCGGTCTCATCGTCGAGTTCGTCGCTCGCCCCGATCTCGTACTTGTAACCGCACGCGGGACAGGCCACATCCTTGTTGCGACCGAGCAGCGTCGGTGCCATCGAACCGGTCGGAATGACGAATGCTTCTGCGGCGAAAGATCGGAAGAGCAGTGCGAGCACAAATGCGAATGCGATCGACTCACACGTCTCGCGAGTCGCCCCCTGTGGAGGGCCTTGTTTCGATGAAGTCGATTGAGTTGATGGCGACTTCGCCTCAGCCGGCGACGAGGAACCCGTCGCCGCTGCATTCGCCGACACAACAAGAACCGGCTGTTTCGCTACGGCCAACGCCTGGCCAACCGCCGGCAACTCGGGCTTGAGCAGGTGTGCCGCAGCGACGAGCAGTTCGGATTTCTCGGGCGTGTCACCCGACGAGGCAGTTGTGTTGGCAGTGGCTTTTGGCATGAGCGGTGAAGTCCCCAGCAGAGCGATCGATGAAGCCGTCTCAGGACGCGGAAGATTCCACGCGAAAACGGCTCTCGTACGAGGGTGGGACTATAGCCGATCACTGGCAACGCGAAAATGCGGACTCGATGCTGAACGGTGCGTTTGAAGTCCGGCTTAGCTTTGTTAGCCGGACTTCCCGTCGGGACGGTACGTCTGGGAGCGAAGTCCGGCTTTGGGAAAAGCCGGACTTCGACAGGTTGCCCTGACATCAAAACGGAGTCGCTTGCTGAGTTAGTTCGAGTCCGGTATTTCACTGCGACTCTTCACACAACCTTCATGGAGGCGGGACATGCGGATCTTGGTGGGCTGGGACAACCCTGAGCAGGCTGATTTGATTTCGATGTATCTCGGGATCGGTGAGCACGACATTGAAGTAGTTCTCGGTGCGACCGCCCTGTTAGAGCGATTGACCGCCGGCGATGACTGGGAGGTCGTGTTCCTATCCATCACGCTGCCCGATGTTGAGACCGCGTTCGACACGTTTCAGGGCATCCGGCGCTTGCGCCCCGATCTGCCGATCGTGGGAGCCTGTGACTCGGCCGATGTCTTTCGCGTCGTTCGATTCATGACGCACGGCATGTGTGCCTACGCGATCCGCGACGCCAACGGCGACTATATGTTCATGCTGCTGGCGGTGCTGGAGAGTGCCGTTGAGGCGGTCAAGGCTTTGCGCGATCAGCAGGTGTCGGAGAAGCTGCGCGAAGAAGTGCAGGCCGTCCGCAAGCTGCAAGAGTCGATGATTCCGGCTCACATCGACGCCCCCACCGGCTGCACGATTGTCGCCCGATACGAACCGTCGCAGATTCGAGTGGCGGGCGGACGAGTCGTCACAATGGCGGGCGGCGACTACTACGATATCTTCACGCTCGATGACAATCACGTCGTGCTGCTCGTCGGCGATGCCTCGGGCCACGGCATGAAGGCGGCGATGTCGATCATGGTGATGCACACACTGGTCCGCATGATCCGCACGCAGCGCTATCAAAACACGGCGGCGTTCGTCACGGAAATCAACAACCAACTCTGCCAGCACTCGATCGTTCAGGAGGAGGGTGGCTTCATCACGCTGGCGTATGGCCTGCTCACACTCAGCACCAACGAATTACAATGGACCTCTGCCGGACATCCAATCCCGCTGGTCCAAGATTTGGACACGGGCGAGGTCCGGGCACTCGCCGCCGACAACGTGGCCGGGTTGCCTTTGGCGATCTATCCCGACGTGGACTACGACACGATTCACTCGCAACTGCCGGCGAACTACCGCCTGTTGTTCTACACGGACGGATTGCAGGAAGCGTTCCCCGAACACCAGCCGGTGAAAACGGGCGAGTTCGGCGTGGCAGGCATCATGCACACACTGATCTCTCAGCGATGTGCCTCTGCGGCCGGATCACTTCAAGCACTGTTCGACGATTCCGAAGCCTACACCGAAGGCTCGGGCCGTCACGACGACACGTCGGCGGTGATGCTGGAACGACACCGGTAAATCGACATGGCCGTTGAAATGCCGTCGATCTGGTTTTGCACAAACAATCGGGTCGCCAACTTCCCGTAGGCATTGCCCACCATTCCACCGTCGATTGTGGTGGGCGGTGCCCACCCTACATTTTTTGTGCAAAGCCCATCAACTTTCAGAATCCACCACCCGAGGGACCGGCTGCGGCACCGCCGCCTGCGGGAGCGTCTTTGGTAGCTCCTGGGCGTGGGGGCTTCTTCGTTGGATTGACGTAGTCCAGCATCATTGGGATTCGCTCGTTGATCTTCTCACGTTGATCAATCCCTTCGGGCAGAGCGACTACGATGGGACATTGCACGTCTCCGTTGTCGCGAACATAGATCTCGAAGACATAGTTGACGCTCGATCCGCCAGCCTGCAGCGTGATCGGCTTCGGGTTGAAGCGGGTCACGCTGTAACTCGCCGACGGGAGATACGTTCCCGGCTTCGGGTGCATTTCGGGCGGTTCTTCTTTCGCGGTCTCTTCGAGGGCCGCACCGGTCAACTCCGTGATGAGCTTCGTGAAGTTTTGAGCGTCAGCCGGACTCTCACCGGCGTAGATCCAGTAATTGCTCAAGGCATAGATGTACGCGTTGCGTCGCTCAGAACCGCCGGTCGCCAATGCGACTTCCACGGGAGCGACCCATGCGCCGAGCAATTCGGGGAATTGCAGAGACACGATGTCCGGCTGCCTCGGGTCGACAGCGGGCATTTCCAGCTCACCATCTTCGCGCTGGATCGGCTGCGGCGGCGCGATGGGGGCGAACTGCTTGGGAACGCGCATCTCCAGAATGCCTCTTCCATCAGCCCATTTGGGGCCGAGATTCGCCTCCACCCGTTCGAGATAGCTGTAGTAGTCCTTCGTTTGCTTCAACCGCAGTTCGTAGGTGTCGTATCCGCACCCGCCAATTCCGCTCAGCGAGAACACTCCCACGGCGAGGACCGTCCAAGCTCGGGGAGATTGCAAAAAGATGAACGGCATGGCGGAACTTCCTCAGTGACAAACGGCGAGTCGGTCGCGAATTCTCACCGGGAGATGAGCTTGTGCCGCGAGCGGCGGGATTGTGGTCGAAGTCCCCAGACCCGTCAATTCGGCGCGGGCATCACCTTGTTCAATGTCGGTCTACCAAATACCTACCTCAGCGGGATTCAACAAGAAGATGGCGGACAAGAAAATGGGCGAAGAAGAACCCTCATCGTGTTTTTGACTTCATCTTCTTGTCCACCATCTTCTTGTTGATTTCCATTGCGGCTGAGCCGCGCCGGGAAACCTATGTTTGACGTGACTGACAAAAGACGAACTCAGGCGAGCCGCGTGCCGTAAGGCCGCGGGT
>JAYVDI010000107.1:0-12615 GCA_043749505.1 Schlesneria sp. | reverse complement strand
GATGGGGTCTCGCCGGTGGATGTACTTCATTCCGGCCAGCGGCTCGCCGAGGAAGCTCGTCCATCGGATCGAGTCCGGGGCGCTCGACCATCTCCCCGGCGAGAAGACGGTCTACCTCAAGTGGCAGGCGTACGAGGCGGGCGTCGCTGATCTGGTCCGTGGCAGCCGGACGCTGGCGATGGAGTACTCGCCGCGAAACGGCATCCCGACGCTGTCGCGCGTGGACGCGGGGACCGTCGAACTGGTGACGGCGTGCGGCGCGCAGGTCGTCTGTTCGGGAGACCTGATCCAACTGTTCGAGGCCGTGTGGGACGACGAGCAGTGGGCGATGCACCAGGCGGCGGGAGTCCACACGAACTCGGCGTACTCGGTCGTATGGAAGTTCATCGCCGACGAAGTCCGTTCGCGCGGTGAGACGACCGAGATGGCGGTGAGCGACGTCATCATGGCTCACTTCGCCAAGCATGGCCTGACGACGTACCACCCGCCCATCGTCGGAGTAAACGCCCACGGCGGAGACCCGCACTACGAAACCGGCACCGCGCCAATTCGCGCCGGTGATTTCGTACTCGTGGACCTGTGGGCCAAGCTCGACAAACCGAGGGCCGTCTACAGCGATCTGACTCGCACCGGCTTCGTCGGCGACACGGTGCCCGAGCAGTACACCAAAATCTTCCTCATCGTGGCCGCCGCGCGCGACGCCGCGATCAAACTGGTGCGAGATCGCTTCGCAAGCAGCCAGCCGCTGCAAGGCTGGGAGGTCGATGAAGCCTGCCGTGCGGTGATCGAACAGGCGGGCTACGGCGAGTTCTTCGTGCATCGCACCGGCCACAGCATTGGCCAGGAAGTCCACGGCAACGGGGCCAACATGGACAACCTCGAAACCCACGAAACGCGCCTCGTGCTGCCCGGCTGCTGCTTCTCGGTCGAACCGGGAATTTATCTCCCCGAGTTCGGCGTGCGCAGCGAGGTCGATGTCTTCGTGGATCGACAGAGGCAGGTGCATGTCACAGCGGGCGAGCTGCAAACCGCCGTCGTCCCGATCCTGCGCGACTTCTGAATTTTGATGCCCCTCACGCGACGCAAGATGAGAGTTTGGCGAGCCGAATGCAGTAAGGACTCGTCCGAAAACAACGTCGCCTTTCGCTCCGCGAAAGAACGCCCTTTCGCGGAGCGAAAGGCGACAAACGATGGAGCTGTTTTTGACAAGTTCTGAGGCTGCGGGTTCTTGATTGTGTCATAGGAAACCCGTGGCCTGACGGCACACGGCTCGCCACAGACATTTCACTCATGACGCGAGAGATTTTTCCCATCGCGGAGAGATTGAAGACAACGTGCTTTCAGCCAGTCCCGGCGTCCGACGAAAGGAGCAGACCGATGAACAGACCTCGCAACGCGATCCAACAGACTCTGGCCGCGATCTCGGTCTTCATTTTCGTGTGGTTCGTCGTTCCACCACTTGCCTCCGCGCAGGACGAGTCGCCTGCCAAGATTCGCATTCTGCTGATTGGCGACTCGACCGTGTCGAGCTACTCCAATCCCCCCGCTGACAAGCCGGATATGACTGGGTGGGGACAGGTGTTTGGTAAGTGCTTCACCGACAAGGTGGAGGTCATCAACCACGCGAAGTCGGGGCGCAGTTCAAAAAGTTTTATCCGCGAGGGACTGTGGACGAAGGCTCTCGAAGTGCAGGCCGATTACGTTTTCATCCAGTTCGGCCACAACGATCAGAAGGGAAAGCCCGCTGCGACCGAGGCCGATGGTGAGTTCCGCGACAACCTCCAGCGATACATCACCGAGGCGCGCGAACGGGGAATGAAGCCGGTCCTCGTCACACCCGTTGCGCGGCGCATCTTTGCCGACGGACGAGCGTCATCCACACTCGGGCCGTATGCCGACGCGATGAAGATCGTGGGCGAAGCAACCAAGACGCCGGTCGTCGATCTCCACGCGAGTAGCGTCGCGCTCTACGACAAACTCGGCGACGAGGGGAGTGCCGATTACACCGCCGCCGCGACGGATCGAACTCACTTCAGCCGCAAGGGAGCACTCGCGATGGCCAAGCTGGTGGCCGAGGCTTTGCGGGAACAAGCCCCCGAGTTGAAGCGCGTGATGGTCGAGGGCAACACGAAGCAGTGAACCGCCCCGATGTCAACAAAACCGTGTGGCTGGGGTCCGCGCTTCGTGGCCCCCAGCGGAGTGGCACATCCGCTCGTCTGGGGGCGGCGAAGCGCCGACCCCAGCCACACATTTCGATTTTTGCCATTCATCGCGACGGGAACTTCACTGTGGGCGAATCTGCCGAAGCCACCGTGTTCGCCGCGAACGAATTGGATTTCTTGGAGGCCGTGATGCGAGCGACTCGCTTGGCGGTGGACTCGGCAACCATTTCCTCGCGGGCGAGCCGTGCTTGCAGGGCGACTGTTCGCTGTTGGACTCGCTGCTGTGCGGCTTGCTGAACGTCGCGGCGGACGCGCGCCATTTGATCGATCTGCGCCTGCTGGGCCTGTCGCATTTGCTGGCCAGCCGCAGCCGCTCGTGCCGCCACAGACTCCGTTGCCGTCGTGAGGCTGCTGGAACCCGACTGACTTCCTGCGGCGGACTGTGCCCCTGTGGACTGCCCGCCCCCCGCACCACTCGGTCGGCCGCCACTGCTCGCTCCTCCCGCACCACCACCGCCGCCTTGGCACATGCCGCCGCCCTGAGCCATCGCGACGGAGGCCGACAGGGACAGCACGAGTGCCGCCAACGACACGGAACGGAACGAACTCACGCAACGACGATCCACAAAACTTGAGACTCGGTGAGACAACATGGCTGGCTCTCCTTGAAGAGGGCTGCGGCCGATTCGGGAGGAATCGGTGACGCAGACGAGAGAATGCGTGGTCCAGCGGACTGGCTTCAAACATCGAACCAATTACGATCGCTGACACATCGCATCGAAATCGAATGGAGGTCGCATGACACACGGCCTCGCACGAGAAGGGAAACGCAGGGAGTCGCGAGAGTTCAACAGCCCGGCCCAAATGATTACGGTGTGCCTGTCAGAGACTGTGCAATCACTTCGTTCGAGAGTGACTGTCGTATGCAAGGCGTCTCATTTGGAACAGCACATTGATTTGCCGGATCGGCACACTTGTCAGTCCGGCTCTTCGCTCTGCAATCTTTCTGCCTCCTTCTTTCTGTCTCCCTCTTCCTGCATGGCCAAAGCAGAGGACGAGACAGAAAGATGAGGACAGTGAAGTCCTAACGAACTCTCGAACTTAATCGATGCACCGTGTCCTAAGCACCCGTGTCTGCCGCCTGAAACTCGCACCCTTCCGGAGAGACTTGATGGTTCGCCACTGGATGACATTCGCCGCGATGCTGTTTCTGTCCGCCCTGTTCTCTGAGGGACTGCCCGCTGCGGAACGAGACTCCGACTTGATTCGCCGCGAGAACTTGAAGGAAGGCTCGCGTGACTGGCAACTGACGCGCGTCGCTTTGCAAAGCGCGACCGGAGTACGAGCAGCCTACATCGAAGGCTACTGTTCAAAGCAAAGCGTCTCGGCGGGCGAGTCGATCGACATCATGGTCTCGACCAATCCGGTCGCTCGGTTTCAGATCGAGGTCTTTCGCACCGGTTACTACGGGGGGCGAGGTGCCCGGTTGATGACAACGCTCGGGCCATTCGACGGCGTGACTCAGCCCGATCCCGCGACTGGTCCCAAGAATTTGCACGAGTGCCAATGGAAGGCCACGACCACTCTGAAGATTCCTGCCGACTGGGTCAGCGGCGTCTACCTCGGCCGACTCTCTTGTCTCCCGCCTGATGAGAACACCGCCGCGTGGCAGAGCTATGTGATCTTCATCGTGCGCGATGACCGACCCGCCGACGTGCTGTTCCAAGTCTCCGACAACACTTGGAATGCCTACAACGAATGGCCCGCCAAGTCGTCGGTCTACACGCATCCCAAGGGGAATCAGGGACCGTGGGCCGATGTCAGTTTCGACCGGCCCTATGGTCGCTATGCCCAGTTCGGCAGCGTCGTCAATGACCCGCTGTCGATCGGCTCGGGCGAGTTCCTGCCGTTCGAGTTCCCGCTCAGCTATTTCCTCGAACAGCACGGTTACGACGTGACGTATGTCTCGAACAGCGATCTCGTCACGCCCGAACGCGGGCTGAAGTGCAAGACATTCCTCAGCGTCGGTCACGATGAGTATTGGGATCGGTGGCAGTACGACAGCGTCGTCAAACTGCGAGATGCGGGAGTGAACCTGATGTTTCTCTCGGGCAACTCGGTCTGTTGGGTGACGCCACTCCGCGCGGGACACGACGGTCGCCCGGCTCGCATCATGTTTCGCGGTGGCCCGTACGGTGGCGATTACAAGTACGCCGTTGATCGCGAGAAGGACAACGGGCCATTCCCCGAGCGTGGCCCCGATGAGGGCTATCTGATCGGGGCACGCAACGTCGAGCCGGTGAACGGTGGCGGCGACTGGGTCGTCACGAAGCCCGAACACTGGATGTTCACCGGCACGGGGATGAAGGGGGGCGAACGCGTGCGCGGATTGATCGGCTGGGAATATCACGGTGATCCCCCGACAGACATCCCCGGTCTTGAGATCGTCGGCGCGGGAACGGCCCTCGTCGGCGGAATCCGTCCACAACAATGGACAGCCACGATCTACCCCGGTCCCAAAGCCAACTTCGTCTTCAATGCCTCGACCATCTTCTGGTCGCAGGGACTGAGTTCCCCGCCCGGCCATGTTCTCCCGTGGTCTCACTGGACCCGACCTCACGGCCCCGATGATCGCGTGCAGCGCATCACGCACAACCTGCTCCGAAAGGCGATCGGCACGGACTGACCTATGGTGGTCGTTCACGACCCGTGGATTCGGATGCCTGCCAGTCAACCGTGTTCGCAGATCCCTCAATCTGTCCGACAAGAGGATGTTGAAAATGACCGGACTGATCGAACAAGACCTCGACGAGTTCAACAAGTTCGTCCAGACATACCCCATGCCGGGGACGATCTGTCGCTGGAGAACTACGTTTGTCTCTGGCGTGCTGCGCCGGTCCTAGCGAGGTCGGGGCTGCGGTTTTTTGAAATTAGTCGGCTGACGACTCTCATGATTGGCGATGATTTCAACCGGTCAATATCGAAAAAATGCAGCCCCGAGGGGACGGGACTTGCGAACGGGTGCTGCCAACTGGAGCGAACCGCCTCGTCGCGGTAGCCTGTTGGGCACGGGTTCGGGTTCTCTTCGCCTCGCTTCAGGAGACTTTGACATGGCTACTTCAACGGTTGCTGCCCCCAAGATTCGTCAGACCAACATGCTCATCGGCGGCAAGTGGCAGGAGTCGCGCGGAGGGAAGCGGTTTCAAACGCTCAACCCCGTGAACGAGTCCGTGATCGCCGAGGTCGCGCAGGGGAACGAGGCCGATGTGGATGCCGCCGTGAAAGCGGCGCGGGCCGCGTTTGAAACGGGGCCGTGGTCGAAGATGGATGCCCGCGATCGCGGCCGGTTGATGAACAAGCTGGCCGATTTGATGGAGGCCAATCTCGAAGAACTCGCCGCGCTGGAATCGCTCGACAACGGCAAGCCGATCCGCGACGCACGAGCCGCCGACCTGCCGCTGGCGGTCGATTGCCTCCGCTACTACGCCGGATGGGCTGACAAGCTGACGGGCGATGTGATTCCGATTCGCGGCAATTACTTCTGCTACACGCGGCGTGAGCCGGTCGGTGTCGTCGGCCAGATCATTCCGTGGAACTTCCCGATTCTGATGGCCGCCTGGAAATGGGGGCCGGCCCTCGCGTCGGGTTGTACGATCGTGATGAAGCCCGCCGAGCAAACGCCGCTCACCTGTCTGCGAATGGCCGAGTTGGCTCAGGAGGCGGGCTTCCCCGACGGGGTCATCAACATCGTGACGGGCTACGGCGAAACGGGAGCGGCCATCGTGCGGCATCCGGGAGTGGACAAGATCGCCTTCACCGGCCACTACGAGACCGCTCAAAAAATCATGGTCGATGCGGCGAAGACTCTGAAGCGGCTGACGTTCGAGTTGGGAGGCAAAAGTCCCAACATCGTCTTCGCCGATGCGGATCTTGAAGCGGCCGTAGCCGGAGCCGAGTTCGGCCTCTTCTTCAATCAGGGCCAGTGCTGCTGCGCGGGGTCTCGATTGTTCGTCGAGCAGTCGATTCACGACGAGTTCGTGTCGAAGGTCGTCTCCCGCGCGAAGGAGCGACAACTTGGCGATCCGCTCGATCCGAACACGACTCAGGGACCGCAGGTCGATGCCGACCAGTTCAACAAAATCATGAGCTACATTGACAAGGGCAAGACCGAGGGGGCGAAGTGCCTGACCGGCGGCAGCCGCTTCGGCAACAAGGGCTACTTCATCGAGCCGACGATCTTCACCGAGGTCAACGACGAGATGTCGATCGCCCGCGACGAAATCTTCGGCCCCGTGATGAGCATCCTGCCGTTCAAGAACACCGACGACATCATCGCCCGCGCGAACAACACCTACTACGGTCTGGCCGCCGCTGTCTGGACGCGCGACGTGCAGAAGGCTCATCGTGTCGCCGCGAGCGTCCGCGCGGGAACGATCTGGGTGAACTGCTACGACGTGTTCGACGCCGCCGCCCCGTTCGGCGGCTTCAAAATGAGCGGCATGGGCCGCGAACTCGGCGAAGCCGCGCTGTCCAACTACACGGAACTCAAGACCGTGACGATGAGCCTCGGTTAATGATGATGTCTCTCCGCACCTCGGCTGCTCTGTTGTACCGAGGTGTTTTTTTCGAGCCTCTACATTTTGCAGAGACCCATTCCAGGAAAGCCGCTTCGTGACAACTGCCGATCCATCGACCAAGCCCGCTCCTCCGAAGGGGAGCGTGTTGAATGACCTCAAAATACTCTGGCACATGGCCGTGACCGGGGGCCGGGGGAAGACACACGAAGAGCGGTTGGAGAACTTTTATTCGGGACAAGCTACAGGCTACGACGCCTTTCGCAAGCGGCTGCTGCACGGGCGCGAGGAGTTGTTTGCCTCACTACCGACTGTGCCGGGAGGCGTCTGGGTCGATATGGGCGCGGGGACGGGAGAGAACGCCGAGAACTGGGGCGAACGGCTCAATGACTTTTCGCACGCGTACCTCGTCGATCTCAGTTCGTCCTTGTTGAAGGTGGCCGAACAGCGCGTCGCGGCTCGGGGTTGGACGAACGTTACTCCCGTGCATGCCGATGCCACGAAGTTCCTGCCTGATGAGGGACTGGCCGACGTTGTGACGTTCTCTTACTCGCTGACGATGATCCCCGACTGGTTCCTTGCGATGGACCAGGCGCTGAGGATGTTGAAGCCGGGCGGGTTGATTGGCGTCGTCGATTTCTTTGTGGCTCGCAAATGGCCAGCCGAGGGGCTGGCGAAGCACCGCTGGTCAACTCGCACGATGTGGCCGACATGGTTTGCCAACGACAACGTCTTTCTGAATGGAGACCACATCCCCTACCTGCAAAGCCGCTTCGAGACGGTCTCGCTGAATCAACATCGCGGTAAAGTGCCTTACATGCCGTTCGTCCGCGCGCCGTACTATCAGTTCGTCGGACGGAAGCCGATTGACGCTCAACCGATATAGGACAAAGGAGACAAGCGTGCCACGAGTACTCTTGCTCGCGCTGACAAGCTTCGTCGCTCTCGGATGTTCGGTGGAGAGCCGGAACATGGAGCGGGTCCGGTCTCAGGTGGGCCGTCTGGCTGACCATTTCGACCGGCAAACAACAGCGTCGGGCGTCTACATTCGCCCTGCCAACAACCGGGTGGGTGAGCGCGATCCGTGGGGGACTGACATCATTGTCGAATACTCTCAGGGTGGCATGGCCGAGATTGTTACGGTGACATCGGCGGGGCCGGATCGTGAGCTTCATTCGGCGGATGACATCTCAACCTTCCGACAGTCGACCAATCTCAAGGGGGTGGGTGAGGGGATCAAGCAGCATGCCGGGGAAGTGGCCGGCGAAATGGCGAAGGGTGCCATCAAAGGAGCTGTCGAGGGAGTGAAAGAGTCGGTCAAAGAGGGAGTCCAGGACGTGAAGGAGGGATTGAAGAAGGTGCTGCCGAAGAAGAAGCCCGACCAAGTTGAGCAACCCCCTAAAGAAGCCCCCTCACCCTAGCCTTCTCCCCCGAAGACGGGGGCGAGGGGACAAGAGTTGAACCACAGGGGGTTGGTCATCATGGCGAAAATCTTCTACAGCATGGCGGGCGAGGGACGAGGCCATGCCGTGCGAGTGCGGACGCTGGTCGAGCATCTGCGGCACGAACATGAACTCGTGCTGTTTGCTCCCGACGATGCGTATGACTTCCTCGTGAAATCGTATGGGGATGCGAACCCTGTCGAGAACGTACGGTTGGTCCGGATCAAGGGGCTGAAGTTTCGATACACCGGCGGGAAGTTGGACCTGTTCAAGTCGATCGGGTGCGGGTTGAAGTACGCTTGGCACGAGTTGCCCTCCGTCGTACACGGCTTTCTCAAACGGATTGAGATCGACCGCCCGGACCTCTGCATTTCCGACTTTGAACCCGCGCTGCCGCGCGCCGCAAGACGGGCCGGTGTGCCACTGATGAGTCTCGACCATCAACACGTCCTGCTCGCGTATGACCTGCGCGGGTTGCCGCTGCTGCTCAGGCGATACGCCTGGTGGATGAGCTGGTCGATCCGCGCTTATTACGGGCGCGGCAATTACGCGGCGGTCACGTCCTCGTTCTACACGCCACCGCTCAAGCCGGGCTTCGAGCATGTGCGGCAAGTCGGGCCGATGCTGCGCGAGGATCTCGCCGCGATGACGCCGCGCAACGCAGGCTATCTGTTGTCATACCTGCGCCCGAGTACTCCGCCGTGCGTGCTGGAGACTCTGGCCAACTGCGGCTTCGACGTGAGAATCTATGGACTCGGAGAGCGACTTCGCGCGGGACGGCTCTCGTTTCATGCGATCGACGAGCGCGCGTTCGTCGATGATCTCGCAGGGTGCGCCGCGCTCGTCAGTGCGGCGGGGAATCAACTCCTCGGTGAGGCTCTCTATCTGGGCAAGCCGGTCTTCGCGATCCCCGAAGAGCTGCATCACGAACAGCAGATCAACGCCTGCTTCCTCAAGCAGATGGGAGCGGGAGACTGGGTGACGCTCGAACGCTTCACCGCCGCCCCGCTGCTCCGCTTCTTATCGCGACTCGAAGAGTATCGGGCCAACACAGCGCCGCTGGCCGGTCGCCTCAACGGAACTCGCGATGCTGTGGTCGCCATTCACGAAGCTCTGTCGAGACAGCGGTGACTGACGACGAGAAACGAAAGCGTGGTCGTTGCTGGTGCGAAGGCAGGGCCATCGCCTTATTGAGTCTGCGAAACGTGTAGGGTGGGACCGGTGGCGCTTCGCCGCGCCGGCCCACCACGAATTCTCGACGTGGGCTTCACACCAGCCAAGAAAAAATGAGGTGGCCGAGTGAACTGGAATGGCACGGTCCCCGCGTGGGTGAAACCGGTGGTTCTCGTGACTGTCCTGGTGGTGCTGTGGTTATGGGAGTCGGCGCGCCCGTTCTTCGAGAACCACCACGGGCGCTGGCGGCACGCGGCGCGGAGCCTGTGCCTCGCGTCTCTCAACACGGTGCTGCTTGGTCTGACGTTCGGAGTGGCCACTGTGGGCGTGGTCGCGTGGACGGAATCGCATCGGATCGGATTGCTTCACGCGTGGCCGTTGCCCGGCAGAGTGCGGCTGGTGCTGGCGGTGTTGCTGCTAGACGGTTGGCTGTACGCCTGGCATCGAGCCAACCATGTGATCCCGCTGTTGTGGCGATTCCATCGGATGCACCACGCCGATCGTGAGATGGATGTCACCACGGCGCTGCGGTTTCACACCGGCGAGCTGGTGTTGTCGGCGGTCCTGCGGCTGGCGTTGATCCCGCTGCTGGGTGTCACCTCGACGGAGTTGCTGGTGCATGAAACACTGGTCGTCGCGGCGACGGCGTTTCATCACGCAAACATTTCGGTGGGCAGACTCGATCGGTGGCTGGCACTGGGGATCGTGACGCCGTTCCTGCACAAGGTGCATCACTCGCGCGAGCCGGTCGAAACCAACTCGAACTATGCGACCGTCTTCTCGTGGTGGGATCGTCTGGGCGGAACACTGCGTCAGCGTGAGGAATGCCAATCACTGGATCTGGGACTCGATGAATTTGACGATCCGCGCTGGGAGACGATGGGGGGCTTGCTGTCGATCCCCGCCTACAACGACGGCCGCCACGATGACACCTCTCCAGCCGCCGCGAACTTTGCCAAGTTGGCTGATGCCCAAAAGAAACCGCTTGCCGAAGAAAAGTTCGACGGCTAAGCTGCTGCGGGTCGATCATGAGACAAAACGTCTCCCAGCAAGTGAGGATGTCATGGCCGAGTCATCTGTTGCCTACAAACTGTTGTTGAAGGTTGCCCAACGCATGCGGCTGGCTGCTGTCGGGCGGAGCTTCTTTTGGGCGTTTCTCGTGTTGTGCGGAGTCTTCGCGATGGCGCTGTTGGCCGCGCGATTGACGGGCCTTGCACCGGGGTTGCTCGATGTCTCGAACACGACGTGGCTGGCGTTTGCTGCCGTGCCGGTCTTGGCCGGACTGGTGGCTCTACTCGTTCATCATCAGCCGACGCTGCCCGATGCGGCGCGGTTGGTTGATCGATCGACGGGTGCCAAAGACCTCTATCTGACTCTGTCGCTGATTGGCTCGTCGGCGGGTGAGTATCAGCCGTTGGTTGTGAAGTCGGCCGAGAGCCGCGCGAAGAATGTGTCGCCCGAGCGGGTGTTGCCGTTCGAGTGGCAGAAGCGGTTCTGGCATGCGGTCTGGGTTCCGGCGTGCATCGCGGCGCTGGTCCTGTCTGTCCCGCAACTCGATCCATTTGGAAAGGTCGCCAAAGCGAACCTCGTTGAGAAACGTCACGAGCGATTGGAGGCAGCCAAGCTCGCGACGCAGCTTCGTCTGGATGAAGTTCGCAAGAAAGTCGAAGACCACGAGGAGCAAAACGCGACCGATGATGCGATCGACGAACTGAAACTCGCCTTCAACAAGATGGAGCCGAACCGAAAGCTCGACAACCTCAAGGAGCTGATGGGCGAGCAAAAAGACATCGGCAAGTTGTGGAGGCAAATCAGCGCCGAGCGGCTGAAGGACTTGATGAAGAACTCGCCGTCGGGCGATCAGCAGTTCGGGGCCAACAACGACGAGAAGCTCGAAAAGTGGATGAACGAACTTCAGCAGGGAGACGCGGGCGGCGTTCAGAAGGAACTGAGCGACATCAAGCAGGCGTTGCAGAAACTCGCTCAAACGAAAGATCCGGTCGAGCGATCCGAGTTGATGCAGCAGCTCAAGGAAAAGTTGGAGACGCTCCAAGAACTGGCCAAGGACAAGTTAAACAACGAGCAACTCGCATCGGCTCTCGAACGGGCGATGGAACAACTCGAACTGTCCGAGCAGAGCGATCTGTCGCAAGAGGCACTCGAGTCGGCGATGAAGTCGCTCGAACTGTCGCAGGCCGAGATGCAGGATCTCGAACAGGCGATGAAAGACCTCAAGGAATTGGAGCAGGCCCTCAAAACGATCCAGCAGGCGAAGAAGCTGAATGAGGGCGAGAAGCTCGACGGTGCGAAGGCGGGCGAGTGCAAGACGCTCGACGATTACGAAAAACTGTACGCCCAGTTGCTCGCCGAAGGCGGGGCTGAGTCGGAAGAGGCGATGGAAAAGGGCAAGGACTTCCAAGGCGAACGAGGCTTCGGCAAGGGGGGCGAGGCTCCCGAAGACGATTCGGTCGAGACCGGATTCAAGTCCGAGCAATCCAAGTCGGCCGTCGTCGCGGGCAAGATGCTGATGTCGATGCAGCAGAAAGGTGAAAACGAAAAGGGCGAAGTCGTCCGTGACTACAAGACGCTCGTCCAAACGGTGAAGCAGGGAGCGATGGAGGCCCTCAACACAGAGCAGATTCCTCCCGGCTACCACGACGGAATTAAGAGCTACTTCGACGCGCTGGAGAAGGGCAAAGAGAAGAAGAAGGACAAGTGAACGTGCCGGACAACGGAACCATCACACCACGCCTGCGGTCTTCCCCGTGGGCGTGGTTTTGTTTCGGGGGTGGATTTTCCATAGCTAATGCTGCGAGGAGAGGGTCATGAGAATTCGGCCAATGATGAGACCGCTGAGCTTGATTGCGATGCTGGCTGTCGTTCTCGCGGGCTGTCGTGGAAAGGTGTTGCATGAGTGGGAGATCGCGATTGAGAACCGTGGCTCATCGGCGGTCGATGTCACTGCGACGTATGGCATCGTCGGCAACGGTGTTCAATCTCAGGGGAGCGCGAGTCTTAGTAATGTGGCCGCCGGCAAAGGTGCCACGCTGGTCGTGGGACCGCAGCCGACCGTGGTAAAGTCGGTGAAGGTGACTCGCAACGCCGAGGTCCAGCAACTCACTCCCGATCAGGAAATCACGCCTGGTAAGAAGTACCTCATCCTCGTCGAGACAGACGGGAAGGTCAGCGGGGCGGTGTCGAACAGGTAGGCTTCACTCGGCCATGAGTTCGATGTTTCATGCGAGCCGTGTGCCGTCAGGCCAC
>JAYVDI010000106.1:0-11944 GCA_043749505.1 Schlesneria sp. | reverse complement strand
CTGGTTCGTACCTAAAGTAAGTGTCGATTGGGCGGGCACCGCCCCGCTCTGAAATGCCGAGGAGGACTTACGCCCCAGAGTCACGCTCACGTTTTCACCAGCGACTCCAACAGCGCGGCGACTCGCTCAAACACCGGCATCGGGATGGCGTGACCACCGCGAAACGGAATGAATTCGACGCTCGCTCCAGCCTCTTTGAGCATGTCCCGCAGCCACTCGGCTGCGGCGAATGGCAAGATTGGATCGCCCGTGCCGTGACTTTGTAGCACAGACAGCCCCGCCCGACGCGATACCTGTTCACGCCAGACGGTTTCGTTGAGCAGTGTTCCTGACAGCACGATTAGCCCCGCCGGATTCTCACTCAGATGCAGAGTGACTTCCGTCGCCAGCATTGCTCCCTGTGAGAAGCCTCCCAGCACGAACCGCGACAACGGCACGCCGGATCGATCACTCCACTCGGCGATCAGTGCCAGCAGCCGTTCTCGTGCGAAGTCGAGTCCCTCGGGATGCTCGGTTCGCAGGTCACGGAACTCACCGGTCGTCATCGCCCGTTGCAGCTTCGCCATGTCGAGCTGCCACCACGCCCGCCCGTCCGGCATCCCGGCCTCACTCAGGTCCAGCGGCGCGGTGGGAAACAGAAACTGCACGCGCTCGGCCAACGCGGGGGAATGATCGAGCAACTCGGGACCGAACGGAACCAGATCGGTCCCCGACGCTCCAAAGCCGTGACACAGCACCACGATCATCTGCGGGGCCACTCCGGCCGAAAGCGCGTCCACCACGCAACAGCTCAACCCGCCAACATCCACTGACTGCACGTTCATTTTGGCCAACCTTTTTCTGGGTAGGTAGCCCGGTCGCTTAGGATCGGCGCAGAAATAACTGTCGCATTGTCGTCTTTCGCTCTGCGAAAGGACGTTCTTTCGCGGAGCGAAAGACGACAGTAATTGATGCGCCAATCCTTAAGGGCTGTACAACTACTACGTCCGAGTTTGCAAAGTATTACTGCGTCCATGCTAAGACGTTGGGTTGTCTTCGTAGCCACGTTCGCCAGAACGAAGGGGGATATGTTGGACTAGCCCCGCGTTCTGGCGAGCGTGGCTACCTCAAGCTCAATCGTGGACGCAGCGCTCGACCGCGAACTCCCTCCCTGCGATCTCAATTCGCTTCGTCGATTTTGAGGCTGTCCGCACAGTGGATTAATTTGGGGGACACCTTGAGCCATTGCGCCTGCGCCGCCGTGGCTGTGACCAGGACGATTTTGTTTCCCCGCTTCTTCGCCACGGAATAAAAGTGAAGCAGACGACCTTGAACCGTACCGGTGTACTCCAGCACACACCGATCATCTTTGGTTTCCGTCTTGAGCTCCTTGAATTTGACCTGTACGAATTGAGTCTTGGACAGAGCCAGGTAATCCTCCAGCGTGCCGTCGTAGGGCTGCACTTGAACGTTGACATTCGGTGTAAACCCGTCCGCCGGCGGGAGCGTCATGATGAGCACCTGCATCGTCGCTTCGGATGTCTCTTCGATCGCTTCGATCGAGAACCCATTGGCCTTGAACTCCAGTCGCGCCGGTTCGTCCGCAGCCAACGGGAGCGACAAGGCTAAAGCCGTGATAACAGTGGTGACGATTCGCATGATGCCCTTTCCAGAAGAAATTGTTTCGGAAATCTTGAACGCAGCTTGAACCATCCGACTCGCGACGGGAAGCCGTTCCGTTCTCGTGGCGGACGCTGCCAGTGTCCGCCACGAGAACGGAACTCGCCAACCACACCCGAGCGGCCAAGGTAATGAACGCCCCGTTTGCAAAACGACGCGCGAATTCTGACAATCCGCCGCCTCAATGTCTGCCTCGTGAACCGTTCCCCAAGGAGCTGCTGATGCGTTGCTGGAAGTGTTCTGTTTGTTTGATGTTTTCTGGCGTGCTGGTCGCGTCGTCTTTGACGTCTGCCCGCAGTCACGCGGCGGACGTAAAAGACCTCATCGCACCTGATGCCGAGGTCAAGAAAGTAGTCGGTGACTGTAAGTTCACCGAAGGTCCAGCCTTCTCGCCGAAGGGATTTCTGCTGTTCAGTGACATCCCCAACTCACGCATCGTCAAGATTGAGGCCGATGGCACTGCGAGTGACTTCCTCAAACCTTCGGGCGGCGCGAACGGTCTCGCATTTGATGCGGCCGGGAATTTGTATGCCTGTCAGGGTGGAGCTCGCCGCGTTGTGAAGATCAACCCGGCAGACGGCAAGGTTGATTCGCTGTGTGACAGCTACGAAGGCAAGCCGATCAACAGCCCGAACGACTTGGCTCTCGACGGTCACAGCGGGCTGTACTTCACCGATCCTCGTTACGGAGCCGACGCGAAGATCGACCAGTCGTGCATGGGCGTCTACTACATTGACGCGGCAGGCAAAACGACGCGCGTGATTGATGACCGAGCGCGGCCCAACGGAATTCTCGTGACCGCAGACGGCAAGACGCTGCTTGTCGCGGAACCCAACAAACGCGAGTTGTGGAGCTATGAGATCACCGGACCGGGTAAACTCGGCTCCGGCAAGATCATCTTCACGGGCGACATGACTCTCGATGGAGGCGGTCCCGATGGGATGTGTCTCGACGCGGCCGGCCACATCTACGCGACCTACAAGAGCGTCGTCGTACTCTCGCCCACCGGTGAATTGATCGGTCGCATTCCCGTTCCCGAGCAACCCGCCAACTGTAAGTTCGGCGGTGCCGATCACAAGACGCTCTTCATCACGGCTCGCACGAGCTTGTATTCGCTCGACATGTCTGTGGCCGGAGCCGCACTGGTCGCATCAGGGCCGAAGCCCGCGCCGCAGGTCAGCCAATCATCCGACCAAACCACTCGCGACGTGGTCGGGACGAACGTCCGAACGCCGTTCATTAAGCGCGCCTCCAGCGAACGCGGCGCGTTCCGTGGTCCAGCTCGCCGCACGCAGGACAAGAAGGAAGAAGTGAAGGGCAAGCCAGACGAAGCTGCCGCGAAAGAGATGAAGATTGGCGAGATCACGCTCAATGTTCCCGCCTCATGGAAACAGCAGGAACCATCGAACAAGCTCCGTCTCGCTCAGTTCAAGATTCCTGCCGCTGATGAAGATGAGCATCCGACCGAGCTGGTCATCTCCTCGTTCCCCGGCGGCGGTGGTGGTGTTGATGCCAATCTCAAGCGGTGGATTAGCCAGTTCAGTTCGGAAGGTCGCAAGGTGAAGATCACGACGGGTGACTGCCCGCAAGGCGCTTACCACTTCAGCGACGTGAAGGGGACGTTCGAGTACACCGCTGGCGGCCCGTTCGCTGGCGGCAAGAAGGAACTGCGAGCCAAGCATCAGTCGCTGAGCATCGTGTTGGTGACGAAGGACAAAGAGGTCTACTTTCTCCGCCTGACCGGCACTGAAAAAGCGGTGACCGCCGCCGAGAAGTCCTTCCGAGCCTCCTTCGGTGCCGACGCCAGCAAAGAGAAAGACTACGAGATCTGATGTGAGCCGCCACATCATAGGACGGGCACTCTTGCCTCTGTAATTAGAGCGCATTTCAAAACCTGTTTTTTGCCTCGAAGAACTAGCCCGACGCGCAAGTGAGGGCTGGACATTCGATGACGGTGAAGCCCTTGCTTGCGCGTCGGCCTAGTTTTGAAATGCGTTCTAACCACTGTCCAACCCTGTTCGGCTCTGGGGGGGTGAGTGCCAAGCTGCGAGGGTCTGTCTATACTCCTCCGGCCCGTTGGCCTGGCCACCGATTGCCTGCCTTTATTCCGCCGAGTACGACCTGTTCCGATGGCTCACGAATTTCTCACGGACTTTCTGGCGAAGCTGCAAGACGCGGGGGAACTCGTGCGCATCGCGGCTCCGGTGGATGCGGCTTTGGAACTGTCCGCCATTGTTGAGCGGGTTACTCAAGCGGACGACGGCGGTCCTGCGATCTTGTTTGAGAATGTGAAGAACAGTCCGATTCCGGTGATCGCCAATCTGCTGGGAAGTCGGCGGCGGCTGTGTCTTGCGCTGGGAGTCGATGCACTCGATCAGGTGTCGGCTGCGATGGACCGGTTGTTGAATGGTGAGGCTGCGTCGGGATGGCTCGACGCGCTGAAACTGACTGCCGCTAATTCCCGCTCAAGCCGCTTCGCGCCGCGCGTCATCAAGACGGCTGTCTGCCAGCAGGTCGTCAAACTCGGGCGCGATGTGAATCTGTGGGACTTGCCCATCCCACGCTGCTGGCCGGACGAAGCCAATCCAACATTGACGGCAGCTCAAACACTGACGCGCCATCCCGTGACGAACGTCGAACATTGGGGCAGCTACCCGTTGCAAGTCATCGGCCCTCGGGAAATCATGCCGCACTGGCATCGGCAACACGCAGGCTTTCAGCACTGGCAGACGGCCGTGCGAGAACGGAAGCAGCTTCCCGTCGCGATGTCACTCGGTGGCGATCCGTTACTGGGATTGATGGCCTCCGCGCCGCTGTTGCCGGGAATCGAGCGAGGTCTCTTCGGCGGGCTGTTGCGAGGTGCGAGTCTCGACTTGGTGCGAGGCCGGTCGGTGGAACTCGACGTTCCCGCCGGGGCTGAGATCATCATCGAAGGCTACATCGATCACGCCGCTGCACGGCAGACCGCACCGCCGATTGCGAGCAACTCCGGGCACTACTCTCTTCCGGAAGAGTTGCCCGTCATTCAGGTGACGGCCGTCACGCATCGAGCCAATCCGGTATTGCCTGTCGTCATGGCAAGTCGTCCGCCGAACGAAGCCTCGTGGATGTCGCTCGCCCTCGACCGACTCTTCCTGCCGCTCGTGCAACGATTGATTCCCGAAGTCGTCGATTGGCATCGGCCGTTCTCGGGGGCGAGTCGTCACCTGCTATTCGTCAGCATTCGGAAAGACTCACCGCACCAAGCCCGTCGCGTCTTGAACGCGCTATGGGGCGCGACCGCGTTCGGATCGAGCAAGCTGATTGTCGTCGTCGATACGGACGTAAACGTGCAGCGCGAGGAAGACGTGTGGTTCGCGGTTGGCGCGCACGCTCATCCGGGGCGCGACCTGATCTTCAACCAAGGTTCAACACCGATGGACGACCACGCCGCTCCCGTGCGCGGAATCGGCCACGCCGTCGGCCTCGACGCCACACGAAAGCTCACTGACGAAGGCCATCCCCGCGCTTGGCCGCTCCCACTACAACACTCGGACGAATTGAGGGCCTTGGTGGCCGACCGCTGGTCCGAGTTGGGACTCGACCGCTGGCATTAAGTCCGTCGGGCTTTTCGTGGGGTGGGCAGTGCCCATCTCAACCCGTTGCAAAATGGTGGGCACTGCCCGCCCTACGACTCCTCCTGGCTCACCGCCAACAACTCTAAAGCTGACCGCTGCCCCATGACTTCCACGCTTCCCGTCGATAAGTCCGAAGACCGCGTCCGCCAGATGTTCGGTGAGATTGCCGGGCGTTACGACCTGATGAATCACGTCCTCTCAGGCGGAACTGATGTCTACTGGCGCTGGCGGACGGTGCGAGCGGTCGCGCCGAGCGGGACCGCTCCGATCCTCGATGTCTGCACAGGAACGGGTGATCTCGCGCTGGCTTACTGGAAGGCGGCGCGAGGCCACGTCTCGGTCGAAGCGACCGACTTTACGCCCGAGATGTTGCGGTTGGCCGAAGCCAAACGAGACCGTCGATTCGGGAAGCAGATCACGAGTGGAGCCGCTTCACTGAACTTCACCGAAGCCGACACGCAGGCCCTGCCGTTTGACGACGATCGGTTTCAAATCGTCTCCGTCGCGTTCGGTCTGCGCAACGTCACCGACACCGAACGCGGGTTGCGTGAAATGGTGCGCGTCTGCCAACCGGGAGGCCGTGTCGCCGTACTCGAGTTCTCGATGCCGACCAACCCGCTGTTCGGCTGGGTCTACCGCAACTACTTCAAGTACGTGCTGCCGCGCATCGGGCAACTCTTCGCCAAGAACCGTCAATCGGCCTACAACTATCTCCCCGAGTCGGTCTCGCAATTTCCTTACGGCCAGGCTCTGGCGGACAAGATGCAGACGTGCGGCCTCTCGGATGTGACGTTCACTCCGCTGACGTTTGGCATCGCAACGCTGTATGTCGGCAGGAAGCAGGGGACAGGATGAGACTCAGGAGCCACGAACGGATGCGCTGGCGTGCGCGTCGAATCGATAGAACCACAACCAGCAACCATCCTGCCTCCTGACCTCTGGCTCCTGTTCCCTGCCCCCTTCTTTCCGAGCCTCTTCCATGCCCAATCTCGTCGTTGCGATGACCGGTGCCAGCGGTTCTGCTTACGCACTGCGTTTGCTCGAAGTTCTCGTTGCTTCCGGGCGCACCGTGCATCTCACCATCAGCCCGGCGGCGGTTGAGGTGCTGAAGCAGGAACTGAATCTGACCGTCGATCTGAACAACTTCGACCCGCAGCAACTTCTCCCTAGTGAGGAGCAGATTGAGCACGACAGCACACTGAAGATGCTTCAGCCCAGTGGCGGCGCGGGCTACGCGGCCAGCTCCATCTTCAGTGAGAGCGAACTGATGACCGGCAAGATTGTCTATCATCACTACCGCAACTACTCGGCGGGGATCGCGAGTGGCTCGTTTCTGACCGAAGGAATGGTGATTTGTCCGTGCTCAATGGGAACCCTAGCCTGTGTGGCGAGCGGCCAGTCGCAGAACCTCATTCACCGCGCGGCCGATGTCCATTTGAAGGAGCGCCGCAAACTGGTCGTCGTCCCACGTGAGACGCCGCTCAGCGTGATCGCCCTTGACAACATGAAGCGTCTGGCCGAAGCGGGAGCCACGATCCTTCCGGCCATGCCCGGCTTCTATCACAACCCGCAATCAATTCACGATTTGATCGACTTCATCGTGGCCCGCATCTGTGACCAACTCGGCGTGAAGCACGAACTGATGAAACGCTGGGGCGACAAGCCCGCATCGTGACCGTGCGACGTTTGGCAGCGGTGAAGTGATGTGTTAAGAATCGGCCCGCGAACAGCTCCGTAGGATGGAACTTTTGCCCGTCCTACGTTCAACACCCAAGCAGGACGGGCAAGAGTGCCCATCCTACGAATCGCCATGTCGAGAGTCGTTTTCACCGAGGCAACGCCGGACGATGCATATTCGCGATGGGATTTTGGGGCCGGAAGTTTGCGTTGTGGCTGCGGCCGTCAGCGCGTGCGCCGTCGCGTACTCGCTGCGTCGGTTGCGAGTCGATCTTGAGGACCGAGCCGTTCCGCTCACTGGCATGATGGCGGCGATTGTCTTCGCGGCGCAGATGGTCAACTTCCCACTGCTCGGCCTGCCGGTGTCGGGGCATCTGCTGGGAGGCGTCCTTGCGGCCGTGATGCTGGGGCCGTGGGCGGGATGTCTGGCAATCGCGCTCGTGCTGATCGTGCAGGCGGTGCTGTTCAGTGACGGCGGGCTGCTCTCTCTTGGCGCGAACATTCTCAATATGGGCGTGATCGGCGCTTGGGGTGGTCACGCGGTCTATGCCGCGCTGCGACGGTGCCTCGGTGCGAGTGTGACCGTCACGGTGGCAGCGGCATCGGTGGCGGCGTGGTTGTCGGTGCTAGCGGCAGCGGCATTGTTCTGCCTTGAGTTTGGATTGTCCTCGCACGCGAGCGGCTTCGATCCGAGCGGAGTCTTTACGCTGATGGTCGTCTACCACGCGCTGATTGGGGTCGGCGAAGCGCTCATCACCGGCGCGATCCTCGCATTTGTCCTCTCGCGGCGAGCCGATCTGATTCCAGCGCCGACACCCGTCCATTCAGTTCGCGCATTGGGCCAATTCGCCACGGCGGGTTTGGTCGCCGCGTTGGCCGTCGCCGCATTGCTCGCTCCATTCAAAAGTGGACTTCCCGACGGTCTCGACGCTGTTTCGCAGCGACTCGGATTCGCTGCGTTGGAGTCCGATCGGCCTCCGCTGCTGCTCGATGACTATGTAATTCCGCTGCCCGTTGAAGGCTGGTGGTCAGTATCGCTTGCGGGATTGCTTGGGACGGCGGTCGTGTTCGTCGGAGCCGTGTTGTTGGCTCGCGCCGTTCGCTGGAATGCGAGTCCGATGACGCTGGCGGACGGCTCCGATGGCTGACTCTAAGCCGACCGGCGCGGGGCAGCCTTTACCGGAACTGTCCGTCTGCCACGGATTGCCAGCCGGAACGAAGCTGTTCCTGACGCTGCTGGTCATCGTGGTCTCGGGCTTGATCCCACTTGAGCGTTGGCCTGCGCAAGGACTGCTGTTGGTGGCGGTCTTCACGGCGTTGAGCTTTGCAGGAGTGACCGTGCGCTACCTCGCGCGACGGCTCGCACTATTTCTACCCGCGTTGTTCATATTCGGACTTTCGATCCCCGCGGCCAGTGCGGACGGGCTGGCTTGGGACTGGGCCGTGGTGCTGTGGCTGCGGTGTACGGTGTCATTCCTCGCCGGACTGTGGCTGATCCACGTCCTGCCGCTGCGTGAGCTACTCGGTGTTTTGCGGCAATGGCACTGTCCTGTGATTCTGATCGCGATGCTCAGTTTCATGTACCGGTACGTGTTCATCCTGTGGGACGAGCTACGTCGGCTCCGCTCCGCCCGCGACGCCCGCGATTTCGGTGGCGGCTCGACTTGGAGAGAGTGGACGATCAGCGCTCAATTGATCGGCCTCCTATTGCTCCGCGCCATGGAGCGGGCCGAACGAACGCACCGGGCGATGTTGGCCCGAGGCTGGGACGGTTCGATCCGCAGTTTGGATGATGATCAGTAGTCCGTGCCACTCACCGCTGAACGCTCTTGAAGTCCGGCTTGTCCGAAAGCCGGACTTCAAGAGCGGGGCGAGTCCGCCGGAGAAAAGCCCGCGCCCGGAGAGAAGTCCGGCTAACAAAGCTAAGCCGGACTTCGGTCCAGTGGAGAGTTCTCTCGAATGATTGAATCCGCGATCTTGGAACTGCGCCGTCTGTCGTTTCGATATCCGAACGGCCGGTTGGCACTGCGCGACATTTCCTGCCTTGTGACCTCCCATGAACGTGTCGCGATCGTCGGGCCGAGTGGTGCGGGAAAGTCAACGTTGCTGATGCACTGCAACGGATTGCTGCCATCGCCCCCGGTGTTGCTCGATAGCGAAGCTCAAATTTTTGTGAACGGTCTCGCCGTGACGAAGCCACGTCTGCGCGAAACACGTCGCCAAGTCGGGTTCCTATTTCAAGATCCCGACGACCAACTGTTTTGCCCAACGGTGCGGGACGACGTGGCCTTCGGGCCGCTCAATCTGGGACTCGATCAGCACGAGGTTCTCGCGCGAGTCGAACGCGGTTTGGCTTCCGTCGGAATGAGCGAGAACGCAACAAGGAACCCCGCCGAACTGAGTACCGGCGAACGGAAGCGAGTCTGTCTGGCGGGGGTCTTCGCCTGCGAGCCATCGGTCCTGGTCCTTGATGAACCGACGAGCAACCTCGATCCGCGCGCACGCCGCCAACTGCTCACGATTCTCCGATCTTTCGCGGGGACACTCTTCGTCGCCACGCACGACCTCGATTTCGTGATCGACCTGTGCGACCGAGTCCTCGTACTCGACGACGGTCAACTCCAAGCGGATGGCCCCACCGAACGAATCCTCTCTGACTCGCTCATCATGGACCGACACGGCTTGGAAGTCCCGTGGCGACTACGCGGAAGGTGAACGAGGCGACGGCGGCAGCAGCCAGAAAGCGGACTCGTAATCGAAGCCTGACGCGCGAGCGAAGGAGCTCGCGGCATAACAGCCTGTTGAAAAAGGTAGGACGGGCACTCTTGCCCGTCGGTTTTCAAGCGAAAAGACGGGCAAGAGTGCCCGTCCTACAGGGTGATTCAACAAGTTGATAACCTCTTCGCTGGCGCGTTTTGAAGTTGCGTGTCAGGCTTCCATGCGCTCAGTCGTACTTTCGTCCACGGCCTCACTCGACAAATCCGTCCAGCACACGAGCGAACGCGGCATAGGTTCCGGCGTCGAACAGAACGAACCTCACGACCAGCGGGTCGGGGTGGGCGATCAGGAATAGTCGCGTCTCATCGAGTGCATTCTCTGCGGCGAGATCGACGGGAAAACGGTACGCGCCGGTGCTGAGCGCGGGGAACGCGATGCTCGTGCAGTCGTGCTTCGCTGCGAGTTGCAATGACCGGCGATGTGCCGAACGGAGCAGGTCGGCTTCTTGTTCGCGACCGCCACGCCAGATCGGGCCGACGGCGTGAAAGAGAAACTTGGCGGTGAGCCGTCCCGCGCCGGTGGCCACCGCATCGCCGGTGGGGCAGCCGAGCGGATACCTCGCCCGTGTCTCTTCCATCACGGTCGGACCGGCCGCGCGGTGAATGGCTCCGTCCACTCCGCCGCCGCCCGCCAGTTGTGTGTTCGCCGCGTTGACGATCGCATCGACCTGCTGCTGAGCGATGTCTCCCTGAACCAGTTCGATGCGACTGACTCCAAAGTGAACTTTCATGATGGGGTTCTCGAAGGGGAGCGTTGGGCCGTGAGTCTCTTCCGCGTTGCCGAATTGCATCCGTGATGCCGTGACGCTGGCAACGCCGTCAATCGACGATGAGCTCGCGAGTTGCGTTCGTTGCTGCGGGCAAGCCTCTCGAATCGCGTGGCCTTTCGTCAACACCGGCCGATTGTCGGCGACAAGGCTCTCGGACGAAATGTTCAGCCTGCATAGTAACCTCTAACCCTATCAGGCTTGGAGTTTGTGCCAGTTTACTGTGTGCCCGTGTTCAGAAACTCAGACAGGGCGGCGTGCTTGGCATTCAGTCTGCTTTACAAGCGAAACATCCTGCGAGTGACCGCGACAAGACAATGGCCTCGCAACACACAGTGTCTCCAGAAAGGACAACTGCCATGACTGCACTCACTGCCCGTCTGATCCACGATGAAGCTGGCTTCATCGTCTCTGCCGAACTCGTGCTGATCGCGACTGTCGGCGTCCTCGCGATGGTCGTCGGACTCTCTGAAGTGGCCCTCAACATCAACAACGAGCTGGAAGATATCGGCTCGGCGTTCGGCTCCGTCAATCAAAGCTTCATGGTCCGCAGTTCACGCGGTCATCAGGGAAGCGGCGAAGGTGGCAGCTTCCAAGACAGCAGCGACTTCTGTGATCGCTCCGGCGACATCCGTTCCGGCAGTCCCTCGAACGGAGAGAACTGACCGATCCGAACCACGCACCGAATCCACCGCGACGCTCCTCAAAAACGCGCGACCTTCCCGGATTGCACCACCCGGCAAGGCTGACTCGCCAACAACCGCACTCCTGTTTCACTCAACACTCCCTCTGTCTCGATTGCACCAAGGAACCTGCTCATGAAGACTTTCGCAATTGCCCTGATGAATGACGAAGCTGGCTTTATCATCTCGGCCGAACTGGTCCTGATCTCGTCGGTCTGCGTGCTGTCGATGGTGGTTGGCCTGTCCGAAGTCGCCAATGGAATCAACCAGGAACTCGAAGACATCGGTTCCGCGTTCGGATCGATCAACCAGAGCTACCGCTACCAGGGACTGACCGGTCACGGTGGTTCCTCGGGCGGCGGCGGCTTCCAAGACGGATCGGACTTCTGCGACAGTGCCAACGACATCGTGGGAACTGATCCGACCGGCGAAGGACGTGGCTAGGGTCACGACGACAAGTAGACTCAGCGACCTCTGAACACCGCGTCGAACGACGCTTTGAATTGATGCGACTCCTTTCTGGCCCACAGCCCTCACCTGCGAGCAATCGTGGTGGGGGCTGTGTGTTTTCTTTGAGGTGGCGAGGGAGTCGGCGGAGTCTCACCGCACGGTCGTTGATGAGACATCTGAGCGGGGCGAAGCAGCGTCAGCGCCTCGGATCTTGGGTGTCAGCCCGTTTTCTAAGGACCGGGGGCTGTACGCCCAATGGCACTCACATTGGGGTTCGCGGTCTGCCAATGTCGTCTTTCGCTCTGCGAAAGAAC
>JAYVDI010000105.1:0-6971 GCA_043749505.1 Schlesneria sp. | reverse complement strand
TGTTGATTCGGCCTTCGGAGACTTTGGCATCGATGGACGAAGCCACAGTCGAGCCGGGCTTGATCGACGCGCTACGCGAGATCGAAAATCAAACGCAGTCGATTTCAGAAGAACTGCCCCTGGATGTCATTCCGATCATTGTGACCAGCGTGGTGATTACCGAGAGCGGCCAACAGGTCGATGCGGCTTTGACGCTCGAGATCATTCTTCCCAACGATGTTGGCAACGCCATTCAGAAACAAGCCGACGATGCTGATTCAGATGACACAAATCGTCACGAATGAAAGGCGGCGGATAAGCAGGAGGATCTCAGGGGCAGTGTCATTTCACGAGATACAGGTCCATCCTGCGAAAGTGAACCAACAGGACGCTTCACATCCGATTGACAGAAACTTGTTCAAGTCCGTCCACTACGGAAGTTGATGGCGCAGGATGCTTTCACACCGGTTCCAGCCCCACTCCCTCGCTGCTCCCAACACACGGGACTCTCTCCAACCGATGCTTGCTGCGGTCAACGGCCCTTCCTATCATCCTGTCCCATGTTTGGGCGTGGCGCGGAATTCAAAGGATCGTGAGTGGTTTGCTGGTGTTCTGCGTCTGATCCCAACGGTTGCCGACGAACTTCGCCCTGAATTTGGGCGTCTCTGCCTGCGGGCGAAATAGCTGCAAGGAATCTGCGTTGCGCGCCATTATTAGCGATATCCACGCCAACCTCGAAGCGCTCGAAGCGGTCCTCGCCGACATCCGTCAACAGGGGATCACCGAGATCTACTGCCTCGGCGACATCATCGGCTACGGCCCGAATCCGAACGAGTGCATCGATCGCGTCACCTCGTGCAAACTGTGTCTGCTCGGCAATCACGACCAAGCGGCATTGTTCGATCCCGAGGGATTCAACGCCAGTGCCGAACGCGCCGTCTTTTGGACGCGCAAGCAATTGGAAACCGGCGGTGGTGCCAGTTCTGACAAGCGTTGGGAGTTCCTCGGTGAACTGCCGCGAGTTCATCGTGAACCGAACTTCATGTTCGTACACGGCTCCGCCCGGAACCCGCTCAACGAGTACGTGTTTCCAGAAGACATCTACAACCAGCGCAAGATGGAACGCATCTTCTCACTCGTCGAGAAATACTGCTTCCAAGGACACACACACATTCCGGGTGTCTTTACGGAAGACCTGAACTTCCTCGCGCCGGAAGAAATCGACTTCAAATACGAACTCGGTGACAAGAAGGTGTTGGTCAACGTTGGCTCGGTCGGCCAACCTCGCAACGGCGATTCGCGGTCGTCGTACGTCGTGCTGGACAACAATACGATTCATTTCAAACGAGTCCCGTACGACTTCACGAAGACGGCTCAGAAAATCTACGACATCCCTGATCTCGACAACTTCCTCGGTGACCGCCTCAAGGACGGTCGCTGATCTTCACGAGAATCTCTGGTCGCCCTTAATTCGGAACACGGTGATCTTGAATGCAGAGTTCTGGGCTTTGTCGAAAAATTATCAGCCGCTGGGCGCTAGTCCACGGTTTCCCGCAGAGACCGGACGCTAGCGCGTTGCGGCTGATAGCTTCCCGACAAAGCCTAGAACTACTGTGTTCTCGAAGACAGTGATCCGGAACCGGTCGGCCTCGTTCCGCGCCGCCAATCGCTCGCGCGAGCGTCTCGTTCCTTTGTGCTTCTGATGGGTTTTGCAGTATGGACCAGCGGCGGTTTCTTGTTTTCTTCACCCTGTCGATGGGCATCTGGTTCGTCTGGCTGCACTTCCTCGTCCCCGTCGTATTTCCGATTCCGCCCAAGGCTCCCGATGCTGCGATCGCGCGGATCGAGACGGTCTCTCCGATCGACATCGATGCTCCAGCCGATGCGTTGCGGGCGAGCAACACAACGCCGCGCGCGAGCGATGCAGCGCAGCCTGAGATCGCCCCGCTCGCACAACATCCCGTCAAGACGGTGTGGCTCGGTGCGGCAGACGACAGCGATCAGCAGAAGCTCGATGAGTACTTTCTCGCAGTGAAGCTCGACAGCCGGGGAGCGGCGGTCGATTCGATCGAACTCACCGACCGAGGCCGTTATCCCGCGATCGGTCGGCGCGACAAGCGAGTTCGCCTCGTCGGTAGCGACGAGGCAACAGCGTTCCGTACCTTCGAGCTGCGCGTGCCCGCGATTGATGCCTTGTTGAAGGACCAGTCGCTCGATCGCGTTCCGTGGGAAGTCGCCGACCAATCCGACAGCTCGGTCACGTTCCGGTTGCAAGCCGCAGATGGAAGCTGGGAGCTATCGAAGCACTACCAAATTAAACGCCTGACCGCTGCCGAATTGAAGCAGCCCCATGTGCGAGACACGTTGTCGGGTGGCTACCAACTGGCGCTGTCGGTCACACTCAAGAACCTGTCGCCTCAACCTCGCGAATTGGCGTACTCGTTGCGCGGTCCCGTTGGCGTGCCGCTCGAAGACCAGGACAACACCTACAAGTACCGCGACATCCGCATGGGGTTCGTTCGCGACGATGGCACGAGCGTCGATGAAAGCAAGCTGTCGGTCTCTGAAGCGATCAAGAAGATCAAGAACAAGAAGCCCGAAATTTCCAGGCGACCCGTGAAGTATGTCGGCGTTGATGTGCTGTATTTCGCCGCCCTCGTGATGCCTCAGGAAGATCAACTCAAGCAGCGAACGGTCGCGCAGATTGACGCCGCCGTCATTGACGAGAACAAAAAGAACGCCAACTTCAGTGACATCTCGTTCAATCTGATCTCACCAACACTGGCCGTTCCCGCGAACGGTGAGATCAAGCACGAGTACCAACTCTACGCCGGCCCCAAGCGCAAGGAACTGGTTCAGCAGCTCTCGGCTGGTGCGGTGATGGATTACGGCTGGTTCGATTCAATCTGCCGTGGAATGGTCTGGCTGTTGAATACGTTTCACGCGATCGGCCTCAGCTATGGCCTCGCAATTCTCTGCCTGACGGTGATGGTGCGCACGGTACTCATTCCGCTGTCGAAGCATCAGGCGATGCACGCTGCCAAGATGAAAGAGCTCCAGCCGAAGGTGGCGGCACGACAGAAGGAGTTGGAAGCCAAACACGGCAAGAACACCGAGGAGTACATCAAGGCGTCTCAGGAATTGGTGGCCGAGCAATCCAAGATGATGCTCGGCGGATGCCTGCCGATGTTCCTGCAACTCCCGATCTTCATCGCGCTGTATCGCGCTATTGGCAGTTCGATCGAACTCCGCATGGAACCGTTTCTATGGTTCCAGAACCTTGCCGCTCCCGATGCTCTGATCCAGTTCCCGTTCGCACTGCCACTGCTCGGCTGGACGGAATTTAATCTGTTGCCGTGTGTTTCGGCGGGGCTGATGTATGTCCACCAAAAGTTCACGATGCCGCCGCCGACCAATGAAGAGCAGGCCGCTCAACAAAAGATGATGAGCTTTATGATGATCCTGATGGCCGCGATGTTTTATCGTGTTCCCTCGGGACTGTGCCTGTACTTCATCGCGACGAACATCTGGAGCATGACGGAACGTTGGCTGCTGGAACGGAAGGCCAAAGCCGCAGCGTTGAACCCCGCACCGAATCCTCCCCCCGTAGCACCGGGCCTCGCCAATCCACCGCAACCCAAGCAGCCGTCACGGCTCTTGGCGTTGTGGAATCAAATGGTGCAAGCGGCCGACAAGGATCCCACTCTCAAACGCGGTGGCCAAGAGAACACCGACAAGCCGAACAATCGCAAGAACAAAAAGAACCGCGACAAGCGGTAATGTTGTGATTGAGGGGTGAGCGCTCGCCCCCAGAACTGCGCGTCCGTCATGAATCTCTCGCTCGAAGAACCAATCGCGGCACTGGCTTCTCCTCCCGGCTCCGCCGCGCGCGGAATCATTCGGTTGTCGGGCGGGAACGTGCGCGAGGTCTTTGCGGGATGGTTCGAGCCGCAGGACGGTGGCGTTTGGCAGCACGCGCACGTGGCGGCGGTTCATGCGGGAGTTCTCAAGCTGCCTCATGCCCGAGTCCCGATACCCGTCGAAGCTCATCTGTGGCCGAACCATCGCAGCTACACCGGGCAACCCACGGTCGAGTTGCATCTGCCGGGATCGCCTCCGTTGTTAGAGGCGGTGCTGGCGGAGTTACATCGTCGTGGAGCGCGGCCCGCACGGCCGGGTGAATTCACGCTGCGAGCTTTTCTCGCCGGAAGACTCGATCTGCTGCAGGCCGAAGCGGTGCTGGGCGTCATCGACGCGCACGATCATGTCGAGTTGCAGGCGGCACTGTCGCAGTTGGCGGGAGGCCTTTCCGGGCGGTTGGCCGATCTGCGACATGACTTGCTCGAACTGCTGGCCGATCTCGAAGCGGGACTCGACTTCATCGAAGAGGACATCGAGTTCGTCGGCCGTTCCGAACTAATCGACCGCATCGCACAAGCGCGTCGGTTTGTCGAGGACTTGCTCCAACAATCCGCCGACCGAATGCAGTCGCGCACGCGAGCGACCGTCGTGTTGGCGGGCTTGCCGAACGCGGGGAAGAGTACGCTGTTCAACCGGTTGGTGGGGAGCGATGCGGCGCTCGTGTCGCCGCGCGAAGGAACGACACGCGACTTCCTTTCGGCCGCGATTGATTGGCACGGTCTGACGTTGGATTTGATCGACACCGCTGGCTGGGAACTCGCGGCAACGGGCATCGCACACGCCGCACAAGAGCAGCGATCCGATCAACTCGATGCGGCTGATCTCTTGATGTGGTGTTCGTCGATCACGCTCGATGATGAACAACAACATCTTGACCAGCAGCTCTTCAAAATCGCAACCGCACAGTCTCGCAGTTCAATTCGCGTCTTCACTCAACTCGACCGTGATGCTCCTGCTCGAACATCCCCGTCGCGGCTTCAGTCCGACGCCGCGATCAGTGCCGTCACCGGAGAGGGCCTCGACGCACTGGCCGATCTGTTGAGAAGTCGTCTCTCGTCACCGCGCGGTCCAGCCCGGCAGTGGCTCGGCATGACAGCGGCCCGGTGTCGCGAAAGCCTCGCCGCCATTGCCGCATCGTTGGCTCGAGCCGAAGCGACGGCACAGTCCAACGTCGCAGGCGACGAACTGTTGGCAATCGACCTGCGTGAGGGACTCGATCACCTCGGCCGCATCTTGGGAACGGTCTACACGGACGACATCCTCGCCCGCGTCTTCAGCAAGTTCTGCATCGGCAAATGATCGGGCGCCGGTGCCTCGACGCTTCGGAAGTGGGTCAGTTTGTCGTCTTTCACTCCGCGAAAGTGATGTCCTTTCGCGGAGCGAAAGACGACAAACAGGCAAACTGACCCACTACCGAATTCCCAGGCCGCTTGCTGAGCTTGGTCGCCGACGAGATACTGCGGCTCACGCGACGATCTCAATCCTGATCCGCTGGAGGCCCGGCAGGGCACATTCCTCGGACACGTTCCTTCACAGTTGCAGCTCACCCTTCACAGGAGAAATTTCGATGCAGACAGCCACCGGCGTGACGGTGATCGAGCACGGCCAACTCGTGGACGGAACTGGAACTTCGCCCCTCCGCGATGCGGCACTCGTCATTGAAAACGGTCGCATCCAATATGTGGGACCGGCCCACACAATGCCGCTCGTTGCGTCAGATGCCACACGAATCGATGCTCGCGGCGGGACGATTTTGCCGGGGTTGATCGAGTCGCACTTTCACGCGACGTACTTCAATGTCGAGGCTCTCGAAGACCTCGACCTCAAGTATCCCGTCGAATACGTGACGCTGTTGGCGGGCTGCAATGCGAAGCTGGCTCTCGAATGCGGGTACACGTCGGCACGCAGCGGCGGCAGTTTGTTCAACGTCGATGTCTGGCTGAAGAAGGCGATCGAGAGCGACCTGATCCCGGGGCCGCGACTCGCTGCGAGCGGTCGTGAGATTTGCGGCGTCGGTGGACTGATGGACTGGAATCCGGATTATCGCAAGATCGGCATGGACGGTTTGGTGCTGCTCGTCAACGGGGCCGATGAAGCACGGGCTGCGGTGAGAAAGCTCGTCAAAGACGGGATCGAATGGGTCAAGACGTACCCGACCGGCGATGCCGCTTCGCCCGACGTGAACGATCACCACACGCTCTGCATGACGTTTGAAGAGATGCACGCGGTCGTGGCGACGGCACACAATCATGGCTTGAAAGTCACGGGCCACTGCCGGGCGAACGCGGGAATCAAGAACGCCCTCCGCGCGGGATACGACACACTGGAACACGGCACGTTCATCGACGACGAAGCGTTGGAGATGATTTTGTCACGCGATGTGCCCGTGATTCCGGCGCTGTACTTTGAACTTGCCAGCATCGAACGCGGCCCCGAGTTCGGGCTGTCGCAGCGTGTGATCGACGGGCATCAGGAAACGCTCGACGCCGGTGCCGAAAGTGCCCGTCGAATCTTGAAGGCGGGCGGACGGATCGGCCTCGGCGGCGATTACGGATTCGGCTGGAACCCACACGGCCAATACGCGCGCGAGCTGACCTTCTTCCACAAGTTCGTCGGCTTCACACCATTGGAAGTGTTGAAGTGCGCGACGCAGACCGGTGCCGAAATTCTCGGCCGCGCTCACGAACTCGGCACGCTCGCCGTGGGCAAGCTGGCGGATGTTCTCGTGGTGGATGGCGATGTCGTGGGAGACATCGCGATTCTCGAAGACCGCAGCCGGTTCATCGCCGTGATGCAGGGCGGCATCGTCAAAGCGGGGCGGCTCGCGAGGACGTGAGGAGTCATTTCAAAACGACATCACGACGGCATGAGTGAGATGTTTTTGGCGAGCCGTGTGCCGTCAGGCCACGGGTTTCCTGCGACAATCGAGAACCCGCAGCCTCACACCAGGCGGCTCACCGTCGGTAGTGGGTCAGTTTGAACGATGGTCGTCTTTCGCTCCGCGAAAGAACGTCCTTTCGCGGAGCGAAAGGCGACTAAATTGACCCACTACCTCACCGTCTCTCTACTTG
>JAYVDI010000104.1:0-25170 GCA_043749505.1 Schlesneria sp. | reverse complement strand
CAAGCTCAGCTTCGGCACCCAGAGTGCGAAGGGCAGCCGCTTCGTCGAGACGCTGCTGACCGTCATCGAAACCTGCCGCCAGCAATCCCGCAACATCTTCGAATTCATCACCGCCGCCACCACACGGCTCCACGACGCCAAGCAGCCTCCACCATCACTCACCCCCGTGTCGTGAACGGTTACGTCCGTAAGTCTGGCACTGTTGTGGTGAGTAAGGAATGGGTCAGCGGCATCATTTGGCCCGAGCCTGCCGTCGTCGATCTTGGTCCGGTGGGCGGGCCTCCCGCGGACGTGATCGTGCTGTGAGGTTGCGGGTTTGATGGCAGAAAGGTGTGTGGTAAAAAATATGAAGTCGGAGCTGATGTGTGAGTACGCTAATTGGTGTGGTTCAAGTCAGGGGGGCAGAATCGAAGAAGCCCCCGAAGACGGAGTGAGAGGGGATAAGAAAGCCGGCCGTCCACCCGGTGCTGCAACCGTTTGATTCATGCCCTCACCTTTTACCGCACATCTTGCTGCCATTTGTCTTTCTGATCGCACTCGCCGTTTTCTCCTCATGTTTTGCAAAGGGGGGAGAACGGCATTATTCCTCGTACAGCCGCACTCGCACCTTGCCGTCCTTGGTGATGCACGCGCGATAGAGGCCCTCCGAGTTGTAGGCGGTTGCGAAGCGGCCGATCTTGTCGAGGATGATCGCTGCCCCTTCGCCTCCGGCGTCTTTGAGTTGTCGGTTGATGACATCGTGCGATGCGTCTTGGGCCGACGAACCTTTGTACTTCATCTGCGCGACGATCTCGTGGGAGACTGCGTATCGGATGAAGAACTCGCCGTGACCGGTACACGAGATCGCTGCGGCTTCGTTGTCGGCGTAGGTTCCTGCGCCGATGATCGGTGAGTCTCCGACGCGGCCGAAACTTTTGTTCGTCATGCCACCGGTGGACGTTCCCGCCGCGAGGTTTCCCGCCGCATCGAGTGCCACTGCGCCGACCGTCCCGTACTCGGACTTCTTCGCGGGGGGCAGGTTCTCGACCGGCAGATCGCCACGCTTGTTCTTCAGTTCCGCTTCCTGCTTCCAAATGGCCTGGATCGCCTTCCAGCGATGCTCCGTCCAGAAGTAGGCGGGATCGACTATGTCTAAGCCCTGCTGTGTGGCGAAGATCTCCGCGCCGCGCCCGACCAACATCACATGCTTCGACTTTTCCATCACGGCCCGTGCGCCGGTGATCGGGTTTTTGATGATCGTGACCCCCGCCATCGAACCGGCTTTCTTCGTCTTGCCGTCCATGATCGAGGCATCCAGTTCGTTGCGGCCTTCGTGTGTGAAGACGGCTCCCTTGCCCGCGTTGAGCAGCGGAGAATCTTCCATCACACGAATGGCTGTTTCGACGGCGTCCAAACTGGAACCGCCACTCTTGAGCTTCGCGTGGCCCGCTTGCAGAGCCTCGGTCAGGACCGCTCGCACCTGCTTGTCGAGGTCCGGCGTCATGTCCACCTTGTCCACGCCGATCCCGCCGTGAATGCCCAGCACCACGTTCGAGACCACATCGTCCGCCGCCGACAGCAGGTTTGTCATCGTGAAAAGTACCATCCCTGAAACAAGTAGAGTTCGAGTCATGACCGATTCCACAAAGTGAGAGTGACGAGTCTGAAGAATGACGAGCGGGGCGGTGTCAGCCCAAGGGTGCTCACGTTGATGTTTTTGGTCGATCAATGTCGTCTTTCGCTCCGCGAAAGAACGCCCTTTCGCGGAGCGAAAGACGACAAAGTGAGAATCATGGGGCTGATGCCGACCCGCTCGCCAGCATTGGGTTGTGAGGTTCAAAACGGAACATCGCTATCCGGATCGAAGTCGCCCAGCGTGTCGCCGTTGGTGGAATCATTTTGGGATTTGCGTTCTGCGTATCGGCGTTGGAATTCGGCGTCGCACTCCGCACAGTACGAACTCGTGTCGAAGTTCTGCGTCATGTCCGATCGAGGAAGGTCGGGGTGAGTCGCTTCGTTGCGCAGGATGTCGTTGACGAGCAGTTCGTAGGCGGTGCGCGGCGTGAAGTGCTCGCACATGTGCAGCGCAATGTTGTGCAGAGCCAGTTGCATCAGGATGGAGTTCAGCGCCTGAGCCACCTGTTCGTCATCGAGCGACGCGGGCGGCGGGACCTTTAGCGGCGGATCGAACAGCGTGCAGAGCGGCACGTCCCGAGAGTGATCTTCGAGCGCGTTCAATTTCTCCCAAATGGCCAGCGTCTCGGGATCGGGGTCGTCGTTCCACGGCTGGTCGGAGGACGATGTTTCGAGGCTGGATTCGAGATCTTTGGGGAAGAGGCCGTAGGGATCGTCGTCCAACTCGTCAGACATTTCCTCGAACGCGAGGGTCGCGCTGTCTGTGGAGTCGTACTCGTCGTCGCGCTCCCGTTCGTTCACTTCCCCGTCGGGCCACGGCACATCGTCTGAGAATTCAAGATCGAGGTCTTCGTCTAGGCTGGTGTCGTGCTCGTCTGACTGTTCGGACGCAAAGAAATCCAAGGTTGTTGGCCCATTCTCATCGGGATCAATCTCAATCACCGGATCGACCAGTTCGATGACGACGTGACCGTTCTGGCTGTACCACTCCAAGTACAGCATCCGCTTCCATTCGGTCGGCGGTTGTTCGTCGAGCTGGCTGCGCCTGAGGAATTCGTCCATGGAGCAGTCGAAGGCGCGGACCTGTTTCGTCGCGGTCATCTCGCCCGGCACGCCGATCTGCATCCAGGCGATGTGGCGCTCGTCGATCTCCTCCTCGGTCAACGATCCTTCTTCGGTCAGCGGACTTGGCCGGGCTTCAAACCGCAGATGATGTCCCGCCAGATCGGACAGGCAGTTGCCCGTCAGTTGGAACATGATCGGCCGGTCGCAATCACGCAGCCAGATGTACCCGTGAACCGAGTTCTGTTTCGTGTTGAAGAGTTCTCCCGCCAACACGTATTCGGCTAGTCGCAGTGCCATGTTGAGGCATCCTGAATGATGAACGAGTCCGCCAAAGAACCCGTTGAGTTGCTGTGTACGTTTGCCAGCACAGATCGTCTGCAATAGACGATCCGGGTTCAAGGCAACATCGGAAAGAGCGTCTTCCGATTGGCCGCCGTCAGCGGGGAACCATACTCGCATGGCTCGAAGGCTTCGATGTAGCGGATCGTACGACCGCGTTCCTCACCGTAAGTTTGGATCACGAGGTCACGGTAACGATTGGCAAGCGGTCCGTTGAAGCCGGAATAGAATTGCCTGAGGTAGTCCCGCCGCGCGGCGGGATCGGTTGGGAATCCGTTCTCCTGGCAAAGCGTGTACGGCAGCCACTCGAAGAACTGGCAACTGTGGCAGGCCATTTGGTCGAGGATGCTGTCGAGTACCGGTTCCACGTCGATCACGATTGTCGGCGCGAACGGTGCCGGACGCTGAAAGTGATCCGAGAGGTAGGCGATGACCGGATTGATTCGCAGCGCGGGAATTTCGGGAACGATGTGCGGCACGATCACCATGTACGCGGCGTCACAGACGAGCGTCGAAGTGGCGCGATGATCCGGGTGATAGTCGTTGGGACGGTGAGTCAGAATCAGATCGGGGCGGTAACGGCGGATGAGGCCAATTAACTCGAAGCGGGCTTCCACCGTGGGTTGCAGTCGACCGTCTCGATTGTTCAGAACCTCGTACTCGATCCCCATCAACTTCGCGACGGCCTGCGTCTCCGCGAACCTCAGTGCCGCCAACTCGACGGGCTGCCGCGATTGATGTCCCGCTTCGCCGTTGGTGACGCTGACAAACTTCACATGATGTCCCTCCGCGCGATACATCGCTGTGATGCCTCCGGCTTTCATCTCGCAGTCATCGGGGTGAGCGCCAATCACAAGGATGCGGAGCGGAGTGAATGCGGTCATGAGGTTCCTTGGAATGGAGTGGTGTGCGTCGTTTCACCGCGTGGGCAGCGCCCCGCGCGTCATGCGGTGAAACAATCTCAAACGCCACCCGACGCGCGGGGCGCTGCCCACGCGGTGAAACGAGCGAGATTCTAAAGGTCGATGCCCAATTCTTCGATCTTGCGATAGAGACTCGACAGGCCGAGCTTCAGGCGTTTGGCGGCCTCCCGTTTTTCGGGCCACTGCCGCAGGACGCGCAAAATGTGGAGTCGTTCGTAGTGACGGAGTGCGGAGCGCAGGTCATCGGTGTCGGGGAGCGGTTGTTCGTCGCCACGCAAGTCGGGCGGAAGATCATCCGGACGAATCCGCGTTCCGTCACACATCATGACCGCGCGTTCGAGGGCATTGTCGAGTTGCCGGACGTTTCCCTTCCACGGGTTCGACATCAACATCCGAATCGTTTCACTGGTCGCTCCAGTCGCCTTTTGTCCCATCGCGCGACTGTGCTTGCTGACGAAGAACTCGACCAGTTCGGGCACGTCATCCAAGCGATCGCGCAGCGCGGGGATGCGAACCTTCACGCCATCGAGCCGATAGAAGAGGTCTTCTTGAAAGCGGCCTTCGGCGACTTCCTTTACGAGATCGCGCGTCGTCGCCGCCACGATGCGGGCATGAGTTCGGCAGAGTTCGGATGAACCGAGCGGAGTGAACTCTTGGAACTCGATCGCCCGCAGCAGCTTGTCCTGTGTGGAGAGCGGCAACAGCGCGACCTCATCTAAATAGACGGTTCCGGTGGTTGCTTGCTGCAAGACTCCAGTCAACTCACCTTTTGTTCCCGGCACGGATCCCGCTTTGGCTCCGAAGAGCTGGCCTTCGAGTAACTCGGTCGGTTGAGTCGCACAGTTCACGGCGACGAATTGTTCGTTTTGCTTCGGCCCCCATTTGTGGAGCGACCGGGCGAAGAGTTCTTTTCCCGTACCCGATTCCCCGGCCAGCAGCACGTTCGAGTTGGTAACGGCAGCGCGGCGCAGGGCTTCTTGCACGGCGACGATCGCTTTGCTCGACCCCACGATTTCGTCCCCTTCCACGTGGCGCGCCAACTCGCGGCGGAGCGCTTGGTTTTCGAGAGACAGTTCGCGGTACTGAAACAGCCGATGTAGCTTGTTGGCCAAGTCGTCGAAGATCACCGGTTTGACGAGGTAATCGAACGCGCCCGACTTGAACGCTTCGACCGCGTTCTCGACCGTGGCGTAAGCCGTGATGATCAGCCCCGAGATGCTCGGATTGAGCTGCTGCAACCGGCGTAACAGCATCAAGCCGTCCCCGTCGGGAAGCTGCACGTCACACACGGCGACTTCAAAGTCGCGCTGTCTGGCCAAGGCCAGGGCCTCGGCGACCGTCCCGGCCTCGGCGACCTGATAGCCCTCATCACTGAGGAACTCTCGTAGCGAGGTGCGAATGATGGCTTCGTCTTCAACGATCAACACGGAACGTGGCATGGAAAGAAGTGACCTCAAACTGAGGGGAGAGAGTGGAGTGAAACACGTTGGGGTCAGGCACCGCAGAACATTTTTCCTCGCTCACGCTTTGGGTTGGTGTTGGCGTCACCGTTTTACCGTCACGACGCAGAGTCCGCGATGCGCGGCGGACTCGCGTGGGTGGCTTCCGTGGTGGGGAGCCACACCGTAAACGTCGTTCCGCACGATGTTGTACTTGCCAGTTCAATCCGTCCGCCGTTTTGCTCCATGATGCTGCGGCAGACAAACAGCCCGAGTCCGGTGCCGGTTTCTTTGGTCGTGAAATACGGTTGGAAGATGCGTTCGCGCGACTCAGCCGCGATCCCGTGGCCGTCGTCGCGCACGTCGATCCGCAACAGGCCGGCTGAGCAGGTGGTATTGATCTCGATGGTCCCGCCCTCCTCCGTCGCGTCCATCGCGTTGAGGATCAAATTCAGAAACACCTGGACCAGTTGGTCGCGGACGATCATCAGAAACGGCACTTCGGGCGCGTAAGCCGTGACGATCTGTTTCCCCTTCTTGCGTTTGTAGTACTTCGCGATGTTCAACGCGACATCGAGGACCGAGTGGATGTCGCAGCGCGACCGTTCGTGGACGACGGGCCTGCTGAAGTCGACCAGCTCGCGCAGTGTTCGCTGAATCCGGCGAAGTTGATCGTCCACGAGCAGCAGTTTGCTGCGAGTTTCATCGTCGATGTTGCGACGGTTGAGCAGTTGAACCAGAGAACTGATCGACGCCAACGGGTTGCCAACTTCATGCGCGATTCCCGCCGCAAGCAGGCCGAACGCCGCCTGCTTTTCCTGCTGGACCAGCATCGCCTGAGACTCTTGAAGCTGCTTCGTCCGATCAGCAATGCGATGTTCGAGCAGGCTCTGGTTTTCTTGCAACGCGCCGTTGAGGTGTCTCAATCGCCAACCGGCCCACTTGAGCAACCCCGCCAGCTCGGTACTGGCCCACGTCACCCAGCCCATGAATACGGGCGTCAAAATCAACGCGGCGACTTCATCCGTTCCGGCAATCCGCCGACTGAGAGCCAGCATGCCGTAGCTGACGGTGTGAAGCGCGAACGTGGCCCACGTCACTGCCGGTGCGGAACGAATCGCGCAGACCAAGAGCGATAGAAAGTAGTAAAAACGAAACGCGCTGAGGACTCCGCGATCGAAATGGCACAGCAACCCGATGAACATCGCCTCCATCAACGACACGAACAGCGGCCATTCCGACAAGAAGACTCTTCCCCGCGCACTGAACAGCGTGTCGAGCAGCGCGTAGATCGCGCCGAGCATCAGGATCGCGTTCAGGATCGCGCGGTTCGCTTCGATGCCGCCTCCGATCAGATTGACCAGCACGTAGCCGATACAGATGCCGAACCACCGGATGCGCAGCGTGATCGATTGAGCGGCCAAGTCCCAGTTGAAGTCTTGCGTCGGCTCCAGCGGAAGCGAAGTCATCGGCGGTGGACTCACATGGAACGAAACGGGGCCAGTTGAGGGCGGCGGAGTATAGATCGGGCGGCACCGCCTCGCACCAATCGTCCGGCCCTGTTGTTTTCACCGACTCGATTTCGAGTCGTCTCGCACCGCGTTATCCTCCCGCGCATGGACCAGCCCGTACCGCGTTCGATTCGGATCAAGACCTACCTTCGCCAGTTGGCGTTGCGGGTTGTGATCTATTTGTGCGCGTATTTCGTCATCGCCGTCGTCACGATCGGCCCCCTGTTCTGGTACTGGTTTCAAGCCGTGTATGTTCAGGGGCCGGTTTGGATCGCCAAGTTTTACGCGCCGCTGTTGTGGCTGTGCGACCGCATCGACTGGCTGAGTTGGCTGGTCAACGGCTACATCAACTGGTGCAACCGCTAGGAACGCATGTCGAGAACCCCGACCGAACCCGTCTCCACCGAGACGCTCTCATCACCCGCCGACGAACGCCGTGTGATGCGATTGCTGCGCGAGTCACCGGCGATCCTCGACTTGATCTCGACCGAGACCGACTCAGGGCTGGGACTGCAAGCACGGCTCCGCAAGCTCTATGCGAACGATCTCGTGCGCGCCGCGCTGTCGCTGCATGAGTTGCGTCACAAAGCGCGGGGCAAGTTCTCGCGAGCCGCTGCGATGTGGTTCGACCGCAAGGGACTCGAACAATCCACGTCGGAGGCGGTCGCGCGGCACAAGGCTCAGCGTTTTGAGGGACCAGTCTGGGATCTGTGCTGCGGGATCGGCGGCGATGCCATCGCGTTGGCCGAGCGGTGCGATGTCACCGCAGTCGATCTCAACGCCACAACCTGCCTTCGTGCGGAATGGAATGCGGAAGCTTACGGAGTTGCTGCGCGACTGAAGACGTTGGATGTGGATGTGACCAGCGTGACCGAACAGATTGGATCGGCCGAATTGATTCACATCGATCCCGATCGGCGACCGGGTGCGGGAGGCCGCGTGTCGCGTGTGGAAGACTACGAGCCGGGCCTGCCGTTTCTCCACGGACTGATGGAACACGCACGAGGCGGCGCGATCAAGGTTGGTCCCGCGAGCAACTTCGGCGGCAAGTTCGAGGCGGTCGAGATCGAACTCATCAGCCTCGATGGCGAATGCAAAGAGGCGACGATCTGGTTCGGGGCGCTCGCGGGCACCGCTCCCTTTCGTGCGACGGCACTGCCTTCTGGTGAGACAATCGCGGGACATCCCTTGGAGATTTCGGTCCCGCTCGCGCCACTCGGTCGCTATCTCTACGATCCCGATCCGGCCGTCGTTCGCGCTGGCTTGATCGATCTCGTCGCGCATCGTCACGGGCTGAAACGCCTCGACGGTGCCGAGGAGTTTCTGACGAGTGACACGCTAGTCGATTCGGCTTTCGTCACACCGTTTGAAGTTCTCGCCGACCTCCCCAACAACGAACGCGACTATCGAAACTGGCTTCGCAAGTCGGACTTCGGCCAGATCGAAATCAAATGCCGTCACATCCCAATCCAAGCGGAAGTCGTGCGCCGCCGCCTGCCCCTGCCGGGCAATCAACCGGGCGTTCTGATCTTCGCCCGCTGCGACGGCAAAGCCCGCGCGATCCTTGGACGACGATTAGCAAGAGGTTGAACGACTCATCTCTCTGGGTACAGTTGTCTCGTTCGGTCGCCTGACAATTGACACGCCGTTGAACTCACTCTGCGGCGAGTTTCTTCTTGTGTGGAGTCGGTTTTGGACAGTCATCCGTTTCGCTTGCTTCGGAATCTGGGACGGACCAGCGAGATCGTCACCGTGTTGCTCAATCACGGGTTCGGCGATCTCGTGGACCGGATCGGGCTGCGCAACTTTTGGTACCGCTGGCGGCGAGTCTTCTCACGCAAACCGGCCGAGCCGGTGCGGCATTTGAAGTTGGTCGAGCGCGTGCGGCTGACGCTCGAAAGTCTCGGCCCGACCTACATCAAGTTCGGGCAGGTGATGAGCACGCGACCGGACTTGGTTCCGCCGGAGATGCTGGCTGAACTGAAGCAGTTGCAGGAAAACGTGCCACCGTTCGCTTCCGATGCGGCGGTCGAGCGCGTCGAGCATGAATTGGGGCGGCCTGTTGCGGAACTGTTCGCCACGTTCGATCGAACGCCATTGGCCGCCGGTTCACTCGGGCAAGTCCATCGTGCGACGAGTTTCGACGGCACGCCGCTCGTGGTCAAGATTCGACGGCCGGGGGCAGTTCGCAATGTCGAACGCGATCTCTCGCTGATGCAAGAGATCGCCGTCTTGATCGAACGGCACGTTCCCGAAGCGCGCATCTTCGATCCCGTCGGGCTGGTCAATCATTTCGCGAGGACGATCCGGCGCGAACTGAACTTCGCGCGCGAAGGCCGCACGATGGACGAGTTTCGCCGCCTCTTTCATCAGGACGCGACGCTCTACATTCCGAGCGTCTTTTGGGAGCTGACCACCGAGGCCGTGCTGACGATGGAGTTCATCGACGGCCTGCGAGTGGATGAGGTGGTCCGGCAGGAATCAGTCGGCTTCTCGCTTCCCGAGATCGCGGCCAACGGGGCGCGCATCTTCATGAAGCAAGCGTTTGAGTTCGGCGTCTTTCACGGTGATCCGCATCCCGGCAACATCCGTCTCCGCCGTGACGGCACGATCTGTTTGCTCGACTACGGCATGGTCGGAATGCTCGACGACCGCACGCGCGAGCAACTGGTCGATCTCTTCGTTGCCATCAGTCAGCAGGACGTGGACGCGGCGGTGAAGCTGGTTCTGCAACTGGGTGAACCGCATCGCGAGATTGACCGGCCACTGCTGCAAGTCGATATGCGCGACTTCGTGGTCAACTACTACGGCATCGAATTGGAGCGGCTGAACATCGGGCGGATGCTCTCCGACTTCGTGAGCATTCTCGCCAATCACGGCATCCGGTGTCCCGGCAGCTTGATGCTGTTGATTCGAGCGCTGGTCACGCTGGAAGGGATTGGTCGCAGTCTTGATCCCGCCTTCAATCTCGCTTCGCACCTGCAACCGTTCGTCGAGCGGCTGGTCCGCGCCCGTTATCACCCGTCGCGCATGGCGGAGCGATTGTGGGACGAGTCTCGACAGATGCTGGGGTACGCGCACGACATCCCGCGCCATGTGAACCGCACGCTGCGGAAGCTCAGTGAGGATGATCTGCGGATTCAGCTCGAACATCGAAACCTCGACCACTTCATTTTGGAGTTGGAACGGTCGAGCAACCGGCTCGTCGTGGGCATGGTCGTCGCGGCACTGATCGTCGCGTCGGCCCTCATCGTCGCCGGGGGAGTCAGCACGATGTGGGTCAGTCTGCCGATCTATGTCCTCTCCAGTTTCTTGGCCGTCTGGCTGATCTTCGGCATCTTCCGCAGTGGCAGGTTGTGATGCGTGTGCGTGCCGAACGAGCGAGTCCGCTGGTAAGACTGCCCACGTCGAATGAGCGCATGTAATATCCCCCGCCAAGTTCGGTCGTTTCACTGTGGGACGTTGCTCACGCAGTGAAACATCACCGGATGGATGGCCCCGCGATCCCGCTTAACTTTATGGAAGAACCTTCATGCTGACGGAACGTGCCAGCGGCATTCTTGTTCACCCGACCTCGTTTCCCACGCGGTTTGGCATCGGTGATCTCGGGCCGAGTGCGGATGAGTTTCTCGAATGGCTGGCTGCTGCGGGGCAACGCTGCTGGCAGGTGCTGCCGCTCTGTCCGGCCGATGCGGGTGGATCGCCGTATCAGTCGGCCTCCAGTTTCGCGGGCAACCCACTGCTCATCAGTCCTGAGTTACTCGCACGCGATGGCCTGCTGACGGAGGCGGAACTCCATGAGGCGGCTGTGTCGGAGAGTGAGTTCGCACCAAGGGTCAACTTCGGGCTGGCCAGTACTCGCAAGCAGTGGCTGCTCGAACGGGCAGCACAGCGGCTGCGCGAACTCCCCGCGTCGCACCCGCTGCACGGTGAGTTGCTTCAGTTCGTCGATCAGCATCGTGACTGGTTGGAAGGTCATGCACAGTTCATGGTGGCGAGTGAAGCCAACGGCTGCGCGTCCTGGCCAACGTGGACCAACTCTGCGGCGCAAGTTCCTGCCGTAGTCCCTCCGCAACTCGGCGATCGGTTCACGGTTCATCTGACGTTGCAGTTCTTCTTCTTTCGGCAGTGGCAACGACTGCGAGATCGCGCTCGCCAACTGGGCATTCAGATCATCGGCGACATTCCGATCTATGTCTCGCACGACAGCGCCGATGTCTGGGCCAATCGCACGCTGTTTCAATTGGACGAACACGGCCGCTCGACGCGCGTGGCCGGTGTTCCACCCGACTACTTCGCCGCGACGGGGCAACTCTGGAACAACCCGCTCTATGATTGGGCCGCGATGGAACGCGACGGCTATCGCTGGTGGATTCACCGACTGCGGGCCTCGTTGCAACTCGTCGATTTCGTTCGCCTGGATCACTTCCGTGGGTTTGAAGCCTTCTGGTCGGTGGCTGCGGGGGAAGCAACAGCGATGAATGGCGAATGGGTTCCCGGGCCGGGGGATTCGTTGCTGAACTCGCTGCGAACGGGATTGGAGCGTTATCGCGATGGGATGCGGGTCTCCGGGGACTCGCGCCGGCCGCTTCAAACGAGCGACTTGAACGACAGTTTGGATCTCGATTTGCCGATCATCGCCGAAGACCTCGGCATGATTACGGAAGAGGTTCACGCGCTGCGTCGTCGCCACGAACTGCCCGGCATGAAAGTCTTGCAGTTCATGCTGCCGGGCGAAGCGTGGGACAACACGCGGGGCGAGGACTTCGAGCCGAACTCGGTCGTCTACACGGGAACGCACGACAACGATACGTCTCTCGGCTGGTTTCGTGCCGAGATGCTGCCGCATCACGAGAAGCTCGCTCGCCTGCGGCGCTATGTCCCGTGTGATGAATCTCATTTCGCCTGGGAGTTCATCGAGTTCGCGTGGCGATCCGGCTCGAATATCGCGATCGCTCCATTGCAGGATGTCTTCTCGCTCGATTCCTCCGCCCGCATGAACACGCCCGGAACGTCAGGTGGCGCAATGACGAACTGGCAGTGGAAGTACTCGCCGGGCATGCTCACGGATGACCTGAAGGTGCGATTGGCGGAATTGACCCGAGTATCCGGTCGATGAATGACGGCCGAAGTCGCGTCGTCTGCACGAAAGCGGCGACGGTTTGCTTTCGCGAAGCGGTGGCTCTTCTTAGAATCTCGTCCGCACTCTTCAATCGACACTTGTTCCACGCGGTTTTCAGGTCACGACAATGCCCAAAATCATTCTGCTCCAAGAAGGTCAGGCGATTCCGTTCGAGTTGACGGTCGATGAAACGGTCATCGGGCGTCATCCGGAATGCACGTTTCAGATCAACTCGAACATGGTGTCGCGCAAGCACGCCAAGGTTGTGAAGACCGGCGACGGCTATGCGATCGAAGACATGGGGAGCGGCAACGGCACGTTCGTCAACAGCAAGAAAATTGAGGGGCAGACTCCGCTCTTCAATGACGACCGCATCAAGCTCGGGCCGATGCTGCTCCGGTTTGAAGGGGCTGCCGCTGTGCCGAAGACGGCAACCGCACCAGTTGTTTCATCCACTCGGCCGGCCCCTTCGGTGGCACCCGCCGACATGAATGTCGATCTGAGCGAGGGTGAGGAAGATACCGCGACCATTATGGGGATGGCCGAACGCTCGACCGGCTTCGGCAAGTTGGAAGTCAACTCGACTGCCAAGTTAAAGGGTGTACTCGACATCAGCCGCGCACTGGCGGGCACGTCGGACTTGGACGCCCTCCTTCCCAAGATCCTCGACACGCTGTTCAACATCTTCCCTCATGCCGATCGCGGCTGCATTCTGTTCAAGGATGAAGCCACCGGCAAGATGATCCCCAAGTCGATGAAGCACCGTCGCGCGGGAGACGATGAGACCGTCAAGCTGAGCCGCACGATTTTGAAGTCGGTGATGGAAGAGAAGACCGGCATCCTGTCGGCGGATGCGGCGAGTGACTCGCGATTCAATGCCAGCGAGTCGATCGCCAATCTGACGATTCGTTCGATGATGTGCGTCCCGCTCCTCAGCTTGGCTGGTGAGCCGATGGGGATCATCAACATCGACACGCAGAACGCCTTCAACCAGTTCGGCCCCGAAGACCTCGACCTGTTGATGGCGATTGCCGGACAGGCAGCCATGTCTTACGAGCAGGCCAAGTTGCTCGTCACCGCGATGGAGAAGCAGAAGCAGGACAAGGAAATGAACATCGCGATGGGAGTGCAGCGATCGCTGCTGCCCACCGTCCTGCCAAAGCCCGCCGGTTGGGAAATTTTCGCGTCGTACGACACGGCTCAGGCGGTCGGTGGCGATTACTACGATGTCTTCGAGATGGAAGACGGTGCCAAAATCTGTCTGGCCTTCGGCGATGTCGCTGGCAAGGGAGTCCCGGCATCGCTGGTGATGTCGCGCATCGCGACCGTCGTTACCAACGTGATGACCTTCGTCAAAGATGTCGGTGAGGCCATCAACCGTATCAACGACCAGATGTGTACGCGTGCCATCGAAGGCCGCTTCGTCACGTTCGTGCTGATTGTGTTCGACGTGAAGACGGGTGACATGACCATCGGTAACGCCGGACACATGCCAATCATGATTCGCAAGACCGACGGGACGATCGAGGAATTCGGTGAAGAGGCGGTCGGCGTGCCGATCGGTGTCGTGGAAGGCTTCCCCTACGATGTGCTCACGCGCACCATCGTCCAGGGCGAAACCATTGTCATCTACACCGACGGAGTCAGCGAAGCGATGAATGCCAAGAGCGACCTCTACGGCGTGGACCGCCTGCGTGAACTGATGGCGGCGAGTACCGGTGGCCATGCGGACGAACTCGGCAAAACGATCCTCGCCGATGTCCGCAAGTTCGCCAACGGCCATCCGCAAAACGACGACATCACGATCATGGTCTTCGGCCGCAAATAGTCGCGGCTCCTGACAGCCTGCTAACGCGAATGATTGTCACGGACTGATGTTTCGTTCGGCCGATCACACAGTGTCCGAGTGGCAGAGAGTCACATTCTCCAAGTGAAGTTGGCTGTTCATGCCGATTCTGGCGCCGAACGACGCACCTGAACCACATACGCCGGGGCGCCCTCCCCGACTGATCGCTCTGAAAAAGAAACTTCTGTTCAGCGGTATCGTGGTGGTGACGATCTACTTCGCCACAGAACTCCTCGCGCTGGCTGTTCTGTGCTGGCAACATCGGACTTGGTCGAGTGTCTACAAGGAGCGGCAAGGCGTCGCAGCACGCGACCACTTTCAAGCGCCACACGGGCTCGCGCGGCCTGTAATGATCCATCCGTACTTGGGCTTTGTCCTGCAAACCAATGACGACGACGAAAAGTCGATCAATCAGACAGGCAATGTGCGAGGCGACGAAGGAACAACGCGGGGCGACTACAGGATCACAGACTTTGGCTTCTACGATGACCAACCGCCCATCCACAAGCGATCTAGTGACCGTGTCATCGTGGCCATTTTGGGCGGGTCTGTGGCGAGGCAGTTGGCAACGAACGCTACCTCGGTTCTAGAAAAGCAACTTTCGTCGCTGCCTGAACTCTTGGGAAAGCACTTTCAGTTTGTACGACTCGGTGTGGATGGTTCCAAGCAGCCGCAGCAGCTCATGACGCTGAACTATCTGATGAGCTTGGGTGCGGAGTTCGATGTCGTCATCAACCTTGATGGCGCGAACGAAGCCGCGCTGCCTCAACAGGACAACGTGCGCTATGGAGTCAGCGCCGCTTTTCCGCGTCAGTGGAGTTCGCTGCTTGCCGTTCGAGGGAACGCGGAAGCCGCACGCCGCGTTGGATACGTCACGTATTTGCGGCAGGAACAGCGTGAACGAGCCGATCAGTTTGGCAAAGTCGGGTTGGGCTACTCACCCGTCGCTCTTTTGATTTGGAAGGTTCTGCACGACCGCGGTGCGACCCATATTCGCGATCAAACGACACGTATTGCCACTCTGTCCACCAAAGAACTGTCGTTCGCCGCATCGGGGCCGAAAGAAACTTTCGATTCTGACGAACAACTCTTCGACCATTGCGTCGAACTTTGGGCACACTCATCGGAACTCTTGGCTCGACTTTGCACTGCACACGGGATCCGCTACTTCCATCTGCTACAGCCAAACCAATACCTTCCCGGATCAAAGCCGATGGGCGAGGTCGAGAGTAGCCTCACCGTCAACAATGTCAGCATCTTTAATGTCCCCATCGGACAGTGCTATCCGAAGATGCGAGCTGCGGCGGACCGACTGAACAACGCGGGTGTCTCGTTCGGCGACTTGACGCAAGTGTTTCTCGATCACCCAGAACGACTCTACACTGACGATTGTTGTCACATCACTGAGGCAGGCGACACGATTCTCGCTAAAGCCATTGCGAGGCACATCCGCGCCGCATGGCATCAGCCCAAAAAAACAAATGATCCGTAAAGAGATGGTGGCACGACTTTGATGCAAACAAAGCCCGGTTTGAATTGCGTTGCTTCGACCGACACTACGATGTTGGCAGATGTCGCCTTTGCGTCATGCTTCGCCGTCAAATTTATCCCTTCGTGATCGCCTCGTCGAGATTCAGAATCAGGCTCATCACGGCGGTCCAAGCGGCGAGGTCGGGTTCGGGGAGGGACTCGTTGCGGAGGGAGTCGCCGTGCGCGACGAGGGCCTTCGCGGCGGCAGGGTCTTGTTGGTACTTGGCAAGTCGCTGCTGATAAGCCTTCAACAGGACGGCCGTTTCGGCGGGAGAGGGCGTGCGGGAGAGAGCGAGTCGAAAGGCAAAGGTGAGGCGTATGGTGGGAGTCTCGCCGCCTTCGGTCATCGCTCGTTCGGCCAGCTTGCGTGCCGCTTCGAGGTATGTGGGGTCATTCATCAGGACGAGAGCTTGCAGCGGCGTGTTGGTTCTCGACCGGCGCGACGTACAGACTTCGCGTTCGGGAGCGTCGAACGTGTTCAAGCCCGGCGGCGGGCACGTCCGCTTCCAGAACGTGTACATGCTGCGGCGATAGAGACCCTCACCCTTGTCCTGTTTGTAGACGGTCCCCTCGTAGTCGGCACCCACGGCGACATCGTCCCACAAGTTGGCAGGCTGATACGGTGAGACGCTCGGCCCACCGAATCGGTCGCTCAGCAGACCCGCAACCGCCAGCGCGTTGTCTCGAATCGTCTCGGCCTGCAGCCGAAAACGCGGCCCGCGTGCGAGCAGCTTGTTGGCAGGGTCGCGTTCTTGAAGTTCCTTTGTCACGCGAGACGACTGCCGGTACGTGGCCGAGGTGACGATCAGGCGGTGGAGACGCTTCGAGGACCAGTGGCGAGTGGCGAATGGCGAATGGCGAATGGAAGACAAAGACAATGAGTTCGGCGTCGCTCCGTCTTCACTCGCCACTCGCCACTCGCCACTCGCCACCCCGCTAAATTCCACCGCCAGCCAGTCGAGCAACTCCAAATCACTCGGCCATTGGCCTTGTGAGCCGAAGTCTTCGACGGTCTCGACGAGTCCCGCGCCGAAGAACTGGCTCCAGGCTCGGTTCACGGCGACGCGGCTGGTCAGCGGATGGTTCGGCGCGAGCAGCCACTGCGCGAGGCCGAGTCGATTGCGCGGCGCATCCTTTGGAAACGGCGGCAGACTGGCGGGGACATCGGGTTGGACTTCGTCTGCTGGTGCGTCGTACTGGCCGCGTTTGAGGAGAAACGTCTTGCGCGGCGCAGGCATTTCGAGCATGACCATTGCCGATGGGAACGCCTTCTCCAGTTCGGTACGGAGTTTCTCGGCCTCGGCCCGCTCGTTCACAAGACGCTGATAGTCGGCGTCGGATCGAGCCAGGTGAGACTTCACGATGATCTGCGTCTGCTCGGCCTTGCGCTTGTCCGGTGCGAGGGCCAGCAGATCGCGCAGACTGTCGGACTCGGAGACGGCACCAACTTCTTCGGCGGTCAGTTCGCGGTCGTAAATGCGGACCTCATCGATCAGCCCTCGAAACGGTGCGCCGTCGGTGCGCCGTCCGATTCGCAGCGGCTTTGTCGTCTTGGGCGAGGCGGTGAGGAGGTTGTTCGTGATCTCAACGTCGGTCCGCTTACCGTCGATGTAGAGCTTCAAGCCCTCCGCCTTGGAAGAACCATCGTAGGTCGCGAAGACATGCGTCCACTTGCCGACCGGCACCTCGGTCTTCGAGATGACGTGCAGCGCTTCGTCCGGCCAGCGGTAGACGAGATGTGCCGTCAGCTTGCCACCGACGAGCAGCAGGTCGTAGCCACGGAAGGCCGTCGCATCGTCCATGCGCGAGAGGACGGTTGCCGCCTCCTTGTCCGCGACGTTGACCCATGCGCCGTACGAGAACTTGTCCATTCGATCGAAGTTCGCGAGATCGCCCGCTTCGATGTGAGTATTTCCGTCGAACTTGAGTGCTCCGTCGAGTTTGCCCGCCGTCCACTCGGCCTTCCCCACGACCTGTCCCTTGCGCGTCGGATCGCGCTGCTCGCTGAGTTCGTTCCCCGTCGTCTCGTTCAGCGTCCAGTGGAGCAGCGGAACCGGAGCGGCTCCACCCGACGAGGCGGCTTCGCGCAGCTTCGGTTCCCACTCGGGCATCGTCTCGATCGCGCGGGTGATCCGCTGCTTGAGCGTGTCGTCGAGCGAGGCGAGTTGTCGAGCGAGGTCGTTCACGCGCGCGGACTGCTCGGGCGTGGGGGCCTTGATTGTCGGTTCGGCATTGCCGACGCGGCCCGCCTCACCCTGCTCGTTGAGTTGGTTAAAGAAGGCGAAGAACTGGTAGTACTCGCGCTGTGTGAGCGGGTCGAACTTGTGATCGTGGCAGCGGGCGCAGCCCATCGACAGACCGAGCAGAATCGTCGCCGTCGTATGAACGCGGTCGGCGACGTATTCGACGCGGTACTCCTCGGGAATGATGCCCCCCTCGGAGTTGATGACGTGGTTGCGGTTGAAGCCCGTCGCAAGTCGCTGGTCGAGCGTCGGGTTCGGCAGCAGGTCGCCGGCAAGCTGCTCGGTCACAAACTGATCGAACGGCATCCCACTGTTGAATGCGTTGATCGTCCAGTCTCGCCAGCGCCACATGTAGCGCGTCGTGTCGTTGTTGAAACCGTGCGTGTCGGCGTACCGCGCCGCATCGAGCCAGTCGAGCGTCATCCGTTCGCCGTACCGCGGCGACGCGAGCAGCCGATCGACGAGCTTCTCGTAGGCATCCGGCGCGGCATCCGCGAGGAACTCGTCCACTTCACCAATCGTCGGCGGGACGCCTGTCAGATCGAGCGTGACTCGACGGATGAGCCGCTCCCTCTCGGCAGGCGGTGATGGCGCGAGACCCTCGCGCTCGAGCCGGTCGAGGACGAAGTTGTCGATCGGGTTGAGCGGCCAAGGTAGCCGACTCGCTCCGCGAGACGAAGCGAGATCGCGAGAAGGGTTTACGTCGAGAGTAGCAGGCTGTTTGTCAGTGGGACGCTTCTCCTGCGAACGCGCTTCGTCTCGCGGAGCGAGGCGGCTACCTTGCGGAATCACTGGTCGCTTCGGCGTGACGAACGACCAGTGCGGCTGGTACTCGGCCCCCTGTTCGATCCAGCGCTTGAGCAGTTCGATCTGTCGAGCGGTTAGTTTTTTGCCACTCTCGGTGGGAGGCATCTGGTGGCTCGGGTCAACGGCTACGATGCGCCGAACCAACTCACTCTCACTGAGCTTTCCCGGTACGAGGGCGATGCCACCCGAAGCCAGCTTCACCTTGGCGTGTTCCGCCACGTCGAGCCTCAACCCCGCCTGTCGTGCCTTCTCATCCGGCCCATGACAGGCAAAACAATTGTCCGACAGGATCGGCCGGATGTCGCGGTTGAATTCGAGAGGCTGGTCGGCAGCGAACACCGTGAACGAACTCATCGCACAAAGAAGTGTTGCATAGAACGTAACGGCGAATTGGCGATTCATCGTGAAGAGTGTCCGCAGGCAGTAGGCGAAGTGTGACTGAGCATGGTGACCGGCAGGTCTTGGCTTATCCCGTCGATGATGTCGTTGTCTTACCGATCACTGGAGGGAGCAACTTAACGGCGACAACGACCGACTGCCAGTAGAACTGCGAACGCTGATGCCGAGCGATCACGCCGCGCGAGCTTGCTGAGAAACCGACCGGACGGTATTTAATGCCAACCGTATGGTTTGTCGTGATCGTTCGATCTTGGAGAGTGTGGCCGTCATGTTGGCTCCGGAAACATTGCTGGATGCGGCGATCCGTGTCGTCACACGCGACGGCTTTGCGGCGATGACGCTCGAAGCGGTCGCGAAAGAAGCGGGAGTCAGCAAGGGTGGACTGACGCATCACTTTGCGACCAAGGATGCGCTCATCACCGCGATGCTGGACCACTTCGTGCAGCGGCTGTTGCGCGAGTTGGATCGCGTGGCGGCCGATGATCCCGTGGTGAAGGGACGGCGCGTGCGAGCGATGATGGACGTGGCCTTCCCGGAACTGCACGGCAAGGATTCCGTGGGCGAGGCGAAGCGCAAACGGACGACATCACGGGCGAGTGCCGCCGGAACCAGATCGCGCGCCGGATCGAAGGCGTCTCCCGTAGCGGCCCCTGCGTCTGAAGTGCGGCAACTTTTAATGGCTGCCATTGCCGCTTCGGTTGTGAATCCCGGTCTGCTCGAACCGCTGCGACAACATGCGGCTGAGATGCGGACGCGCATGGTCGAGCAATCCGCCGATGGCTTGTGGCAGGTTGTGACGTGGATGGCACTCGACGGCTTGTTGCTCTGGCAGATGCTGGGACTGTTGTCGAAGGATGATCCCTTGGAAGAGCGGATACTGCGGCTGCTTTATAGACTGAGTTCCAAGCCGCCCGCCGCCGCTTTGGAACTGGGGGCGGATCATGGCCAAGAGTGAGTCGGAGCGGTGGGGTCGCGCGGTGGTCTGGCTGTTGTTGGCAATCGCAGCGGCGGTCGCGATCAGTGTGGGAACGGGTGTCTTGCCGTGGCGGAGCGATTCGTCGGCGCAGAACACCCACGCGCCAGCGGCGGAACTGACGCATGTCGGAGCGTGGGGGCGATTGGCCCCGCGCGGTGATGTTCGTTCGCTGGCGGCTCCTTCATCGACGGACGGTGTCCGGATCGCGAAGTTGAACGTGGTCGAGGGGCAACGCGTGGCCGAGGGCGAAGTCATCGCGGTACTGGACTCGCACGAACGGCGCGTCGCAGCGGTCGCTCACACGCAGTCGCTGCTGGCTTTGGCCGAAGCGAAACTGGAACAAGTCCGCTCCCCGTCGAAGCCTTCCGAAATCGTGGCTCAAGAAGCTCTGATCGCGCGGCACGAGTTGGAGTTGTCTCAGGCCGCAGCCGACTTCAAACGCGAGGACGCGCTGAGTCAACGGCAGGCGGGCGTGCAGTCGATGTTGGAGCAGGCGAAGCTCAAGTGGAACCAGGCGGTGCAGAACAAGCGGCAATCCGAGGCTCAGTTGGAATCCTTGAAAACGCCACGTCCGACCGACGTGCTGGTCGCCGAGCGCCAAGTGGACGAAGCGCGGGCGGCGCTCAAGCAGACCGAGGCGGACTTGGCTGTCACCGAGATTCGGTCCCCTTCGGTGGCGACCGTGCTGCGCGTTCACACGCGAGCGGGTGAAAAGATCGGCGACAAGGGAGTTGTCTCCATTGGCGACATCGAACAGATGTATGCCATCGCCGAAGTCTATGAAGCGGATCTCGCGCGGCTGGCGATTGGACAACCGGCCCGCGTCCGTATCCCGACGCTGAAGCTCGAATTAATGGGGGCAATCGAGCGACTCGGTTATGTCGTGCAGAGAAAGGATGTCTTCAATATTGATCCCGTCGCCGACACCGATGCCCGCGTGGTCGAAGTTTGGGTGAAGCTCCCCACGGATGTTCCGCAAGCGGTGCGACAACTCTCGAACGCGCGGGTCGAGGTCATCATCGACGTGGGCGCCGCGAGCGATCAGCGAGAGGCACGTCGGATGGACGTCTCGTCCGTCCGGCAGCAGCCGACTCATGCTGGCGAGGTTCCCTAATGGCGCGTGATCTTCCCATCGCGTGGCTTCAGCTCACACAGTCCAAGGCGAAGTTCGTGGTCGCCGTGACGGGGGTCGTGGTGTCCGTGTTGCTGATGTGGATGCAGCTCGGCTTTCTCGACGCTCTCTATCGCAGTGCCACGTCGATTGCTCGCCATCTGCACGGCGATCTGGTGTTGCTCAGCCCGAGTACCAAGACGTTCATGCAGCTCGAACCGTTTGCCAAACGTCACATCGCGCGGGGACTCGGGCATGACGGAGTGGATCGGGTCTACGCTCTCTACGTCGGCATGGCGATGTGGAAGAACCCGTGGAACGGTGAGAAGCGGCGGCTGTTTGTGTTTGGCATGGAGCCGGATTACGCGGTGTTTGAGGCACCGGGATTGGAAGACGCGCTGCACACGACGCTCGCGCCGGACGCGGGAATCTTCGACATCGCATCGCGGCCCGAATTTGGCCCCGTCGGAATGGCGTTTCGCAAAGGGAAGCCGGTCGTGGCGGAGATCAATGGCCGACAAATTCGGATCGCGGGCGTCACCACCATCGGCGCGGGGTTCCAGGCCGACGGCAACTTCGTCACCAGCACCGCCAACTATCTGCGGATCATGAACGACCCGCGATCGGGAACTGTTCACGTCGGCGTGTTGAGGCTGAAGCCCGGCACCGATCATCGTCAAGTCCAACGAGACCTTGCCGCGATGTACGGCAGCGAGATCACCGTCCTCACCACGGATGAGCTGGTCCTGCGCGAGTACGCCTTCCTGACGAAGACCGCTCCGATCGGCTTCGTCTTCACGCTGGGAACAATCGTCGGATGCGTGATCGGCTTCGCCATCGTCTATCAAGTGCTGTACACGGACATCTCCAACCACCTTCCACAGTTCGCAACGTTGAAGGCGATGGGCTACACGGATCGCTATCTGGCGGGCGTCGTTGTGCAAGAGGCGTTGATTCTCGCCGGGACCGGCTTCATTCCGGGTTCGCTCTTGGCGATGTGCCTGTTTGGCGTCGCCAAAGCCGCGACGATGCTGCCGATGTTCGTGACCTGGGACCGCGCGATTGAAGTTTTTGTCCTGACGTTTGCCATGTGTACGGTGTCCGGATTGCTGGCCATGCGACGGTTGAAAGCCGCCGATCCCGCCGAGATTTTTTAGAAGGAACGGCACCGCACAAGAAACTGCACCGTACGAAGCCACAAGGTCATCTCTTGTCCCCTCGCCCTGCAAGGCCGGGGCGAGGGGACGACGGTCGCTGCGCGACGCTCATTTTGAATCGGGTTCATTCCGCCCATCGCATCGAGTCTCCCCATGTCCATTACCACCTCAACAACATCTCCCGCCATCTGCATTCGCGGTCTGAGCCATTGGTTTGGTGACGGCGATTCACAGAAGCAGATTCTGTTCGACATCGACTTTGACGTGCGGGCCGGTGAGGTCGTGATCTTGACCGGCCCGTCGGGCTGCGGAAAAACGACGTTGCTCAGTTTGATCGGCGGTCTGCGTTCCGTGATGAAAGGGAGCGTGCAAGTTCTCGGGCGCGAGCTATTCAACGCACCGATTGACGACGTGATTGCAACTCGCCGCCAGACCGGCTTCGTGTTTCAACTGCACAACCTGCTCGACTTCCTGACGGCGCGGCAGAACGTGCAAATGTCGGTTCAGTTGGACACCGCCATCCCCGCGCGAGACCGCTTGCGCCGAGTCGATGCGATGCTCGCGAAGGTGGGGCTGTCGGATCGGCTTGACTATTACCCGGCGGCGTTGTCAGGAGGTCAGCGGCAGCGTGTCTCGATCGCCCGTGCGCTGGCGGGTGAACCACGTCTGGTTCTCGCCGATGAGCCGACCGCCGCACTCGATAGCCTTTCGGGGCGGCAGGCCGTCGAACTGCTCCAGAAGATGGCGCGAGAACAGGGCAGCTCGGTCCTGATGGTGACGCACGACACCCGCATCCTCGACATCGCCGATCGCGTCGTTCACATGGAAGACGGACGGATGCAGGAGGGCTGATTCCGAAAGTCAGCCCTGTCGCTCCGCGACAGGAAGCGCGAACACCCGAGTGGCGTTTGCCATTGATTCAAGAGGTATCGATAGAAGGACGCCCCTTGTTGATCTCGCCTCCTGTCGCAGAGCCACAGGGCTAACTTCGCTGAAGCGCTTGTCCTGTACGGTTTCACCAATGAATGACTGCACCCGCCGGTTCTCATGGTTTGGCCGTGGGAATGGATTCAGCAATTTTTTTGTTTGCCCAGAGGAAGAAAAAAGTGTCAGGAACCGAAAACAGCCAATAACAGAACTGTTCGGTTCCTGACGGTGATTCACCCTGACGCCTCAATTGCGGCAAGCGTGTTCGGATCAACACCTCAAGTCTACGCGGCGGACTTCTGCTTGGTGTTGGCCTTCTTGTTGCCGTTGTTCTTTGGTTGGCCGTTTTCTTGCGAATTCGGCTGCGGGTAGGGGATGACGCGGGCACGCTGCGCCCAAGCTTCCCATTTGGCGGCGAGTTCGTTCGCGCGATTGGGATGTTTTGCGGCGAGATTGTGTTGTTCAGTGCGGTCGGACTTGAGGTCATACAATTCCCACGGGCCACCTCGACCGAGGCGAACGAGCTTCCAATCTCCGATACGGATGGCCGCGTTCCCTTCGTGTTCCCAGAAGAGGGCGTCGCGCTGGGTTGGCTTTCCGGTGAAGGCGGGAATGAGACTGCGGCCTTCCAGAGGTTGAATTGGTTGGCCGTGGAACTCGGTCGGATACTTTGCACCGCTGACATCAACACAGGTGGCCATGATGTCAATGAGATGCCCCGGCTCGTGCGTGAGCCTCCCCTGCCCTTCCCCCTTTGTCAGTGTTGCGGGCCAGTGAGCGATCAGCGGCGTGGAGATTCCGCCCTCGTGGTTGAAGTGCTTGTACCGGCGGAACGGGGTGTTCTGGAGATGTGCCCAAGACTCACCACAGAACCAGTCGGAGTCGGCTTGAGTCGGATTGCCCTTCGTGCGCCCGCCGGGACCGGACTCCGCGTTGCCGCCGTTGTCGCTCATGAACAGGATGAGCGTGTTGTCGAAGACGCCACGTTGTTTGAGGCCATTCACCAAGTCACCAATCGCGGCATCCATGCGATGAACGCACGCGGCATAGGTCGCCATGAGATGATCGAACCGGTCCTGTTCTTCCGCTGCGATATCCTTCCATGCAGTGACTTCAGCCGGACGCGGAGCGACCGACCACGATTTATCGATGATGCCGAGTTCGATCTGTCGGGCATGGCGTTGCTCCCGCAAAGCGTCCCACCCCGACTTGTACTTTCCACGAAACTGGGCGATGGCATCGGCCGGAGCCTGCAACGGAAAGTGTGGCGCGTTGTGAGCGAGGTACAGAAAGAACGGTTGCTTCGCCTCACGAGCTTCGTCAATGAACTTCAGTCCGAACGTCGTCCAGAGGTCGGTCGAGTACCAGTCCTTCGGCAACCGAGCATCGTCAGACATCAGTGCTTCACCGTTCAGGAACAGCTTCGCTCTCGGGTCACTTCCAAAATAGAAGCCGCCCGCTGCGGCGTTGAGACTCCTCTCAAAGCCGCGCCCCCACGGAGTGACTCCGTGGTTCTGGCCGACGTGCCACTTGCCCGTCATCGCGGTGAAGTAGCCCGCAGGCTTGAGGACTTCCGCAAACGTCAGGCACTGATCGTTGAGCCTCCCGCGATAGCCCGGCTGGTTTTTGTCTTCAACCATGTGCCCGACCCCGGTCTGATGCGAATACAGTCCGGTGAGCAACGCCGCCCGCGTCGGACAGCACCGCGCGGTGTTATAGAACTGAGTGAACCTCAATCCGCCCGCCGCAAGTCCATCCAGGTTCGGTGTCGGAATTTCCGACCCATAGCAACCGAGGTCTGAGAACCCCATGTCATCAACCAAGATGACAACGATGTTCGGCTTCGCCGTGTCAGCCGCTGGCAATGAGCCGCTAACTGAAACCAACACCACTAACAGGCAACACGCCCACTTCATTTGAGAATCCTTGTAATTTGTTCGCGGGGAGGTGACGTACTGACCTTGCTTATACCTTGCGCGGACATTGACGAAACCTCTGAGCGAGGTGGCCAAAACAGACTGTTGAAAACTCGTGGAGCGCGATTTCAGCAGGCGATCCCTCACGCGGTCCAAGATGAGAGATTGGCGAGCCGCATGCCGATCCTAAGTAGACCCGCAGAAAAAGTGGTGCAAGGTGAGCCGGGCGGCGTCAGTCCCCGGAC
>JAYVDI010000103.1:0-31561 GCA_043749505.1 Schlesneria sp. | reverse complement strand
AGCGCCCAGCGGCTGATAGTTTTCCGACAAAGCCTAGTACTTCGTCATGAATCGGATTTGGGGTTGGTGGTGGGGTGGGTGGCCGGGGTTGGAGCGTTTTCGCGAAAACCCGGGGCTTCCTCCGCAAAGCCTCAGTCCAGCACCGGCCACCCAACTCCAAAAATGAGAACTGACAACGTGCTAGCCATCGAGTCGGAACAGTCGTTTGAGGGCGTCGATCAGGCCGTGAGGTTCGCCGTCTCGGGACTCGTGCTTCAGGGTTTCGAGCGGCGGGTGAAGCAGCTTGTTGACGATCCGTTCAACGGTGCGTTCGATCGCTTCGCGGTCAGGCGCGGTCAGGTGCGGCTGCTTGGCGAACAGGCGGTCGAGTTCCGATTTGCTGACGGCGTGCCAGTCCTGCATCAGGCGTGAGACCACGTCGCCACTCGCGCGGCGATGGAACTCCGCCATGAACTTTGTTTGTTCAGCATTGATGATTTGGTGAGCCGTTTCGATCTCACGCGACCGCGCGTGACGATGCTCATCGCATGTGCGGCGCAGGCTGTCAATGTCGTAGAGAAACACGTCGTCGAGGTTGCCGACGGCTGGTTCAAAATCGCGAGGCGCTCCGAGATCGAGGATGAACGCCGTGCGACCGGCCGCCGCCGCGCGGGCCTTGCGAAACCGAGCCGCATCAATAATCGGCCGCTCCGCACCGGTCGTACTCACGATGACATCGGCCTGGCCGAGCCAGTGGTCGAGGTCCGCCCACGGCTCCACGCGGCCGCTCCATTCCCGCGCGAGCCGCTCCGCGCGTTCGGAGTTGCGGTTGATAACGACGATCTCGCGCACGCCCTCGTCCTTCAGATACCGCAACGTCTCCTCGGCCATCTCTCCGGCACCGATGATGAGCACCAGTTTGTCCTCGAAGTGATCGAAGATGCTCTTCGCAAAATCTCCCACGGCGACGCTGGCGATTGAGACTCGCCCCTCGGACAACTTCGTCTCCGTGCGAACTCGCCCCGACACATGGATTGCACCCTGAAACAGCGAATGAACGAGTGGCCCGCACGCGCCGTGTTCTTCCGCCGCGCGATACGCCTCTTTCACTTGATTCACGATCTGCGGCTCACCGAGAACCATGCTGTCGAGCGACGAGATGACCTCGAACAGATGCCGCACCGCTTCCGAACCCGAGTCCGACCGCAACTCGCCCACGAATTCGTCGAGCGGCACCGCGTGGAACTCAGACAGAAATTGAGCGAGTTGCTGGCGTGTCTGATCGGTATCGTCGCCCGGCTGCGCGAGATAAAGCTCGACGCGATTGCACGTCGAGAGGATCACCGCTTCCGATTCCGGGCAACGCCGCCGGAGTTCGGCATACGCTTTCGCGAGTTGCTCGCGCGACGCAAACGCCAACCGCTCACGAATGGCAAGTGGTGTTGTTTGGTGAGTGCAATACAGAGCAAGCAGGTTCACGGAACGAAGTCTCTTGGCGTGGAGGAGCAGGTGGGGTCGAGACGCAGGCGATCAGGTCTTTGAAGTCCGGCTTAGCCTTGTTAGCCGGACTTCGCTTCTGGGCGTTGCACCACAGCGAGAAGTCCGGCTTTAAGAAAAGCCGGACTTCCATCGGTTACTTGGCCATCGGGCGAACTTGCTGCTTTGCACCTATTCCGTGCAGCGACGGCATCCGCGTCACTTCGGTCAACACTTGCAGGCCAACCATCATGAACAGCAAGAACCCGCACGACCATGCCGTCAGCCACGCGACCTGTCGGCCGGGAGTCCGTTTCCCTGTGAGCAGCCACGCGAACAGACCGCACATCAACAACCACATCACGCTGCCACCCAGCACCACCGGGTCGGCCCATGCAAGGCGGGCGTCGTCGTGGCTGAGAAACGACAACAGCACCCCCGTCGCGACACCAAACGTCAGCAGCGGTACTGAGACAAGAATCGACCAACGGTTGAATCGCTCCAACCGTTCGAGGCTTGGCAGTGTCAGTCCGCTATTCCGCATCTGACCTCCTTTCAAACGACGATGCTGCCACAGGTAGAGCAGGCTCAGCACGAGGCCCAGCAGAATGGTGGCCGTTCCCAGCACGAGCATCGCCGCGTGCAGCATCTTCCAACCGCGATGAAAGTCGAGCATTTGACTCGGCGACGAAGTCACGAAGTGCGACGCTCCAACCAGCGCCAGCACAATCGGCCAAACCACAAGCCCCGAGGCGATGGTCGCGTCGAGCAGTGAGACAAACAGATGCGTCAGCACGGCGAGCCATGCCAATACCAGCAACCAATCGTGAGCCGAACTGAGCAGCGGCGGTAGCTGTGACTGACTCGATCGCAACAACAGGTAGAGCGTGTGCGCGAGCAGTCCCGCGCCGCCGAACAGGATCGCCACCCAGCGACTCCACGCTAACTTCGATCGCAACCGAACGACATCCAAGCCGAACGCCACGAGGTAGCTCAAGAGGAAACAGGAGAGATTCACGTTGGGCATATCGCAAAACTCCGTGGCACCCGCAGCCGTCCGTCGCACTACTAATCGGCAACTTTTTGTCGGGCTGCGCGCATTCTGTAGCCACGCTCGCCAGAGTGTGGGCTGGTTGGTGACTCGGCCCACACTCTGGCGAGCGTGGCTACGTTTGGTTGTGGCCGAAGCAGGCATCAACGGCCCGGAGTTTACTGGAGAGTTCCGCTGTCGCGTAGCCCCTCGCAGTGAAACCCACCGGCATCACGGATCCGCTTCCAGCCCGTAGTCGCTGATTTTTTTGTGCAGTGTATTGCGGTTGATACCGAGCCGGGCAGCGGCTTTCGTCTGAGTTCCCTGACACGTCTTCAAGACTTGTTGGATCAATTCGCGTTCGACCAGCGAGACGATTCGCTCGTGAACATTCTGAGCCTCTTCTCCCGCTTCGAGCAGTCCGAGCGTCACGAGTTCGCTGCACTGCGTGGCGATCCCGCCCGAGCGAGAACGACTCAGCCGAATCGGTGCCAGACCACGCACATGCGGCGGGAATAGGTCGAGCGTCAGCGTGTCACTCATGCAGAGAACCGTCGCCCGTTCGATGTAGTTCTGAAGTTCCCGCACGTTGCCCGGCCACGCATACGTCTGCAACATCGAGATCAAATCGGAAGCGAGCTTTGGCACGGGGCGATTGTTCGACGCGGCATACTTCTTGGCGAAGAATGTCACCAATGGGCCGACATCCTCCGGGCGTTTGTGCAGCGGGGGCAGATAGATCGGCACGACGTTGAGTCGGTAGTACAGGTCTTCGCGAAACTTCCCCGCGTCGATTTCATCGAGCAAATCACGATTGGTCGCCGCGACGATGCGGCAGTCCACGCGAATGGTCTTCGTGTCGCCGACACGCTCGAATTCCTGCTCTTGCAGAACCCGCAGCAGCTTGACCTGCAACGTGTAGCTCATCGAGTTGATCTCATCGAGAAAGATCGTTCCGCCGTGAGCCGCCTCAAACCGACCGGTTCGATTTTCATGGGCACTCGTGAACGCCCCCTTTACATGGCCGAACAGTTCGCTTTCCAGCAGACTTTCGCTGAGCGCCCCGCAATTCACACGAATAAACGGGCCGGACGAACGCGGACTGAGTTCATGCAGCGCTCGCGCAATCAGCTCCTTGCCAGTGCCGGTCTCTCCGAGCAACAGCACCGTCGCTGTCGTGTTTGCGACCTGCCGCGTTAAACGATAGACCTCGTTCATCGCGGGACCATCGCCAATCATGCCATCCAAAACCGGGGCGTTCGGACGACCACTGGCAGTTGAGTTTGGGCCATTCATAGTTTCAGTGCCTTCTTTTTCCGTTGCAACAATGTCGCACACACGACCACTGGCGATGCCGACATCATAGGCACGTTGCTACCGTCCGGTAGGGCCAGCCTATGAGCTTGCTCCAGTTTCTCAGTGAATGGAATCGCAACTTTGCATCGCCTGCCTGCCCTGCGAGCATTCGGACTGGCCCCTGCGCCGGAAGCAGGCATGGCGGCGTCCCGGAAATGGACTGGCTCGTTTACAGTCCCGCCGCGCCGTCGGACTGGCCGCGCTGCGGCCGATCTGTCACGATCTGCCTTCCGCCTGTCCCGAGTATTATCGATCTTGAGGATGTTTTCGATGACGACGCCGATGATGGACCTCTGTCTTCCGGGACTTGTACGAGGGGCGGTGCAGTGCCGCGCGGCCGTCGTCGAACATGAGCGAATGGCTCGCAACACTTGGCAGATGAGGTTGGAATGCCCCGAGATCGCGCGTCAGATTTTGCCGGGGCAGTTCTTCATGGTGCGACTGCCGGGGCGCAGCGATCCGCTGCTCGGACGACCGTTTGCTCTGTATGACATCTACTACGATGAGGCCGGTCAACCGCGTGGTCTCGACTTCGGCTACGTCGTCGTCGGCAAGATGACTTCGTTGCTGGAGTCACTTCAACCGGGTGATGAAGTGGAATTGTGGGGACCACTCGGAAACGGCTTTCCGCCGCCGCCGTCCGGTCACTTGGTGATCGTCGCGGGTGGAATCGGTGTGACGCCCTTTCTGGCCGTGATTCGCGAAGCCTTGCGACGGCGCGTCTACGGCCAGCCACCGCGAGAAACCGGACACGTTCCGTCGCGCATCACACTCTGTTACGGAGTCCGCTCGGCTGAGTTCCTCGCGGGTGTCGATGAGTTCCGACGCGAAGGAGTCGATGTGCGGATCGCGACCGACGACGGATCCGTCGGACATCGCGGCTTCGTCACGGAACTGTTGCAGGAACTGCTCGACGAAGCTTCACCACCCGAAGCAGTCTATTGCTGCGGCCCGGAGCCTCTGATGCACGCCGTCGCGAGACTGACCGGCGCTGCAAACGTCCCGTGCTGGCTGTCGCTCGAAACGCCGATGGCCTGCGGTTTCGGAGCCTGCTTCAGTTGCGTGACCAAAGTCAAACAAGACGATGGCTCATGGGACTACCGGCGTGTCTGTGTCGAAGGGCCGGTCTTTCCCGCGCGGCAGCTCGCGTTCGACTGAGGCATCCTCTTCTCATTGTTGAAAACAGAAATGCGAGCGGCCCGTATCGACCGCTCGCATTTCATTGAATCAACAGACCGAATCACTCGGGCCGCCGAGGCCGTTCGGAGCGTTCGCCACCGGGACCATTCTGAGCGCCACCCCGTGGCCCACCACCGCCGGGGCCACCTTCTCCACCCGGACTGGGATGATGCTTTATAAAGTCGTCGATGAACTTTTGCAGTTCATTCTTGCTGAGCTTGCCGTCTTTGTCCGCGTCAAACTCGAAAGCATGTTCCAACATGCGTGCGGGATCGGGCCCTTGCGGAGGCCCGTCCTGTCCACCGGGGCCGCGTTGGCCTCCACCACCGGGACCACCTTGTCCACCAGCCTGGCCACGACCGGGACCAGCTTGGCCTCCGCCATTTTGGCTTCCACCGCCGGGGCCTCGACCACCGGCGTTTCCCTGTCCCCCTTGGCCGCGTCCACCACCAGGTCCACCTGCTGATCCGCCACCTTGGCCTTCACCTCCAGGACGACCTCCACCAGGGCCAGCCTGACCTGGGCGACCAGCTTGAGGACGGAACTCCTCCTCAGTCAATTTGCCATCTTTGTTCTTATCGAGCTTCGACAAGGCTTCCGCCGCGTTCTTCAACTCGTCGGCCGAGATCGCTCCATCATGATCGGCATCGAGCACTTCGATGACCGGACTGGGAAGTCGCCCACCGCTGGGGCCTCCACCACCAGAACCGCCTCCGCCCGGACCACCGGGAGGTTGTGCAATTGCTGTCGCCACACCAGCAGAGGCGACCAAGCCAAATATCCATGTCCAATGTTTCATTACTGTTTCCTTCACGACTTCGATCCAACCCCACCACTCAATTACGTCCCACTGGCGATGCCACTGTGTGACAGTGGCCGACTTGAACCCTGTACCCTTCTGTGAGTTTCGCTGTTCGCGTCACATTCTGTCATTTGACGTTTCCGACAGAGGTCGAATTTGGTAAGCGGGGCGGCGTCAGCCCCGCTCGCCTTGCTGTCGGAAACGCCCCTGTTTACTGCTTCCGCTCGTACTGAAAGTCCAATGTTCCTTCGGCGAGCGTGATGTCTTTGATGCCTTCAAAAAGATTGGCTCGATTGGCTTTGTCGGGGGTGAGTTTGAGTTCCGACGACAACGCGTAAACCGTGATGTGGTACTGCTTCACGCCGGGGCCTTTGGATTTCATCGGGTCGTACTCGCGGCGGTTCTTGTCGTTGAGGCCCACGGTGCCGGATGACTTATCGTTCTTCGCGAGCTTCGTGATGTTGGCCGGGATGTTGTAAACGACCCAGTACGACTTGATGTCGCCGGGACCGGGGATATGCCAGACGTTGACTGCGAACGCCTTCGTCCCCTTCGGAGCGTCCTTCCATTCGATCGGCGGCGACGCGCTCGCCCCGTCGCCCGTGAACTCGATGGGAATGCTGCCGCCCGGCTCAAACGCGGGGCTGGTCACGATCAACCGCGGCAGGTTGCTCTTCGGTTTGGCGGTTGGTGTGGACTGATCGTTGCGAGGAGGGCGATCGTCGTTGCGCGGCGGTCGTTGACCATCACGCGGTGGACCATCTTCGCCGGGACGTGGCGGTGGTCGGCGATCATTGCCGCCAGGACCGGGGCCACGTCGGCGCGGAGAGTATGTCTCGTTGATCGTCGAGCCATTCGTGTCAACAAACGTGAACTTCGCAGTGCCGTCGTCGGCAAGGATGTAACTCACCGACCCTTTCTTGCCACGGATGTCATACGTCAGGACGTAGCTTCCCGGTTTGGTCTCTTGGAAGCCGGTGATCTTCGCGTCGCGAAGAGGCCGAAGATCGGGACGGATCGGTTCGGCTCGCGGCTGCGGATCGACTTGGCCGCCACGTTCGGTCACTTCGCCGAAGAAGCCGCCGTTGAGGTACGGGTATTTTTTGGTGGCGTGATAGTGGTAGTTGCCGTTCTTGTCCTTGTGTCCGTTGAGTGCGTCCAGGCCGGCAACCGGCGAGCCGTCCGGCTCCTCGTAGCCGTAGATCGGATAGCCATCAAGGGCATGCGCGATCGGCAGGCCCTTGCCGACCGTCTTCTCCAGATGGACCGGAGCGATGTGATAGTGGTAGTCATCGGCTCGGCCACAGTGGCCGCCAAACTCATCGAGTTCCCCGACGAGAAACGCATCGTCGCCGCGATTGTTCAGCGGGTTGAAGATCGGGACTCCGTTCGCCGCGATGGCGATCGCTCCACGCAGGAAGTTCCCCTTCGCTGACTGCGGATTCTTCGCCGGTACCGGATGCAGTGGGATCTGCCAGGAGTTCTCGCCGACGTACTTTTGCGGCAGCGGCACCTGCTGCTGCCACGCGGTGATACCGACCATCATTCGATGATCGGGGATGCCGTTCGATTCGACGTAGAAGAAACGGTCGTCCCAGCGAGTCTTGATCGCCTTGAGTTTGACGAACGCTTCAAATGCCTTTGCCATCTCCGGCGCGTTGGCTGTACCAGCTCGCGATCTCTTTTGATCCACCTGAGCCAGCAGGAACGGCAATTCATTCACAGCAAGCAGTTCCATTTCAGTTTGATCCTCAGCGTCAGTTTGCTGCAGCTGATTGTTGGTAGACGGGGATGCCTGCTTGCGAATCGTGTGGCCCGGATGACCGAGAGTGATCGAACTCACTGTCATCAAGACAAACAGAGTGACGGGAAACGATGTGATGCGGAACATACACGACTCCGGAACGAGGTTTTGTGATTCATATTCTTTCGCCGTGTCTTCTGCGTGGTCCGTGTCCAATTTGCATTTCGTCTTCAAAGGAGGTGGATACGGAATGCACGGACAACACGAAAAAATGTGGCCCTTGAAATTCAGGGCATTCTGCTGTGGTTCACTTCTTGGGCTTCTTGCCCTTACCGCCTTTGCCCCGCTCAGAAGCGGCAGGCTGGTTTGGATCGTAGTTCGGATTCACAGCCGGGAACTGAGCATCGACAGCAGCAAGATATTTGTCGAGCCGGTCGCGAAGCTGCTTGGCGTCCGCAGGTCTCTGCTTCGCGAGATCGTTGCGCTCGCCAATGTCTTGCGAGATGTCGAACAACTCATCGTGGTTGTCTTCGTAGAAATGCAGCAGCTTCAGATCGCCGAGGAAGATCGCCGAGTGCGGGGCGTCTCCTTGATAGTGCGGGAAGTGGAAGACCATTTCCTCACGCGATCGTTTCACTTCGCCGCGACCATCGTTCGCCAACAGTGAGGCAATACTGCCTCCTTCGAGTCCATTCGGCAGCGAGGTCTTGTTGACGCCAGCCCACTCGCAAAAGGTCGGGAACAGGTCGTAGCCGACGACGCGCGTGTGGCACCATGAATTCAGTTTCACGCCAGGACCGCGCACGATGAACGGCACTCGAATGCCTCCCTCCCACACGCCCCCTTTGCCACCCGCCAAAACTTTTTTGCCGCCGCCCGCTCCGTTGTCCGCCATGTAGATGACATAGGTGTTGCCACTCAGGCCGAGCCGTTCAATCGCCTCCATCACGCGACCGACTCCAGTATCGAGGTCTTCCGTGATGGCCGCCGTCGTGATGCGTTTGGAGTTTTCGCCCTTCAGCTTCTGCTCGTACTTCGCGAGCGTCGCCTTGTTCGCGTTCTCTGATGCGTGCAGCGCGTTCCACGACAGTTGGATGAAGAACGGCTTCTTCGCATTGGAGTTCTTCTCCATGAACGCAGCCGCTCGATCCGCCATGCCGAAGATGTCTACGGGATTCGGGTCTTTGAACTGGAAGGCATTCTCATTGCCAGTATCGCCATCGGACTCGTCGTAGCCGTGCTTGCCCGGTCCGCCTCCGCTGATGTGCCATTTGCCATAATGAGCGGTCGCGTAACCGGCCTTCTGCAACAACTCACCGATCGTGATTTCGTTCGCCGAGATGCTTTTCACGTTTCTCGGTTCGATCAGCTTGTGACCGGCCTCCGGCGGAGCCGCCTTCGTCCAATGCAGAGCGGCCGGGCTTTTGCCCGTCTGCAAACTGATTCGAGTCGGCGAGCAGACCGAGGCCGGAGCGTACCCCGCCGAGAACCTCATTCCTTGAGCCGCCAGTCGCTCCAAGTTGGGAGTGTCAAAGACATCTCCCTTCGATCCGGCCACAGTCGGATGCATCGCGACCGACAACCCATTCCAACCCTGATCGTCGGAGAGCATGAAGACGATGTTGGGACGCTCGGTTGCACGGATTGATGCAATCGAACTGAACAACAGAAGTGTGGCTGCGATGACTTGTTTCATGATTCAATCCCATGCGACCGAAGTCACCGTGTTCGTAGCCACGTTCGCCAGAACGTGGGCTGAATGTCGTTTATTGATCCTTGAGTTGATATCCGCGTGGCTCGCATCAGCCGCAGGGCGATAGCCCCGGTTTTGAATCGGACGCTAGCGCGTTCCGGCTGATGAATCCCACGCATGGATCAATCTGAAGAGCAATGAACCCGCGTTCTGGCGAGCGTGGCTACGTCGAGGTCGTACTACTCCTTCTCCACGATTCGATCTGAACCGTGATGCGATTCATGGTCGAAGAAATCTGCTCCGAGTGACTGCTCATCGACGAGCGTCATCCGCAGCGTCAACCGTTCGGGACCATAAGGCATCTCAACGAAACGCATTTGGCGAATGAGGCCGCTGCGCACCGAGTAAGTGACCTCGACTCGCTGGGGGCCTCGGAAACCGCGCTTTCTGACCGCCACGATCAAGCAGCTCGGTTCCAATTCCGCAGCGGGATCATCCGGGTTTTGAATGGGTAGAAGCTGAACATCGTACGCCTCACGCAATTGTTCGAGCCCCACATTGATGTTGATGAGCGGCATCGCGTGCTCGTGGCCGGGGACATCGCGATGGAAGCGACTCAGGTCCGCACTGCTTCGCACCGAGCCATCGGGTTTGACCGCCCAACTGATTTTTCCATTACTCCCCGTGACAAACGGCTGGCCGTCGGCAGTCTGCCGAATCAACACGAACAGACCGCCGCTGCGCACATGTAAGACGGCTCGATCAATCGGCGGCTTCGCGGGCCGGGAGCGTTCCGGCGCATCGTCGGGCAGTTCGCGCTTCGAGATCGCCGCCTGCTCTTCGACATCGATTCGATAAGTTCGATCTGGAGCACTCAAGTTCGCCGCGATCAGTCGATTGATTTCGACAACCGCCGCCGAGACCGGTGTGTCGCCGATGCTTTTCCAAAGGACGACCAGCAAGATCATCGACGCCAGCAACGTGGCGGCAGTGGCCGCAAATCGCCGAATCGTAGTCACTCTCGCCAGAGAGTGGGCGTCGGCAGGAAAATTGCCCACGGTCTGGCGACTGTGGCTACGTGGCATTGCCGCGAGCGCGAGATGCTCACCTCGCAAACGATCATGCAGCAGTATCGCTTGAGCGAACTCCTGAGCGTTCTGAGGCGATTCCTTGAGCCAGCAATTGAGCACGCCCTGCTCGCCGACAGAGAGCGTCTCATCTAGGTAGCCGTCGATCAGTTGTTTGGGTTCGAGGGTCATGTTGTCTGTCCCTCCAAAGCCGTCTTGCGTTCGATGCAGTCGCGCAGTTGATCTCGAATCCGCTGCAGCGCCTTCGCGACCGAGTTCGCTGTCATCCCGACCGCATCCGCAATCGCCGCTGGCTTGAGATCATGCTGGTAGCGCAGGTCACACAGTTCCCTCGCGCGACCTTCGAGTCCCCGCAAGCAGTCCTGCAAGAAGTCGAGCTTCTGAGCCTTTTCCGCCGACACGGATTCAAATGCGGAGGCCAGACGGGTGATGGTCTCGTCGTCGAAAGCATGCCGATCCCGCCGGACTCGCCGCAGATACAGGCCGACCTGATTTTGTGCGATCCCCAACGCCCAACTGATGAATGGTCGCGACGGCTCGTACCGATCGAATGATTCGAGCACCGCGACCGCGACCTCTTGCAGCACATCGTCCCGAGCTGTGAAGTCCCGCACGACCGACGTGACAAACGCCGAGACTACCGGCTGAGCCAGCGTCCAATGTCGAGCAGCTTGTCGCGTGTTGTCGTCCATCAATTCCTCGCACCACGTTCGTGTTCACATTGAGACTTATCCGGTGAACGTAAATCGTGACCGCGAAAACAACCCGAATTTGCAGCTTCGGACGAGCAAAAAAATTGGCCCAGCAGCTTGAAGCCGCCGGGCCAAATTTCGTCTTGAGGACGCGAACGATTCTCCGATCAGGAATGACTCAGGAAAGTATCCCCGTCACGGCGTCGGCACCCACCATCTCGCGCGGTTGATTGAGGTGATTGAAGACCATGCGGCGCGGGTTCATGCCGACGCTGTGGTAGATCGTGGCGAGCAGTTCGATCGGATGAACGGGGTTCTCAACAGGTGCCGAAGCAGTCTGATCCGACTTGCCCCAGACGAGGCCTCGCTTAACGCCAGCTCCCGCGATCAAGCCCGTGTAGCAGTAAGGCCAGTGGTCGCGGCCGTCGTCCGAGTTGCCGTTCCCCGACGTACTGACTCCGCGTTTGGGGCTGCGTCCGAACTCGCCGATTGCCAGTACGAGGGTGTCCTTCAGCAAGCCTCGCTCGTCGAGATCGGCGATCAAACCGGACAGACCCGCGTCAAGCATCGGAGCCGATTGGTTCTTCATGCGGGTCGAGAGACCGGTATGAACATCGAACGAATGGTTGTCGGAGTTGGCGACCTTCGGCCAGTTGACCTGCACGACGCGCGTTCCCGCTTCAATCAGACGGCGAGCCAGCAGACAGCTTTGGCCGAACGTGTTGTTGCCGTACTTCTCGCGCGTTTCTGGGGATTCTGCAGAGAGATTGAATGCCTCACGAGCTTTACCCGACAGGACCAGCGACAGGGCTTTGCCGTAGTACTCATCGAGCGCGTACTTGCTGACCGACTTTTCGAGATCGTTCAGGCTGGCGTTGACCGTGTCACGCAAGTGAGCGCGACGAGCCAATCGTTCCTGAGGAATCTCGGGGCGAAGTTGAAGGTCGTCCACCTTCAATCGATCCATCTTGGCCATGTCCATGTCGTCACCGACGGGGAACAACGTGTACGGATCGAAGGCTCGCCCCATGAAACCGGCGTTGCCTCCCTTGCCGATCACGTTGCTCTCTTGCAAAGGTCGCGGCATCGTGACGTGTGGCAGCATCGGCACCGTCGTCGGTTTGGCTTTCACAATGTGGCAGCCCCAATTCGGGAAGTCCTTCGGGCTGGGCGGCTCAAGCTGGCCGGATGGACTGACCTTGTCGGCCGTATAGCCGGTCATCATTTGATAGATGGCGGCCGTGTGGTTGAACAAACCGTTGGGCGTGTAGCTGACCGCTCGCAAAAGCGTTGTCTTGTCGATCTGTTGAGCCAGCTTCGGCATCAACTCGGTGAACTGGACGCCGGGCAACTTCGTGTCGATTGGCTTGAAGACGCTCCGAACATTGTCGGGAACATCGGTCTTCGGATCCCAAAGATCGAGATGGCTTGGCCCACCTTGCAGGTAGACGAGGATGACATGCTTGGCCTTCCCAAATCCCACGCCACCGTAGCGAGCGTCTTCCGCTGCGTTGGCTTGTTCCATTTTTAACATTTGTGGGAGAGACAGCCCCAATAGCGAAGCTCCACCAACCCGAAGAAGTTCGCGGCGACCGAAGCCGTCACAGGTGTCTTTGCCGTACTGACCTTGAATCGAGAACATCGAAACGATCTCCGGAGCGAGAGTGTTTTGGCGGGTGCCACAGCCAAGCGATCAGCTTGTCTGGGCGGAAGCGGGCGTCGGCGGGAGCCGTTCTAGCAGTGGGAGCACAAGCCTTCATCGGCATTCACGATGGATCGGCACCGAGTTATACCGGCGAAAACTGATGGCTGTCAATTACCGGGTGAGCGTTCGACTCGGCGCATCCCGTCGCCCCGACAAGACGTTGCGAGATAGCGCGAAGGGGGCGGAAGTCGTCTACACGCGAGACTCGAAACTGCCCGCCTACGTTGTGCTGGGCGATCCAGACGGTCTCCCCGTGGATGACGAGCGAAGCAGGCCATCAGGACTACTGGCTCTCTACCATTTCCGTGTGGTAGGCGGCTTGCCTGCCCTCTTCTCCACAACAGCATGGACAGGCGAGCCGCCTACCACACGAAAATCAACACCAATGGCGGAGAGTCGAAAACTCAGCGTCGATGCTCGGAACTTAACCAACTTTTTGTGGTGTACCACTGGAGTGAGCCACACATTGGATTCGCCAAACGATTCGCGTCACAGGACACGAGTTATATGGTGACGCCGTAGATTCCAGATGGCGCTGCGTCAGCGTTCAAACCGAGTGTCGCCGCAGTCACCAGGCCGTGGGGGCAGACAAAGAAAACGAGCAGCCTCTGTCCGGCTTGCGCCGGACAGAGGCTGCTCTATTGAAACGGCTCGGTTTCGTCACCGTCCGTGGGAGGATACTCCCTCTCGCTTCTCACTACCTGTGCGGTCAGGCCGCTTCACTCATCGAACCATCGTCGTCTTCATAGACGAGGTAATAGACGCTGTTGGAACACTCCGTGATCAGCGCCTTGATGGTCTCACTCGCCACGTCATCGCTCAGTTTTTCGAGTACGGCAATGACCTTGTCCACTTCATCGCTGGAGATTTCTTCAAACTCTCCGTCTGGCATCTCACTCACTAGCATGACCTCCTTGTCTCAGCCGAACCTTGTGGGTGTCGCTCACGACGCGGGCGGTTTATCCACCACCCGACACAATTTCGATTGCGCTGCAACGAGCCGTCGCGAGTATTCTTGCGGCCGTTCGTTCGGCACGGAGAGTATCGGCGAAGAAGGGTTCGAGCATGAACGAGACCTCGCAGTCCAGAGTCGTGGGTTGGACGTTCGCGGTAGCCTCAACCGAATCGTTAGAGCTTGCCACGCCTCATTTGCTTTTGCGGGACTCTTTTTCAGTGAGTTTCTTAGAGTCCGTTTTTTTTAACTTCACGGGGATAGCCGCCTTCGTCGCGACCTTTTTCTTGGCAGCCGTTCCCGCCGTCGATTTCTTGGTCGATGCCGTTCCCTGAAAAATCTGGTCCCAGCCCGCGATGAATTTCTGATTCGAGCCGGTGTGGACGGTGTAGCCAGTCATGGTGAACCTCTTTGTGGTGTTGAGTTCGATGTGATGCGTGTCAGGCGATCCGCCGAAAGACTTGGGTGATCGGCAGGAAATAGCTTACCCATCAAAGCCTGACGCGCAAGCGAAGATGCTCTTTGCTTGCGCGCCAAGCTTCAATTTGCGGTAAGCCAACTCAGAATCTGACGGCGGCGAGACAGTAGGAATCTACAGACGATCTCGTTCGGCGGCGAGTGTCTCTCGATGAGGCAACTAGCCGGACACCGATTTCGCGAAGGAACACGGTATCAAGCTGAACTCTTGATCACATTTCTGACCCAACCCTCTGTCAAGCCTGTGTCCCAAAGGCTTTCAGAGGTCACCGAATTGCGGCTACAGTCGGCGTTGTTTTCCTCGCGGCAACACGTCCCGCGTAGGATGGCGTGTTGGCTCTGGTCTGGCTTATGATCGGTCCCGCCTATTGAACAATCCTTTCCAATGCTCATCTGCTTTCGTTCGCATCACTTTCGTCCTGCGACCACTCATACTTGGAGCGTCTCATGATCTGTATTTCTGTCACTCCCGAGTCACGCCAACTTGCCAAGGTCGATATTTACAACGCCGCCAATCAGTGCGACATCGTGGAAGTCTGCCTCGACCGGCTCCATAAGGAACCGGATGTGAAGGACATGCTGGAAGGCTCTAAAAAGCCGATCCTCGTCTCGTGCCGCCAACAGGAAGAGGGGGGCAAATTCGAGGGGACCGAAGACGAGCGGATGGCTCTGCTGCGACAGGCCATTCTTGCCGGGCCGGCTTACATCGAGTTGGATCCGATCACCGCACAAAAGATCCCGCGTTTCGGCAAGACGCAGCGCGTCATCAGTTTCGCGAGTCTCACCCGGCCGTTGAATAACATCGAAGAGGCGTTTGACGAAGCGGTACGTTGCCGCGCCGATGTCATCAAATTCACCTGGCCGACAGAGACTCTCGAAGCCGCATGGCCGTTGCTGGCGTCCGTCAGCCAGAAGCGAGCGTTGCCTGTGGTGGGATTGGGACTCGGGCGCTGCGGCTTGACCTTCTCGCTGCTCGGTCGCAAATACGGGTCGCCTTGGATTTACGCAGCTCTCGAAAAGGGAATGGAAGCGTTTCCCGGACAGCCATCCGTGGGCGACCTCGACAACATCTATCGCTGGCGCGAGGTTGATTCCAAGACACGGTTCATTGGAATCGTCGGAACAGACATGGCCGAGCAAGCCACATCCAAAATCATGAACGCGGCGTTCGACAAACTCGGAATGAACATGCGTTGCCTGCCACTCGAGTTTAAATCGCTCGATCAGATTCCGAAGATGCTCGACATCCTCAAGATTCCAGCCATCATCGCGACCCCGTCGATGGGCCGCAAAATCATGGGCTTGGCGACGAAGGGTGACGAGGTGGCGATGACCTCGCAGATGGCCGATGTCATCATCAAACAGCCCGATGGCTGGCAGGCTCACAATCTGATCTGGAAGGCGGCGCTGCGGGCACTCGAAACCAAGATCGGCAAGAAGACGCCCGAGGACCGGCCGCTCGATCGCAAGAACGCGATCATCATTGGTTCAGGTGGGCTGGCGATCTCACTGGCTCATGGCATCAAGAAACGAAACGGTTTGGTGAGCGTCGCATCGGGCGATGACGTGGAAGCGCAGAAGATCGCCCAGTCGGCAGACATTCGTTTCGTCCCGAATGCCAATATGTACGAGACGCTCGTCGATGTGATCGTGATCACCGTGCCGAACATGGACCACGGCTCGAAGAAGTCGGCGATCAATCCGTCGATCCTGCGCTCCGGCATGACGATCATGGACCTGAGCGAACTCCCCGCCGATTCGCCGCTGACAATCGAGGCCCATGAACGCGGCTGTAAGGTCGTCGAACCGGCCGAAGTCTTCGCCGACTACATCGGCACGCTGTTCAAGTCACTCACCGGACAAGAGCTGCCCATCGACGCCTTTGCCTCCGGGCTGGAAGAGTAGGATGACATTCCTACCCGTCCGGCTTTGGCGGTGAAGAGCGGACGGGCAAGAGTGCCCATCCTGCGACGCCGTTCAAAATTCGATCGCTCCCGAGGAAACTCGCCCGATGAGTCCCCCCGCCTTTCTCGGTCTCGGTGAATTGTTGTGGGACTGCTTTCCCAGTGGTCGGTTGCCGGGCGGTGCGCCTGCCAACGTCGCCTTTCATGTGCAGCAGCTTGGGCTGAGCGCGGCGACCGTCACGCGCGTCGGCTGTGATCCTCTGGGCGATGAGATTTGTGAGTTCCTCAAGACACAAGGCTTGAGCCTAGACCTCGTGCAGCGCGACCCGGTTCACGGGACGGGGACCGTCACTGTCGAACCGACTTCCACGGGGACGACGTACACGTTCCTTCCCGATTCCGCCTGGGACTTTCTCGCCCCGCAACCGGAACTGATCGCGGCGATGCAGTCCGCGCGAGCCGTCTGCTTCGGCACGCTCGCTCAACGTTCGGCCGTGAGCCGTGAGGCGATTCAGGCCTGTCTCGCTGCCGTATCGAGCAACTGTCTCGTCGTCTACGACATCAACCTCCGTCCGCCATTTTTTGAGCGTGAATGGATTGCGCGATCGCTGTGTCACGCAAAGATCGTCAAGTTGAACGATGAGGAAGTGCCGACACTCTCACAGATGTTTGCGACCGGCCCCCACAGCGACCTCGAATACGCACGCGACTTGCTTGCGACTCATCCGAAGCTGGAGTTGGTCTGCGTGACACGCGGAGCCAACGGCTGCTTGGCCGTGAGTCGCTCCGAGGTCATCGATCTGCCGGGGATCGCGGTGCAAGTGGTCGATACTGTCGGAGCGGGAGACTCATTCACGGCCGCTCTGATTCAGACGCGACTGGCCGGCTGGCCACTCGCACGGTCTGTGGCGTTTGCAAACCGAGTCGGCTCGCTCGTCGCGAGCCGTTCCGGCGCGATGCCAATCCTGCGCGAGGAACTCGCCGCGCTGCGGCGCGAGTTCGAGTAAATACGAACACATTATCTCTGAGCGGGGGACGTGAGTCCCCCGGTTCTTCGGTCGGAACACGCACACCGAACGGGAGGACTCACGTCCCCCGCTCAGAGAAACGTGTTCAGACTCACACCGCCCCATCACTTCAACGTCTTCACCCTGACGTTGCGATACCGGACGAACTGCTTGGTGAAGTCGCCGCCGCCGTGGACCTGCAACGCGATGCTCCCCGCGTCCGGATGGCGTTTCTCCGTGTCGGTGAATTCCATGAAACGAACCTTGTTCACCCACGTCGTGATCTTCGGCGGGTTACCTTCGATGCGTGCCCGCAGTTCGTTCCATTGGCCGTGCTTCCAGAAGGCGGGCCAGTCTTCGGCCTTGATCGGGCAGGGGATCAGCGCGTCTTTCGTCTTGATCTTCGTCACCTCGCCAACGAAGTCGAAGTTGCGGTGATGAATCCCGCCCGACAACCCCTCCCCGTAGATGCCCGCCAGATTTCCGTTGTCGTGGTAATCGACCATGTACTGATACGCCTGTCCGCGCTCGTTGCTCCTCAGGAAGAGTCCACTGTCAGGGCCATAGTCGTTCTTCATCTCAACGATCACTTCAAAATTGTCGAACTGTCGGTCGGTCAGAATGATCCCGCCGTTGCCGGGGATGTCCTGACTCCCCACGACCGCTCCGTCCTCCAGCACCCACTTGCCGCCGGACGTGTGCATACTCGCACCGCTGTGGCCGGTCTGAGTACTCACATGCCAGCCCTTGAGTGACTTGCCATCCAGCACCACTTCAAACTCGGAGTCATCCAGCTTGTCCACGGGGAACTCGGCCGCAGTCACAGCGACGGCAGACATCACACCGAAACACACGGTCACAAAACGCATCATCGGGTGAACCTCTTTCTGAATGGATATCAAGAACTCAGGACGTAGGGTGCGTGGAGTCTTCAGAACGCACCGCAGTGAAGATCCATGTTTGAAGACAGGATGAATCCCAAACTCGATTGGTGCGTTCCGAAGACTCCACGCACCCTACTTTTCTCTTGGTCAATATCCCACGGCCGCTCCGTCTTTGCGAGGGTCCGTCGCACCGTGCAGTGTGCCGTGGGCGTGGTCAATGAGGATCCCTTGATACCCGCCAAACGATCCCGCCGCCTTGCCGAGCTTGTGGCCCATCGCTTCCAGTTTGGATCGCGTTTCTGCTGGAAAGCCACTCTCCAAATAGAGCGTTCCACCGGGAGGCTCTTCGGGGAGGCCGGTCGGCGTCGCTGAACCTCCGTGACGGATGCGGCTCAGGTCGCCCGCCATCTGTGGGTTGAGGCCGAAGTCGATCAGATCGACCACGATTTGGACGTGCCCTTGCGGCTGCATGTCGCCCCCCATGACGCCGAAGCAGAACCACGGCTGCTCGTCCTTCGTGACCATCGCCGGAATGATCGTGTGAAACGGACGCTTGCCTGGCTCGAAGCGGTTCAAGTGGTGATCGTCGAGTGAAAACAAATTACCCCGATTTTGCAGGGCGAAGCCGACGCGACCTGGCACAACCTGCGAGCCGAATCCAAAGTAGAGGCTCTGGATCAGCGAGCAGCAGTTGCGGTCCTTGTCGATGACGGTGAGATAAACCGTGTCGCCGTGTTCCAGCTTCGGATCTCCCGACGGCACATTGACCGCCGCTTTGTTGAGATCGATCCGCGAACGTTGTTTGGCCGCGTACTCCTTCGAGATCAGTTCGCTCGTCGGCAACCGATTGAACGCGGGATCGGCATAGAACTTCGCGCGGTCCGCGAACGCCAGCTTCTTCACTTCGGTAAACAGATGGACGTACTCGGCACTCTTCGGCCCGAGCGACTTCACGTCGAAGCCTTCCAGAATGTTGAGCATCTGCAGTGCGGCGATCCCCTGTCCGTTGGGAGGCAACTCCCACACGGTGTGTCCGCGATACGTGGTTGAGACGGGATCGAGCCAGTCGCTTTTGTGTTCGGCAAAGTCTCTCAGACAGAAGTGGCCGCCATGCTGTTCGCTGAACGAGACGATCTCCTGAGCAATGCGACCCTTGTAGAAGACCTCGCGCCCCTCGGAGGCGATCGCGCGATAGGTCGCCGCCAACTCGGGCAGCGTCATGATCTCGCCGACCTGCGGAGCACGCCGGTTCGCGGCCAAGCTTTCTCCCCTCGCCCCGGCTTGGGCACCGCCGCTTCGATGGTCGGGAGAGGGGCCGGCGGTGAGGGGTTCTTCGTCTGGCCGCAGGTAGACACGAGCCGAGTCGGGCCACGCGGAGAGGCTCTTTACTGATCCCTGCCAGCCACTGCCGATGATGTCGCTGACGGGAAAACCCTGCTCGGCGGTATCGATGCTCGCTTGAAGCAACTCGCCCAGCGGCTTCGTCCCAAACCGAGACCGCAGTGTTTCCCAGCCATCAACACAACCGGGGACCGACCACGACAACGGCCCGGTCTCCGGGATCTGCCCCTTCGAGTCGGCCTTCTCACGCAGCAAGGACCGCGTCAGCTTGAGCGGACTGCGCCCCGAGGCATTCAGCCCGTAAATCTTCTTCGCTTTGTTGTCCCAGTAGATGACAAACAGATCGCCGCCGATGCCGCAGCTCATCGGTTCGACCACCCCCAGCATGGCGTTCGTCGCGATGGCGGCATCCACCGCATTGCCCCCCGCCTTGAGAATGTCCAACCCCGCCTGCGCCGCCAACGGCTGACTCGTTGCCACGACCCCATGCCTGGCCACGATAACCGAGCGACTCTGATGAGCCTCCTTCCCAGGCCGGTCGTACTCGGCGGCAGACACGTCACTCAAACAATTGAAATCAAACATGACGCTCGCTCCGATCAGGAGAAAGGGACCAAAGCAGAAAGCGAGAACAGAGAACGCGTTGAATCTCATCGTGGAACTCATGGTCTGGAATGAGGCTTGTTCAGGAACTTCAGCAAGAATTGCGGCGAGCGATGGGCAACGTCAACCATGCAGGACCATCGCGTACACTGAAACGGCTTAGGAACTGGGCAGGCTGTAGGGTGGGACCAGTGGCGCTTCGCCGCGCCGGCCCACCAGCAATTCTCGATGTTTTCTGTTGGTGGGCCGGCGCTCGAAGCGAGCTGGTCCCACCCTACACTGAAAAAAGCGATGCCCCTGCTTCACTGCCGATCCGGCTCGACTCGATTTGGACAGGCTCTTACAATCCGGCCCCATTTCCTCCGACTTGCTGGGCCTGCGCATGAATGTTGATCTCGAATTTTTGTACGACGACGAGTTCCAGAAGTTGCTGGCTCGACGTTCTGATGTTGATCTGATGCAGGTGGCGTTGGAGGTGGCTCGTGATGCTCAGCCGGAACTCGATTTTGCTCACACTTGGGAGTGGATCGACAAGCGGGCTGACGAAGTTCGCAGCCATCTGACGCGAGCCAAAGACGACCGAGCGATGCTGAAGGAGTTGTCACGCTGTCTATCAGGAACACACGGCCTGCACGGTGACAAGTCAGCATTTCAACATGCGGAGAGCAGCTACATCAATCGCGTCATTGAGACCGGGATCGGGATCCCGATCAGCCTGTCGGTTGTGTACGTGGCGGTGGCTCAAAGAGCCGGTTTGGAGTTGGCCGGGGTCGCCGCGCCGATGCACTTCCTGACTCGAATCGAAACGATCGAGGGGCCGCTGTTCGTGGATGCGTATCACGACGGACAGGTTCTCAATTTCGACGATTGCAGTACTTGGTTGGAGTCGCTCAGTGGGTTGAATGCCGATGAGATCGAGGTGGCGCTCGAACCGGCCTCACCGCGCGAGATCGTGGTGAGGTTGCTCAACAACTTGAAGGCGGTGCATGTGCAAGGCGACCAGTGGCAGCACGCGTGGCATGTGCAGCGACGGCTGACAGCGCTGCATCCCGGTGATGCCGATCACCGTCGTGATCTCGCGATCATCGCCCTCAAGTCGAACCGACCCGGAACGGCGATCGACCTGCTCGAAAACTGTCTCAAGACTTGCTCAAACAGAGATCGCGCGATGTTGCAAAGCCACCTGCGCGTCGCCGAGCGGTTGTTGGCGACGTTGAATTAGTGGTCGCACAACGGGCTGACGCCCGCCCTCGAAATATTTTCATACCAAACGAGAGACCACAACATGGACATTCGCAGATCACACGCCTTGTGGACGCAGGTTGCCGCTGATTGGCTCGTCGTTCCGGTTTTGGAACCGGTTGAGATCACCGGGCAGCTCGGACAATTGGACGAGGCGTTGGGGGGAGTGGTCTCGCGTTTGAAAGAGGCGGGTGATCTGACGGGCAAGCTGGCGTCGGTCGTTGCGTTGCGCGGTGTCTCGGGGATCGCGGCCGCGCGCGTACTGTTCATCGGGCTGGGGAAGGCCGATGAGTTGTCGGCCGGGCGGCTCGACAAGGCACTTGTTACGGCAGCGCGAGCGATTTCGGATAAGAAAGAAACGAACGTTGCCATCGGCGTTCCAGACGCGGATGTGGGAGCGGTTTGCATCATCGATTTTGTTGCTGCGGCTGCGACCGCCGTCCAAGTTGGCTCGCTCGGACAAGACCTCTTTCGAGCGGAGCGGAATCGGTTCCAATTTGCCAGCGCGACGATTGCCTCGCACAGCGGACGACCGGCCGAGTTGGATGCGGCGATCACTCGCGGTCGCATCGTGGGACAGGCGATCAATCTCACGCGAGACCTCGTGAATCGTCCGGCGATGGAGATCACACCCATTGGGTTTGCGAAGCGCGCGGAAGCGGTCGCGGCCGATTGCGGTCTCCGCTGCGAAGTCTTCGATCAGCCGCGACTCGAACAGGAACGGATGCGATCGCTGCTGGCGGTCTCGCAGGGAAGTCCGCAGCCGCCGCGGATGGTGATCGTCTCGCACGATGGAGGTGGTCCGAATGCTCCGCGACTGGCACTCGTCGGAAAGGGAGTCACGTTCGACAGCGGCGGTCTCTCGCTCAAGCCGACCGACGGCATGTTGACGATGAAGTGCGACATGGCGGGCGCAGCGACGGTCCTCGGTGCGATGTCGGCGATCGCGCGGATGAAGCTCCCCGTCAACGTCGTCGGATACATGGGCCTCGTCGAGAACATGACCGGCGGAGCGGCCTTCAAACTGGGCGACATCCTGACCGCGCGCAACGGCGTGACGATCGAAGTTCTCAACACGGACGCGGAGGGACGGCTCGTGCTGGCCGACGTGCTCAGTTACGCCGTTGATTCCGGCGTGGACAAGATCGTGGACCTGGCGACTCTCACGGGAGCGTGCGTCGTCGCGCTGGGTGAAGATGTCGCGGGAGCCTTCACCAACGATCAGCCTTGGTGCGACAGTGTTCTTGCCGCAGCGAAAACAACGGGCGAAGACGTTTGGCAACTGCCGATGTGGGAGCTGTACGACGATCTCATTAAGGGTGACATCGGCGACATCAAGAACACGGGCGGGCGCTGGGGCGGCGCGATCACGGCCGCGCGATTTTTGAAGCGGTTCGTCGGAGACAAGCCGTGGGTTCACCTCGACATCGCCGGGCCAGCGTTCGCGTCGTCGAACAAGCCGCACCGCGAAGGGGGAGCCACCGGCTACGGCGTGAAGTCGCTGATTGAACTGGCGAGCCAGTTCCAGTGAGCGCGCGGCGGAGACCATGCCTCGCCTCGTTTAACCGCGTGGGCAACGCCCCGCGCGTCGAACGACAGGGAATGCCGTTTCTCTCCCCCCACGCGCGGGGCGTTGCCCGCGCGGTTAAACGGTAGAACAAGACGCCTCAACGCCGACCTTCAACTACAAACCGCCGTTTGGCATCCCACCCCAGCCGAGCTTGTTGTGCAGGGTCGCGTAGTAGCTGTGATCGCTCAGTCTCGCGAGTTGGAAACTGACGGGAGCCTGCTTCACTTCAATTCGGTCGCCCGTGTGCAGCGGTCGCTTGATCTGACCGTCGATGACGAGCGTCGTTCCTTCCGGACAGTCGGGGACAGTCATCAAGTAGACGCTGTCAGCACGATCGACGAGCGGGCGGTTCGTCAACGTGTGCGGACTGATCGGCGTGATGACGAACGCTTGCAGGTCTTGTCGCAACAACGGGCCTCCCGCCGCAAGACTGTGCGCCGTTGAGCCGACCGGCGTACTCAGAATCAGGCCGTCGCAGCCATACGTCGTGACCGCTTCCCCGTTGATCGCAAGGTCGATCCGCAGCATGCGCAGCGCGGCACCAGAATGAATCGTGACCTCATTCAGTCCGAGATGCGTTTCGTGCGAACCGTCCGCTCGCAACAGGCGACACGAAAACATCAGGTGCTGACTGACCGTGAACTTTCCGGCGAGAATCTCAGCGAACCGCTTCTGAAACTCATCAGGTGAGAGGTCGGCGAGGAACCCGAGTCGCCCGAGGTTCACGCCCATGATCGGCAGTTGTCTCGTCCCGAGTTGTCGACACGTTCGCAGCATCGTGCCGTCGCCTCCGAGCACGACGACGAGATCAACCTGCCTTCGCCCGAGCTTCAATTTGTCGGGTGTTCCCACGACCGTCAGCTTTACGCCCGGCTGCTGTGACAAGAACTCCGTCAAGTCGGCGCAGACCTGCGCGACGCGCGGCGAGTCATCGCGAACCGTCATCATCAGCCGCAGTGAGTGTTCCGACATCGCCCGCCCTTGGTGTGGTTGCTTCCGAACCGGTGCCGCATCACGTAACCCGAAGTCTTTAGGGGCTGCGCAGAATCAATCTCCGAGAGTTCGCGGATGGCGATCAGGCCCCAAATCGCAGAACGGCACGAACTCAGATCTTTCTGCCACTCATTTTTCTGCCGCTTCCTCAAAGAACAAGGCAGAAAAATGAGCAGCAGAAAAATGGCTCAGAACAGAGCTTCCGTGACGCGGCAACCCATTGGAACGACACGATCACTCCCGAAATTCTCAGTTGTAGTACATGTGCAGCCCCTTAGCGTTGATGACGCACCAGACCCCACGCCGTCATCGATGAAACATCTGAGCGGGGCGGCGTCAGCCCGTTTTCAAAGAACCGCAGGCTGACACTGCCCCGTTCAAAGGTCTCACTTTTGGCTACGTGAGGGACATGCCTCAAGGCTGCGCGAACAACGTTGAGGCATTCACTGCCACTCAGATACCGTAGAATTGGGCGGCGTTGTCGTGGAAGAGCTTCTTCTGAAAGACGACTGACCGGTCCTTCACGATGTGTTTGAGGGCATTCACCCATTGAGTGAACGACGCCTTCAGCGTGCAGACGGGCCAGTCGCCAGCGAACATCACGCGATCGTCTCCAAACGTGTTGATCGTATCGTTGATGTTCGGGGCGAGGTCATCCGATTTCCAGTTCGGGTTGGCGGTGACGATGATTCCGGAAACCTTGCAGACGGTGTTCTTGCGCTCGGCCATCGCTCGCATTCCTTTCAGCCACAGCGTGCGAGCCGACTGATCGGTGGACGTGACGCTCATGTTGCCGCAGTGATCGATGATGAACCGTGTCTTGGGGCATTGATCGACGAGCTTCACGGCGTCGAGAACTTCGCCCGAGCGGAGGCAGAGGTCGAAGCTCATTCCCAGTTCACCGAGCAGTTGAATGCTTTCAACGAACTTCGGCTGGAGGCAGAAGCCGGGCGGATCGGTCTCCCCGTGCAGCACCTGCCGCACGCCCTTGATGAACTTGCTTTGGGCCAGCTTGCGGATGTATGGCTCAAAGCCCGGCGTACCGGGACGGCCGGAAATGACGGCGGCCTTCATCGGATTGTCACCGCGCTGGCAGAGATCGATCACGTAGTCCGCTTCCTGCAACTGTTGCTCGGGGGCGACATCGACTTCCATGTAGACCGTCTTTACGACGTTCAGACCCTTGATTGCTTCGAGGTAATCGGACATGACGAAGCTCCGTTGCAGCGGCTTCGTGTCGTCCCCCTTGTGCCACGGCAATTTGAATTTGGTCGTGTCCCACAGATGTTGGTGTGTATCGATGATCGGGAATGAATCAGGCACAGCGGCATCCTTGGCAAAAGCGTCTGAATGGGAGATCGGAAGCGCAGCACCGACGAACGCGGCGGCTCCGACCGACTGAAGAAACTGACGGCGACTGGCGGCGGATGAAATCATGCGGGCAGCTCCAAAAAAAGGTTGAACGGGCGGCGGGATCGTAATCGAAGCCCTGCGGGATTGCACCGTGATCGCAGCACGAGGCAGGGTCATCACCGTCTTGGGTCTGTGAAACCTGTAGGGTAGGACCAGCGGCGCTTCGCCGCGCCGGCCCACCATGATTTCCAGTGATTGCATGATGGTGGGCCAGCGCTCGAAGCGAGTTTGCCCCACCCTACCGTGAAAAAGGCGATGGTCCTGGAGCCGCTTCATCTCGCGCAGGACGGCAGCTATTATACCGCCTCCATTTGCTGGCATTTTCTAGGTGAGTTCAATGACCGTCTCCGCTTCAGTCCCCGCGTGTCTTCCCGTGAGGACTCGCTTCGCTCCCAGTCCGACGGGCTACATGCACATTGGCGGGATGCGAACCGCGCTCTTCGTCTGGTTGTGGGCGCGACATAATCACGGGACGTTCATCCTACGGATCGACGACACCGATCAGCAGCGCAATGTCGAGGCGGCTCTCGCCCCGATTTTTCGAGCCTTTCGCTGGTTGGGGCTGAATTGGGACGAAGGCCCGGAAGTCGGCGGCGCGTTCGGCCCGTACTTCCAATCGCAACGAACACACCTCTACACCGCCGCCGTTGAGAAGCTGCTCGCCGAGGGCAAAGCGTTTCGGGACTACGAAACTCCCGAGCAAGTCGCCGCTGATCGCGCTGCGGCGGAAGGTGCCAAGCAAACGTACCTCAATGTGCGGCGGTCGCTCGATCTGAGTCCTGCTCAACGTGAGGAACTCGACGCGGCAGGCAAACCGTTCGTCGTCCGGTTCCTCATACCGCGAGACCAAAAAATCGCCATCGACGACGCCGTGCGCGGCCATGTGGAATGGGATGGCGCGCTCATGCCCGATCCGGTCATCATGCGGAGCAACGGCTCGGTCCTCTACAACTTCGCGACGGTCGTCGATGACGCTCACATGCAGATCACGCACGTCATCAGAGCGGAAGAGCATCTCACCAACACGGCCGTTCAGGCGCTGCTGCATCAGGCGCTCGGCAATACGTTGCCGGTGTTCGCACACATCCCGTTCATCACCGCGCCAGGATCGACCAAGAAATTGAGCAAGCGCGATGTCGAGAAGCTGCGCAACAGCCCGCAACTCAAAAAGATGTTTGATCGCGCTGACGAGGTCTTCCCGCAACTAGGACTTGGAAATTCGACGACGCTCAACCCGGTGATGGTCGAATACTACGAACGACTCGGATACTTGCCCGCTGGAATTTTGAATGGCCTCTCACGGCTCGGCTGGTCACTGGATGACAAGACCGAAATCCTGTCGCTCGACACCGTGATCGAAAACTTCACGCTCGACCGCATCGTGAAGGCTCCCGCCGGGTACGACACTGAAAAGCTTCAGAGCTACCAGCAGCATTGGATGAACCAGTTGCCGCTCAACGAGAAAGTGGCGGGCTGCATCCCGTTCCTTCAACAGACGAAGCTCATTCCCGAGGAAGTCGATGCCAACGCGAAAGCTCACGTTGGACGAGTCCTCACGGCGATGGCGGATCGGCTCAAGGTCTTCAGTGATGTCCTCGACTTCAAAGAATTTTTCGTCAGCGACGACGCCTTGGTTTTCGACGAGAAGGCGTTTCAGCAGCGGATTCGCGGGGCTGAGGAAGCCCCCGGTTTGTTGAAGTCACTCCGCGCGGAGCTGGCCACGATTGAACCATTCGATGCCGCGACACTGGACGGACTCGTTCACCGGTTCGTCGAAGCGCAGGGAATCAAGATCGCCCAAGTCGTCCACGCGCTGCGCATCGCCACGACCGGACGCGCACAAGGAATCGGTCTGTTCGACGCGCTGTCCATCCTCGGGCGAGACCACTGTCTCGCACGTATTGACCGCGCGTTGGCCGCGTGCGGAACCCCTGACCCCTGATCGCCACTCTGACTCGCAATCCCGCCATTCACTCGTCATCACCCTCACAGGAACCCGCCAATGTCCTTCGCCGATGTCGCCGTTCAAATGCTTGAGTTCGTTCGTATGCGCACGCTGATGACTCTGGATGAGATCGCCAAGCTCCCCGATCCGGCGGCGGTGTTGCGATGGCAGCCGGGACCGGGCCGCGCGCACATCGGATGGCAACTGACGCACATCGGCATCACCGAAGAGCTGACGGCAACCGAGCGGCTGAACGAGACAACTCCGTGTTGGCCGGAGCTGGTGCCGCGTTTCAAGTTTGGCAGCGTTCCCGATCAGGATGTCCCCGGCATTGGGACGATCCGCAAGATTCTCGACGAATCACGGTCGCACCTCGTCCCCGTCATCGCGCAGATGAAGGACGAAGACCTCGACACGATCCCCAAGTGGTACGTCGAACGAGGCTGGCCACTGCGCCGCATCATGCAGATCATGGTCTGGCATGAGGCCCATCATCAGGGACAGGCCCACATCACGTTCAACCTGTGGAAGGCGGCGCAGCAGGGCTGATGTAAGTCGTTTCTGAGCGGGGGACGTGAGTCCCCCGGTTCTTAAAAAACGGGCTAACGCCCCAGAGACCGGGGGACTCACGTCCCCCGCTCAGATGTCTCCCTACGTCCCACTGCGGTGAGGACGAGTCCTGTACCACCAACTCACTTCACCGGAACCTCGACCGCCGAACCAATCCGAATGTCGCGCAGCTTGACGACCGTGTTGTGGTTTTGCAGGCCGAGAAAGCCCTTCGTCGAGCGAAGGCCGAGCAACGGTAAGTCGGTGGCCGTGACGTTCGTGACACGGTGACCGTTGTGCCACGTCGTGACATGCTGGCCTCGACAGTTGATTTCCAGCGAGTTCCATTCGCCGACCGGGCGACTGACGCGTGGGTTGGCTCCCGCGATGTCGTAGATCGAAGCCGAGTACTGGTAGTCCTTGAGCTTGAGATGCCCCGGAGCGGCGTCGTCGAGAATCTGCACTTCAAAACCGGCGGGCGGCAACGTGTCGTTGTCGCGGTGATGATTGCCGTCCAAGGGGACTCGAACGTACATCCCACTGTTACCGCCAGTCGAGAGGCGATATTCGAGTCGCACGTTGAAGTCATCAAACTCGGCGTCGCTCCGCAACCACGGTCCCTTTTTACCTGAGCAAACCAGCAGTCCATCGGCAACCGACCAACACGCTTCAGCCACATCACCGACGGGCTGCCAGCCAGTCAGATCGCGTCCGTTGAACAGCGGTCGATAGCCAAGTTCCGTGATGCGAATGTTCTTCAACAGGAACGGACCGCCGACCGGAACTTCCACTTGGAAGCCGATGTGTCCGTCAGGCTGCTTCAAACCCGATACGGAATACGCGGGCTGGCCGTTGATCTTGAGTGACACCGTGTCACCGACAACGCGCACATCGAAGGCATTCCATTCTCCTGCAGATTTTGCGAGGCCGGTGCTTTGTGCGCCGGGCAGGTCGCCGATGTTCCCTTCCTTCCCCTGCAACAGGTTGATTTGGTGAGACGGCTTGGGACCGGGCTTTCCCTCTTGAGCGGCTCGAATGTAAAGCCCCGCGTCATAGCCCTGCGGCTTCAACGCTTTCCATTCGACATGCAGCTCGAAGTCGCGATACGCATGATGACTCCGCAACCAACCATCTCCCGACTTGAGCCGGATGCAGCCGTCGATCACATCAACCTCACAATCGTTCTCGACAGACCAACCGTGCAGCGACACGCCGTCGAAGAGCGACTTTGAAAATCCGGCTGGTTCCTCGGCCAAGGCAACTCCCACGAGCATCGTCTGCACCAGACAAACGGCAGCGACGATGGCGACGCGACGAAACCAACGGACGCGATTCCGCATAAAGAGTTCTCCAAGGTTCAAACAGTGTTGCAGGCAGTTTCTAAGGAACGCGGTCGCAATCACTTCCCGAAGTAAAGCAGGCTGCTTTCAGCCGCAGGGCGCTAGCCCCGGTTTGTGTCATCCAAACCGGGGCTAGCGCCCTGCGGCTGATCGGGAAGTGATTGCGACCGCGTTTCTAAACGCGAACGGTGCGAACTCGGCCGTTTTCGATTTCCAATCGCCCGGACGCAAACAGGCGGATCGCTGCGGGAAGGGCTTCACATTCGGCGGCAAATACGCGGGCGGCGAGTAGTTCGGCGGTGTCGTTGTCCGCGACAGGGACCACGCGCTGCGCAATGATTGGTCCGTGGTCGTATTCGTCATCGACGAAGTGGACCGTGCAACCGCTGACTTTGGCACCACGAGCCAAAACCGCTTCGTGAACGTGATGACCGTGAAAGCCTTTGCCGCTGAACGCCGGAATCAACGACGGATGAATGTTCATCACGCGACCGGAGTAGTCGGCAGGGATCGTGAGTAGCGAAAGGAACCCACCGCAGACCACGAGATCAACGGCCGCTTCGCGACACAGCGCGAAGATCGCGTCGCTGAACTCGGCCACGCTGGCGAAAGTCTTCCGCTCAACGACCTCGCACCGCAAACCGGCAGCCGTCGCACGGGCGATGCCACTGCAATCAGGTCGGCTGGCAATGACGAGCGGGATTTCAGCGGAAAGCGTTCCGGCCGACATTTTCGCCACGAGATTTGTCAGCGTGGTACCACCACCGGAAATCAAGATAGCCAAGCGAATCGGTCGGTCCAGAGGCGCGGAGAGCGGGCGATGGGCAGTCATGAAACCTCGACAAACGATCAAGGAACGATTTGAGCAACCTGAAGAAAGCAGGCGAGAGGTGGCCGAGACGAAGAACACGATCGGAGTCAAAATCTTCGCCGGATGGGGATTCTAAGGAGGCACTCGCAAAAAGCTAAGGATCGTCACAGCAATAACTGTCATGGTTCGGATGCTGGCAGCATCCGCCATGATGCGACAGTGATTGCTGCGCCGATCCTTAGCGTGTCGGCTCAAGTTCATTGCGATCGCGGCACTGGCGGCCGCTTCGTCCGCGCGACTGTCCGCGTCGGAACAACCGCAGGATGTTTCCGAGTTGCTGAAGACATTGGCGTCCAAGAACACCGATGCGCCAGAGGGAATGTCCTCACAGCAAGCCGACGGCTCAAGTCAACAAAAGAAGCCCGGCGTCTCGTTGAACACCGGGCTTCAGATCATGAACTCGAACGTCAAACCAATCGCATCACTTGTGGTCATGTCCCGCGTTGTGGAACAGTTCGTGGTTCTTGTTGCCTCGGGCGTTGACGTAGGCGATCAGGTCGAGGATTTCGTCCTTGGTCAGTTTGTCCAGCAGGCCCTTCGGCATGATTGAGGTCTTGGACTTTTGACGGTCCACCACGTCGCCCCGTTTGATGATGATCGGGTCGGTTTTGACCAGCGGGTTTTCGACGAGCTTGATCACGTCGGGAGTCTCCTCCACCACGAGGCCAGTCAGAACCTTGCCGCTGGCCAGTTCAATGATGTTCGAGATGTACTTCTCGTTGATCTTGAGGCTCGGGTCGAAGATCTCCTTCACGATTTCGGCCGTGCCCCACTTGGCGTCGAGCTTCACCAGATCGGGGCCGAAATCTTTGCCGACTCCGTCCAGCTTATGGCAGCCGACGCAGTTGGCGACCGTGAAGAGTTGCTTGCCGTTGCCATAGCTGCGGCCGTGAGACTTCGACATCTCGGCCACGGCTTCTTCGAGGTCATCCAACTTCCATTCGGTACGCGGGCGGGCGTTCTTTAGCAGGGCATCCTGCGGCACGATCTTGCTCGCGGACAAGTACGCATCGGGGCTGTCGAGGTAGGCATCAAGATCGGGCACGACGTAGAGAGCCGCATACATCCGACGCCAGTGGCCGGGGTACGTGCAAAGGATCGGATAGACCCCTGCCTTGGACGGAGCCGTGAAACTAAGTTTCTGCGAATCGCGCGGCTGCATCAGCGTGCTCTTGGCCAGCACCTTGTTCGAACTGGGGATGTAATACTGCGCGGCGAAGGCGGGTTGCTGGGCCTGGGCCTCCGACATCAGACCGATCTCTTCCAGTGAGCCAGGTTGCAGGATGGCGAAGTTGTGCGGCATGAGGTCGCTGTTTTCGAGCAGGAACTCCACCGGCTTGCCCGCCTGAATGACGATCACGTCCTTGTCGAACGACATCTTCTCGAAGACGGTGCCGATCTTAATGACCTTCACGCCGAGTTCGCCCAGCGTCTTCCGCAGGACTTTCGCGCGATCTACTGGCAGGAGCGTGGTCAGGGCGTCAGCGAATTCGAGGGCGTCGAGCGACGCCGGTGAGGTCCGGTCGGCAGCGGGCGTCTTCTGGATCGATGCAATGAGAACATCGACCAGAGCGGGAGCATCGTCCTTCGGCCAGGTGGCTCGCGGCAGACGTTGCAGCGCGCGGATGGCCGCGGCGCGATCGACGTCGTCCTTGATGAACTTGCTCAGCGTGGCGAACGTCTTCGGTTCCTGACCGCGCACGTAGGTGAGGGCATTCATCGCGGC